>CADBSR010000163.1 GCA_902797385.1 uncultured Lachnospiraceae bacterium
GGCTTCATGGTGATGGCCTTGCCGGGCGCCGGGCAGACGTTGACGCAGGAGCCGCAGCCCATGCAGTCCATGGCAGACACGGTCATGGAGAACTTGTAACCAGGCATCTGGTTTAAATCCTTCATCGGCATGCCTTCCGGAGCGTTCGCAACATCTTCCGCATTTAAAGCCACCGGACGGATGACGGCGTGCGGGCAGACATAGGAGCAGAAGTTGCACTGGATGCACTTAGCCGGATCCCAGACCGGGATATTGACGGCAACGCCGCGCTTTTCAAACGCAGCCGCGCCGGACGGGGTCGCGCCGTTCTTGTAATCCAGGAAGGTGGAAACAGGCAGGTTGTGGCCGTCGTGAGCGTTGATGGGCTTCTGAATGGTGTTGACAAATTTGACAACATCTTCGCGGGTGCCTTCAGCCAGCTCGAAGAGCGGCTCATCCTTCGCATCCTTCCAGGAAGCGGGGATCTCGACCTTGTGGAAGGCCTTGGCGCCGGCATCGATACCGTCATGGTTCATCTTGACAACGTCTTCGCCCTTCTTTAAGTAGGACTTGGTCGCCGCATCCTTCATGTAGCGGATGGCGTCTTCCTGCGGGATCACGCCGGAGATGACGAAGAAGGCTGCCTGCAGAATGGTGTTCACGCGGCCGCCCAGACCGATCTCCTGGCCCAGCTTGATGGCGTCGATGGTGTAGAGGTTGATGTTGTGCTCCGCGATATAGCGCTTCATCTGGCCGGGCAGGTGCTCTTCCAGTCCTTCCAGATCCCAAGGGCAGTTCAGGAGGAAGCTGCCGCCGTCCACGACTTCCTGAACCATGTTGTACTTATGGACGTAGGAAGGGTTGTGGCAGGCCACGAAGTTCGCCTTGTTGATGTAGTAGGTGGACTTGATGGGGGCATGACCGAAACGCAGATGCGAAATGGTCAGACCGCCGGACTTCTTGGAGTCATATTCGAAGTAGGCCTGAACATACATATCCGTATGGTCGCCGATGATCTTGATGGAGTTCTTGTTGGCACCGACGGTACCGTCCGCACCCAGACCCCAGAACTTGCAGGAAATGGTAGAGGCAGGCTGCGTGTTCGGATCCTCCACAACGGGCAGGGACAGACCGGTGACATCATCTTCGATACCGATGGTGAATTCTTCCTTGTCCTTGTTGCGGTAAACGGCAACGATCTGGCCGGGGGTGGTATCCTTGGAGCCTAAGCCGTAACGGCCGTGACGGATGGTCACATCGTGGAACTTCGTGCCGCGCAGCGCGGTGACGACATCCATGTACAGCGGTTCGCCCATGGCGCCCGGTTCCTTGGTACGGTCAAGGACGCTGATGGTCTTCACCGTCTCCGGCAGAGCCGCCAGCAGGTGCTTCTGGCTGAACGGACGGTACAGACGGCCCTTGACAAGGCCGACCTTCTCGCCGCGGGCCAGGAGGTAATCGATGGTTTCGTCGATAGTATCGCAGACGGAGCCCATGGCAATGATGACGTGCTCGGCATCCGGTGCGCCGTGATAGTTGAACAGCTTATAGTCCGTGCCCAGCTTGGCATTGACTTTGTTCATGTATTCTTCCACAACAGCGGGGAAGGCGGCGTAGGCCTGGTTGGCCGCTTCACGGACCTGGAAGAAGATATCCGGGTTCTGTGCGGAGCCCATCTGGCAAGGGTGCTCGGGGTTCAGGGCTTCGTTGCGGAACTTCTGAACGGCATCCCAGTCCAGCATGTCCGCCAGATCGTCATAGTCCCAGACTTCGATCTTCTGCAGCTCGTGAGAGGTGCGGAAACCGTCAAAGAAATTCAGGACGGGGACACGGCCTTTGATAGCGGAAAGGTGCGCCACGGCGGTCAGGTCCATGACTTCCTGGACGTTGGATTCGCACAGCATGGCGAAGCCGGTCTGACGGCAGGCGTAAATGTCGGAATGGTCACCGAAGATACACAGGGCGTGGGTCGCGATGGTACGTGCCGCAACGTCAATAACGCAGGGCAGCATTTCGCCGGCGATTTTGTACATGTTGGGGATCATGAGCAGCAGGCCCTGAGAAGCGGTATAGGTGGTGG
This sequence comes from uncultured Lachnospiraceae bacterium, assembly GCA_902797385.1. Taxonomy (GTDB): domain Bacteria; phylum Bacillota; class Clostridia; order Lachnospirales; family Lachnospiraceae; genus UBA6987. The sequence continues at coordinate 2,060 of CADBSR010000163.1, forward strand.
TCAGCGCACCGGATACCAGAGATCCGTGCACCGCACCGGCCGCACCGGCTTCGGACTGCATTTCCATGATCTTCACTTCCTGACCGAAAATGTTCTTGCGGCCTTCGGTTGCCCAGCTGTCCGCGACTTCGGCCATGGGAGAAGAAGGGGTTATGGGGTAAATGGCCGCTACATCCGAGAATGCGTACGATACGTGTGACGCAGCGGTATTGCCATCCATGGTCTTTCTTGCTCTTGCCATAAGTTTCAACCTCCTGATGGTATAATAAAATCATGAAATGGATTCACAAATTCAACCTTTTATATTATAATCGTTAGACGCGGAAAGTCAAGAGCGAGACAGTCTGTTTCCTCTTGTTTCTCGTATATATTTTCGTTGATTACACTCACAAATATTGAAATCAGAGGATATACCATGGCATTTGACGGCATCAGCGTCGCCGCGCTGGTCAAGGAACTGAATGATAAACTCTCCGAAGGACGCATCAGCCGCATCGCGCAGCCCGAAACGGACGCCGTGCTCCTGACCGTGAAAAATATGCGGAACCAGTACCGGCTCCTTCTTTCTGCCAATCCTTCCCTCCCGCTTGCCTACCTGACGGAGAACAATCTTCCCTCACCGGCCCAGGCACCCGGCTTTTTAATGCTGCTTCGCAAGCACTTGTCCGGCGGCCGGATCCTTTCCGTCACCCAGCCCGGCCTGGAGCGGGTGATCGTACTGACGGCGGAGCATATGAATGAGCTGGGGGATCTCGTTCAGGTCCGCCTGATCCTGGAGCTCATGGGGAAGCACAGCAACCTGATCCTGGTCGATCAGGAAGGACGCATCACCGACGCCATCCGGCGCATCGGCAGCGGCACCAGCAGTGTCCGCGAGGTCCTGCCGGGAAAGACCTATTTCATCCCGAACACCCGGGAGAAGCTCTCTCCCCTTTCCCTGGATCCCGCTCTGTTCCTGGAGAAACTGACGGCGGAAAACGGTCCCGTGGAAAAAGCGTTGAATGCAGTCCTGACCGGCATCAGCCCTCAGATGGCAAGAGAGCTGGTCCTCCGGGCCAGGCTAAGCGGGGATGAAGCCGCCTCCACTCTTCGGGAGGAAGAAAAAAAGCGCCTTCTGGACGCGCTTGAAACGTTAATGGCCCAGGTGCGGGACGGCGCGTTTTCGCCGCGCATCTACTATCACAACGGCCAGCTGATCGAATACAGCGCGCTGCCGCTTACGCTTTATGCCGCCGAAGAAGCGGTGCCCTATGATGGCATGAGTGAGCTTCTCTCCGACTATTATGCAGAAAAGAATGCCGCCTCCCGCATCCGGCAGAAATCTGCGGATCTGCGGCACATCCTGCATCAGACCATGGAGAAGGATTCCCGCAAGCGCGAGCTGATGGAAAAGCAGTTAAAGGACGCTGAAAAGCGGGACAAGTACAAGCTTTACGGCGAGCTGATCCAGGCCTTCGGCTACGGCCTGGAGACCGGTGCCAAAGAGCTCCGGGCCCGCAACTACTACGACAACGACAAGGAAGTTGTGATCCCGCTCGATGAAACGCTCTCCCCGCAGGAGAATGCCAAGCACTATTTTGACCGCTACCAGAAGCTGAAGCGGACCTATGACGCCACCGTCGTCCAGATGGAGGAGACCGATGCCGAGCTGGCATACCTGCGGAGTGTGGAAGCCTCCCTGAACCTGGCTGAAAACGAAGAGGATCTGAACATCATCAAAGCCGAGCTGGTGTCCGGCGGCTATATGCGGGCCAAAAATGTGCCCGGCAAAAAGGCCCCGAAGGCCCCCAAAACCGCAGCACCCCTGCATTTTGTCTGTGAGGAAGGCTTTGACTATTACGTCGGCAAGAACAATCTTCAGAATGAGGCGGTGACCTTTGAACAGGCGTCCGGAAACGACTGGTGGTTCCATGTAAAGGGGATCGCCGGGAGCCATGTGATCGTCAAGAGCGGCGGAAAAGAGCTCTCGGATGCCGCCTTTGAACATGCTGCCGCCCTGGCCGCCTGGTATTCTTCCGCTCCCAGGGGCGCCAAGACAGAGGTGGACTATACCCGCCGCAAGGAATTAAAAAAGCCCGGGCATTACAAGCCGGGCATGGTGATCTATCATACAAATTATTCGATGGTGATAGAGCCGGGAACAGACGGATTAAGACGCGTCTAAGGACGCGGGATGGCTGAGCCGAAATGAGCGGCTTAGCCTTTTTCTTATCTTCTGCTCACCTCATAACGGTTTTCATCTTTATCCCGGCAGATCAGCTGAATGCCGGGGTATTCTTTTTCCAGCGCTTCCTGCATCATGCCCGCAAAGGCAAGCGAGCGGTGCTGGCCGCCGGTGCAGCCAAAGCCCACCACCAGTCTGGACTTGCCCTCTTTCCGGTAGAGGGGGATGGAAAAGCGAAGCAGATCCAGGAGCTTTTCGAAGAGTTTCGGTCCGTCCTCGCCCTGCATGACGTAAGCGCGCACCTCGGGATCATCGCCCGTCATCAGGCGCAGTTTTTCGTCATAGTATGGATTCGGCAGGCAGCGCAGATCGAAAACCACGTCGGCATCCGCCAGGATCCCGTACTTGAAGCCGAAGGCCACGAATTCTATATTTAACGTCTCCATGCCGGCCGGTGCGAACAGGTTCAGAATGCAGTGCCGGAGTTCCTTCGTCTGCAGATTGGAGGTGTCGATCACGACGTCCGCCATTTCCTTCAAGGCCTGCAGCTGCTCCCGCTCGAGCGCGATCGCCTCCGACAGTGTCTGCGCCTTTCCGTGCTGGATCAGGGGATGCAGCCGTCTGGTCTCTTTGTAGCGCCGGCGGATCGCCTCATCGCCGGCCTCCAGGAACAGGATCCGGGTCTCCACCCCTTTTTCGGCCAGGCCGGCTCGGATCAGATCCACGCGGTTCAGCAGGACCTGGCTGCGGATATCCACTGTCACCGCGGTCTTTTCCCGAACCATGCCGCTTTCATAATCAGAGTCCAGAAGATAGGCCAAAAGCTGCGGGGGCAGATTGTCCACACAGTAGTAGCCGATATCTTCCAGATTGCGCAAAGCCTGTGTCTTTCCGGCACCGCTCATGCCGGTCACGATCAGCAATTCCATTCTCTTCTCCTTACGGTAAAGAAAAAGAGACCCGAAGGTCTCTTTTTCAAGTGTTGGGGGTGCTTACTTTCTTAAGAAACCCGGAACATTGATTTCGCGGCGCTGCACGGAGCTGGAAGGCACCTGAACAGGGCGACGGGTGTAATCCGTAGGCGTGGTGGCCGGCGCTTCGTTCTTCTTCTCAGCCGGTTCGGCCGGAGCAGCCGGTTTGGCAGCCGGAGCTGCGGGGGTTGCAGCCGGCTTATAGGAAGCCGGGCGGCCCAGCAGTCCGTCGGCGCGGAAACCGCTTAAGGTATTTTTGACATTGACAGTGCCGGGGGTCGGTTCACTCAGGCCGGTCGCGATAACCGTAATGGTCGCCTCATCCTGGATGGTGTCATCATACATGGCACCGAAGATGATGTTGGCCTCTTCGCCGACGAGCTCGGTAATATAGTTCGCAGCATCGTACACTTCAAGCAGTCCGATATCGCCGGACACGTTGATGATGACGTGGGAAGCACCCACGATATTGGTCTCCAGCAGCGGGCTGGAAGCCGCCAGCTTGACAGCCTCGATGGCTTTGTCATCGCCCTTGGCACGGCCGATACCGATATGCGCAATGCCCTTGTCCTGCATAACGGTCTGAACGTCCGCAAAGTCAAGGTTGATCAGAGCAGGAACGTTGATCAGGTCGGTAATGCCCTGAACGGCCTGCTGCAGCACTTCGTCGGCGCGCTTTAAGGCATCCGGCATGGAAGTGCGACGGTCCACGATCTCCAGAAGCTTATCGTTCGGGATCACGATCAAAGTGTCGACCGCTTCCCGCAGATTGTCGATACCGTCCAGCGCGTTCTGCATACGGACCTTGCCTTCAAAGCGGAAAGGCTTCGTGACAACGCCGACGGTCAGGATCCCCATATTTTTAGCAATGCGGGCAATGACGGGAGCTGCACCGGTACCGGTACCACCGCCCATGCCGCAGGTCACGAACACCATGTCCGCGCCCTGGATCGCGCTTGCAATTTCTTCTTCACTCTCTTCAGCCGCCTTCATACCGATCTCCGGCTTTGCACCGGCACCGAGGCCCTTGGTCAGCTTTTCACCGATCTGGATCGCAGTCGGCGCCTTGCAGGTCTGTAAGGCCTGACGGTCTGTATTGATTCCAATGAATTCAACGCCCTCCGTATTGGTCTCGATCATACGGTTGATGGCGTTGTTGCCTGCACCGCCTACACCGATCACGATGATTTTTGCGGCGCTCTCCGAGTCATTTACCTTTATTTCCAACATTCCCCTGTTACCTCCCGAATGTCTATTCTGTCTTTATTTGGCATCGTCCGGCTTCCAGACGAGATTAGGCCAAGAATATAGATTAGTATATGAAATTTTTCCCAAAGACGCAAGTACTCTTTTGAAATTATTTTAATTTTCTTTAAATGTATAGCGCGGGTAGGGGTCCCCGGCCCGGTAAGCGTCCAGATAGAGCGTTCCTTTCTTCCCGCTCAGTTCCGGAAGGATGTCCTCCATGGCATACAGTTTGCCCTGCATATTCTCGGATTCTCCGAGGAAGACATGGATCTCTCCCATTTCCAGTTCCACGCCGTCGCCGCGGAAGCGGATCCCGCTGCAGAGGTTCCCCAGGGGGACCGTTTCCTGCCCCTGACGGATTGTCTCGCGGTTTAAAAACTGCGTCAGCGTCAGAATGGTCCGGAGCACGTAACTGTCGGAGACGGGCAGCGACTCGCCCTTGACCGCATGGGAGGCTTCCAGCCCCTTGACTTCATACAGGCCGTTTACATGCTGCGTCCCGATCTCCACCAGGATGCCGTCCCAGTCAAAGTAGAGGTAATAGTTCTGGAAGCGGATATAACCGGCCAGACTTTTTTCATACAGATGGACCCGCAGCGTCCGGCCTGCCTCAAAATCAATATCGTATCTGGCTATAAAAGGGATCTCCCGGTGCTTGGTCAGAAGCTCCTTGACCCGCACCAGATAAAACTTCGGGCTGTCGGTCCCGAACACGAGGCTGTTCAGTTCTTCTTTCGTATACACGCTTTTCCCGTCGTAGTACACGTTGTTTGCCGGCAGCAGAAGAAACACCGCTCCCACCGCAAGGAAAACAAACAGGATCAGCGGAAGAATCCATTTCTTCACTTCTTTTTCCTCAGCAGGTTCCCGCGGCCCACGTTGATCACGATGCCGATCTCCGCCAGAAGGAAGGAGGACGACGTGCCGCCATAACTGATAAAAGGCAGGGAAATACCCGTATTGGGGAAGATATTGGTCACGACCCCGATATGGAAAATGGCCTGCACGGCGATCTGCGTCATGATCCCGACAACGAGCATGGCGCCGAAAATATCATCGGCCCGGTTGGCGATCTGGACCATACGGGACATCATAAAGATATACAGCAGGATCAGGGCCAGGGCGCCGAACAGTCCCAGCTCCTCGCAGATCATGGTAAAGATCATGTCGTTGGAGGCTTCCGGCACAAAGCCGAGTTTCTGCGTTCCTGCCCCCAGTCCTTTTCCGAAAACACCGCCGGAGCCGATCGCATACAGCCCCTGCAGGACCTGATATCCGTCCCCGAGAGAATCATACGTCGGGTCATTCCAGACGTACAGACGGCGGACCTGGTATTCGTGAAGCGGCGTGTGTTCCACCAGCCAGTCTCCGATCTTTATCAGCCGGTCCAGACTCATGAATTTTAGCATCAAAACGCCCGCGAAGAGTACGATCAGCAAGACGATCAGAACGATGGAAACCTTCCGGTTGTCGTTGATCAGGAAAAGCATCACGACCGGGATCGCCAGTATGATGACGGCCGAGCTCAGGTCATTCGTAAATACAAGGGCGGCCGGCAGCATCGTAAGGCCCAGGATCACGGCCCACAATTTCCAGCCGCGGTATTCTCTCGCATAGGTAAAAATCAGGAAGGCCGCCATCAGAATGATCGCGATCTTGACAACTTCCGCGCTCTGGAAGCGGATGCCGAACAGATCGATCCAACGGGTCCTGCCGCCGGCCGTATGGCCCAGACGGGTAAAGGTCGTCAGGATCATCAGGACAACGGCAACGGCATACGCCGGGATCACAGCCCACTTGAGGAGGCGGTAAGGAACGAAGGAAAGGACCAGCAGGCCGGCCAGACCGATCAGATCACTGATCAGCTGGCGCCGGAAATAATAGTTGCTGCCCAAGCCCTTCATTTCGGCCGTATAGTAACTGGCACTGTATACCATGATCAGTCCGAACACACACAAAAAGACCGTGACAAGCAGCAGACTGACGTCATAGGAATGCTTGTCTTTGGGCTCCTGCAGGTTCAGACGTTTCACTTTCACTCTTTTTCTTCCTTTGCCAGACGTTTAAACTCTTCGCCTCTGACTTCAAAGCTCGGATACATATCCCAGCTCGCGCAGGCCGGTGACAGAAGGACCGTATCCCCGGCCACGGCCTGATCCGAAGCAGCCCGGACGGCCTCTGCCAGTGTGCTCACCCGCGTGACAGGCAGCGGATAAACTTCCCGGATACAGTTTTCAATATCCTGCGCCGTCGCCCCGAACAGGACGACCGCTTTTACCTTCCCCCGGAAGCTTTCCACCATCTCCCGGTAATCGGCATGACGGTCAAAGCCGCCCGCGATCAGGACAGCCGGAGGCGTCACGACCTCCATCGCCTTGATCACAGAGTCCGGATTGGTCGCTTTGGAATCATTATAATACTTTACCCCCCGTTTTGTACAGACATATTCCATCCGATGGGGGACCGCCGTAAAGCTTAACACCTGACGGCGTATGATGTCAACCGGTGCGCCGAGGGCAAAGGCCGTTACGACACCCGTCATGACGTTTTCATAGTTGTGCATACCGAGAAGCTGGATCTGATCGGTCCGGCAGATCTCCCACTCTTTGCCGTCCATCCGCAGGATGATCATGCTGCCCCGCAGGAAGCATCCCTCCTCCAGCTCCTGATGGGAACTGAAGCGCAGGGGCCTGGCTTTGGTCAGTTCAGGGATATCGGCCAGCCAGGGATCATCGCCGTTGTACACCACGAACTGATCCGGCGACTGCTTGAGGCAGAGCTTTTTCTTTAGCGCTACATAGTTTTCCATGGTGCCGTGCCGATCCAGATGGTCCGCCCGGATATTGGTGATCACCAGAAAGTCGGGGATCAGATCATCCGTGGTTTCCAGCTGGAAACTGGACATTTCGATAACGGTCAGAGACTGATCGGTTGTTTTTAACACATATTCCGAATACGGCTTGCCGATATTGCCGACCGTATAGGTTTCCGGATTGACCGCCTCCATAATATGCCCGATCAGCGTTGTGGTGGTGGTCTTGCCGTTTGTCCCCGTCACAACACCGACCTTGCCTTTGGAGAAATGATAGGCCAGGGAGATCTCGCTCAAAAGAGGAACGCCGGCGGCCTTCAGCTGCTTCACAAACGGTCTGTCCAGCCAGATTCCGGGGCTCATGACGCAAAAACGGATCCGGCGGACCGTCTCCGGTGTCAGATCCCCCAGCTCCACTTCAAAATCGTTTCTTCCCAGTTTTGTGTATACTTTATTCAGATCGACGCCCGGATTGCTGTCATACAGGATCGGTTTATAGCCCTGACCCAGGATCAGTCCCAGCGCGTTGGTTCCGCTGATGCCGGCGCCGGCCACCAGGACCGGCTGATCTTTCGTCCATTCCATACTGCACTCTCCTTACGCCAGATAATATGCCAATACGCAGCACCAGAAGGTGATGACGGTAAATACGATCACGATCCTCGGTTCGGACCAGCCGCCGAGCTCAAAATGATGATGGATCGGCGTCATGCGGAAAAAGCGCTTTCCGTGCGTCGCCTTGAAGTAATAGCGCTGAATGATGACGGAAACACTCTCTGCGAAATAGATGAAGCCGGCGATCAGTACCATCAGCGGCTGCCGCATGGTGATAAAGGCCGCAGCAATAAATCCGCCGAGCGCCAGAGACCCGGTATCTCCCATGAAGAGCTTGGCCGGATAGGTATTGAACAGAAGATACGCCAGAAGCGCGCCGGCCGCCACCACGCAGATGCTCTCCAGACCCGCGCCGTATTTCATAGAAAGCAGGGCCAGGAACAGAACTTCCACACCTGTCACACTGGCGCACAGACCGTCCAGACCGTCGTTTAAGTTCACCCCGTTATCCGTTCCGAGGAACATCAGGAAGAACAGCGGCAGATACAGCCACCAGGGCAGAGTCACTTCCTGACCGCTGATGGGCAGCAGGATCCGGGTCGGTTCCGAAACAAAGAACATTCTGTAAGCAAAGAAAAGGACCCCTACGGCGATCTGGCAGAACAGCTTCTGCAGGGGCGTTAATCCTTCATTTTTCTTCTTGACGATCTCCAAAAAATCATCGGTAAAGCCAACGGCGCCGCAGCCCAGCATGACCAGAAGGATAGGCAGGATCTGCGGATGGGACGGCAGAAGGAAGAGACTCACGATCACGATGGCCACGATAAAAGCCAGTCCGCCCATGGTAGGCGTGCCCGCCTTTTTCAGATGCCCCTGCGGGCCGTCCTCCCGGATGACCTGTCCGAACTTCAGTTTCTGAAGCAACGGGATCAGGATCGGTGTCAGGATCAGTCCCAGGAAAAAGGCTGCCGCACCAGCCAGTATCAGTTCCTTCATTGCAGTTTCCCCCGTGTTATAGGTTTATTGGGTTTTCAGAACGCCCCGGTATTCCAGGAGCTCTTTCATAATGCTGACTTCCAGGGCGATCGCCTCGGAGCTGGCCTTGATCGTCGGCTCATCAATAACGGCATAGACCAGGAGCGTCGGTTTTTCTGCCGGCACAAAAGCCATAAAGGAAACGACGTACTGATCTTCTTCGATCGGGTACTTGTTGGCCGTTCCCGTCTTTCCGCCGATACTGTAACTGTCAATGTTGCCGGCACCCTGATCGACCGTATGCTTGGCTGCCATTCTCAGGAAGGCCGAAGTCTCTTCCGTTACGGTCTTGCGGACCAGTTCCGGCTGATATTCTCTGATAACATTGCCGTTGTCATCCAGGATCCGGCTGACGATCCGGGGCTGATAATAATATCCGCCGTTGATCAGCGAGCAGTACGAGGCGGCCATCTGGATCATGGTGGTGGAAAATCCCTGGCCGAAAGAGCTCGTTGCCATATCAACAGCCGACATGGTCTTTTCATCGAAAATGATACCACTGGCTTCACCCGGCAGATCCACGCCCGTCCGGGCGCCCAGGCCGAACAGACGATGGTAGCGGATCATGGTCGAAGCCGTCACGCGGCTCGCAATATTCATCATGGCATCATTGCAGGAATTCCACAGGGTCTGCTCCAGATTCTGGATCCCGTGACCGTCCCGTTCATGGCAGTGGATCACCAGCTCGTCTCCGAACGCTTCCCCGCCGTCGCAGTTAAACAGCGTATCCGGGGTGACCACCGCTTCTTCTAACGCCATAGCAACGGTCAGTTCCTTGGCAACCGAGCCGGGCGGGAAGACGTCGCTGACCGTGAAGTTTCTCCACACCTGATTGCGCACGCTGGCCAGTTCTTCTTCGCTTAACGTGTCCAGATATCCTTCCGGGAAATAAGGCGCCAGATCCGCCGGCTTCGAAGGATCAAATCGCTTGTCGGAAGCCATGGCCAGGATCTCACAGTTCGAGGGATCCATCACGATCACGCCGATATTTTTATAGTTCTTGACGGCAGCATACGCCTGGATCTTTTCTTCCACCACAGACTGGATAAACCAGTCAATGGTACTGACCACCGTGGCACCGTTGGTGGGATCCTGCAGCACCCGCTCCACCTCTCCATCCTGGTTGATATAGCTGTAGCTCTTTCCGTTGATGCCGCTCAGCTGCTCATTGTAGTATTCTTCAATGCCCCAGTGTCCCTCTGACGAATCGGCACCGGAAAAGCCCAGAACCGTGCAGGCCGTCTCTTTGTACGGATAGCTTCTCTTATATTCCTTTTCAAACCATACGCCGGTCACCTGATCCTGATGCAGAGCCTTGCCGTTTGCATCTTCGGCTTCATTGTAGTTTTTCTGGATCATCAGGAAGCGGTTCATTTCGTTGGCCGACAGCTGCTGACGGTAGCGGATATACTGGCTGGTCGGATTGTTGGTCAGGGTATTTTCCAGATCCGTCCGATCAAAGCCGAAGCAGCTGACCAGGGCATCCACCGTGGCGCCTCGGTTCGGTTCCGGATCGGAGGCCTTGGCTGTATACAGGATCACGGATGGGTCCAGGATCAGGTTATACACTTCCTCGCTGTAGGCCAGGATCGTATTGTTCCGGTCCACGATATTGCCTCTTTTGAAGGGAATGACCGAGCTGCTGTAGCGCTGCTGCGAAAGGACCATCTTCTGATAGCTGTCTCCGTTGTCCCGCATCAGGACAACAATATACAGCGCAAGCGCAAACAAAACTGCCGACACCACTCCCAGGGCAATCGTCAGTTTTCTTCGCATGTAAATATTCAGTTTCAGTCGTTTGGTTCCGCTTTTACTTTCCCGGGATGTCTTCATACTGTCTCACATACTCTCTGATCTGCTCGGAATAAGAGACCTGTGCATTCGCGTCCGGATAAACCATGCCCAGTTCCTCTGTCGCGATCTCATAGACCTCGGCCAGATCGATCTCGGCTTCCATCCGGTTTTCCATCATCTGGTTGTCTGCTTTTAACTGAGCCAGCTGCTGTTCCAGACGGTAGATATTGTGTTTGGAGCTGGTCACGGAGGCATTTAGCGACAAGAAACCCACGCACATACCGGCAAAGGCCAGCGTCAGGGAAAGCATCAGAACAAAGACCGCCAGACGGGCCCAGTTCAGCTTGCGCGTCTGGGGCTCAGGCTGCGTCTTCGGCTGCAGCTTCGGCAGTGTCAGGATCTCTTCTTCCTTGGTCGGAACCGTCACGATACGGGTCCTCAGTGTATTGCCTTCCTGATAAATCTGTGTTCTCTTTTCCATGGTGTGCCTCTTTCTATTTCGATGCCTTCTCAAATACTCTCAGCTTCGCGCTGGCTGAGCGGCTGTTGTTTTTCACTTCGTTTTCCGTGGGCAGGATCGGGCTTCTGGTCAGGACCTTTCCTTTACTCACCGCCCCGCAAACGCAGCGAGGGAAATCTTTCGGGCAGATGCAGGGATCTTCTGCTTTCCGGAACGCGGTCTTTACGATCCGGTCTTCCAGCGAGTGGAAGGTGATGACCGCCAGTCTGCCGCCGGGCAGGAGCAGGTCGATCAGCTGATCCATGCTCTGTTCCAGAACGTTTAATTCCTGATTCAGCTCGATCCGGATCGCCTGGAAGGTTCTCTTGGCCGGATGGGATCCGTTTTTCTGGTACTTCATCGGGATCGCCCGGCGAATGATCTGCACCAGCTCTCCTGTTGTCCGGATCGGTTTTTCCTGTCTGGCCAGAACGATCCGTCTGGCGATGAAGCTGGCGAAGCGTTCCTCTCCGTAATCCCGGAGGATCCGGGAAAGATCCTGCTCGCTGTAGCTGTTGACGATATCGGCTGCCGTTGTGTCTTCGGAGACATCCATCCGCATATCGAGCGGTGCGTCATGCAGATAGGAAAAGCCGCGCTCGGGATTGTCGATCTGATAGCTGGAAACGCCCAGATCCAGAAGGATCCCGTCCACCGCCCGGACGCCCGCTTCCGCGAGTGCCTGCGGCATGTCTCCGTAATTGGCTTTTATCAAGGTGTAGGAGGGATGCTCTCCTCTTTCTTCTTCCAGCTCCCGGGCGATCCCGCGAAGGTGGGCATCGGCGGCCTTCAGGGCTTCGGCATCTCTGTCAATGCCGATCAGGCTTCCTTCGGCAGACAGTCTGCGGAAAACCTCTCCGGCATGTCCGCCGCCGCCGACGGTTCCGTCTGCGTACACGCCGTCCGGCTTAATATTCAGTCCTTTCAGACTTTCCTCCAGTAATACGGGGGTGTGTACGAATTCCATGTCCGGCTCCTTGCTGTCCTGTTTTTAAATTCCCAGATCCGCCATCATTTCCGCTAATTCATCAATATCTTCGTAGTGCGCTTCCTTTGCCCAGGTTTCCTTGGCCCAGATCTCCAGGCGGTTGCCTACGCCGCAGAGGACGACATCCTTTTCCAGTCCGGCCGCCTCCCGCAGCGTCTGGGGAAGTAAGGCCCGCCCCTGTTTGTCCAGTTCCGTCTCAGACGCGCCGGCTAACAGGTATCGGGAGAACTTCCGCGCGTTTTTGTCGGTCAGGGGAAGGGCCTGGATTTTGCTGACGAGTTTTTCCCACTCTGAAGAAGGGAAGGCGAACAGGCAGCCGTCAAGTCCTTTGCTGACGACAAAAACGTCACCCAGCTGGTCACGCAGTTTGGCCGGAATAATAATACGGCCCTTCGCGTCCAGTGTGTGATTGTACTCGCCCATCAGCATGGCTGCTTCCCCCTTTCTTCAGATCCCGGGTGAGAGGAAAAAAGTGGGTGCTTCCGGTCGGTTTCGAACCACTTCGCACCACTTTCTGCCATTTTTCACCCTTCTGGTCATATTTTAACGGTTATCCCTGGGAAAATCAAGGGTTTTTTGCGGATTTTTGAAAAAAATTTTTAGCTTTCCGAACATCAAAAAAAGCCCGGAAAACCGTGGTTTTTCGGGCTTTTTGAACGAACGTATTTTCGGTTTTTTGTGAGGGTGGAGCGGAGTGGAGGGAAAGGGCCTTTAAGGGGCCTGTTCCGGTCCGTTTTCAGCCGTTTCTTCCTTCGAAGTGGCGTCCTCATCCGTCGAAGGGGTGCTCAGTTTGCTGCGGCGTTTTTCCGCTTCCGCTTTGACCGCGGCCGAGACCGCGCCGGCCAGGGCCTCTTCTGCTCTCTTCATCATTTTTTGACGGTGCAGCATGACGATCATCAGGGTCAGGCTTGCAATGACCAGCAAGGCCGAAAGGAGCTGGGATACGGCAAGACCGGTATGGCCGATTTTTAACTGGTCGGTCCGCAGTCCCTCGATCCAGAACCGTCCCAGACCGTAGCCGGCCAGGTACATCAGGAAGATCTGTCCGTCGAACTTCTTTTTCTTTTTCAGGGAGAACCACAGCAGGATGATAAGGACGCCCAGGCTCCAGAGGCTTTCGTAAAGGAAAGTCGGATGCACCTGAATATACGTCACACCGTCCTGCACGAACTGGTGCGCCAGATGTTCTTCCGTCACCATGGAGCGATTGACTTTGTCCAGATTCAGGGCCATGGCGAAAGGACCTTCCGTATAGCGGCCGAAGGCTTCCATATTGATGAAATTGCTCCAGCGGCCGGTACACTGTCCGGCGATCAGACCGCAGCAGGCCGTATCCAGGACCAGGCGCGGATCCAGTTTCTTCCGGAGGCTGTAAATGACGGCTGTTGCCACACCGCCGATGACCGCCCCGTAAATGGCAAGGCCGCCGCCCCGCAAGTTAAAGACCTGCAGCAGATCGTTTTTGTAATTGTCCCAGGCAAAGATCACGTAGTACAGTCTGGCCCCGATCACACCGAAGATGATGCAGTACACGACCAGCTCGAAGTAACGTTCCGGATCCTGTCCCGTCTTTTTGGCAACATGAGTCGCGATCCCCAGGCCCACCAGTACGGACAGGGCGATCACGCAACCGTAGAAGTAAATATCAAAGCCGAAGACCTGAAAGCTCCGGTTCACATTGCTGATCTTCAGGCCCAGATTGACAAACCAGATATCGACTGTCATCAACAGATATGCCATAAACTCTTTCCCCCGTTACACAAGGTCATTTCAGTATTTCCCGAGCAGATACGCCGCCCGGAACAGGAAGGTCTCCAGCCGGCTCTGCCGGTAGAAGGGACAGTGAAGCAGCACTTTCAGCCTTTGGGCAAAGGTCTTGGCGTTCAGGAAGCGCTCCACCGCCTGATACAGGCCGAGCGGCTCCAGCGCTTTTTTATGACAGTCTGCAAAGTACTGCATCTGGATTTTATTTTTGCCGCCCTCGCCTTCCATCGCGCGGCGGCCCGCCTTCAGGATCTTGCCCAGACTGCCTTTGCCGTAGCCAAGCATGTTGGCGCTGTGCTGCCGGTACAGTGTGCGCGGCGTTTCATCGAACAGGATCTTCCCGTAAAGCGCGGCCAGGCCGGCGATCCAAAGGTCATAAACGTAGATTCTCTTTACATCCCGCGGTTGCTGGATCAAGCGAAGCAGGTCGTTGTTGAAGAACTGATTGTGGCCGGGACAAATATTCTGGATCAGCGTGTTGGCCGGCGTGATCTCCCGAAGCTTTTTCCGCGTCACCCCGACAGGATTCAGCGCCGCATCCGCTGTCAGAGACGGACAGGCATACAGGGTCGGCCCTTCGGCCCCCTTCAGGCTGGTTACGGCCGCTTCCACCTTGCCGGGCAGCCATTTGTCATCCTGATCGCAAAGACCGTAAATATCGTAGCCGCCGGCGCCGTCGATCAGCGCGAAGAAGCTGGCGTTATAGCCGGCATTTTCACCTTTTATAGATTCGACCCGTCCCGGATACGCTTCCTGCAGGGCCGAAACGACCTCGCCCGTACGGTCCGTTGACCCGTCGTCACGGATCCGAAGGACCAGCGAGAAATCGCCCGTCTGCGTCAGGACGCTTTCCGCCTGCTCCCGCAGATATTTTTCTCCGTTATAAGCCGAAAGCAGGATCAGAACCCTTGTACTCATTCCTCTTCCCGTTCCTCTCTCTCCATGACGGAAGCGGTGATATGGCCGGCCCGGATCCCGCTGGTGCTTTCCTTAACAAACAGGATCCGCAGCGTTCCGAAGATCAGCATCAGGTCCGTAAACACGCCCATCTTGTTGATATACATCATATCCATCTCCAGCTTGTCATGCGGGTCCGTGTTGTAGCGCCCGTAAACCTGGGCATAGCCTGTTAAGCCTGCCTTGACCTGCAGACGGAGTCTGAAAGCCGGGAATTCTTCCGCATACTGGCTGGCGATCTCCGGCCGTTCCGGACGCGGCCCTACGATGCTCATCTCGCCTTTCAGGATATTGATGAGCTGCGGCATCTCGTCCATGCGGATCGCACGGATCACCTTGCCGACCGGCGTGATCCGGTCATCATTTTCCGTCGTCAGGCGGGCCACCCCGTCTTTTTCCGCATCGGTCCGCATACTGCGGAATTTGATCATTTTAAAGACCTTTTCATCCTTGGTCAGGCGGGTCTGGGTATAAAAGACCGGGCCGCCGTCATAAAGCTTCACAGCCAGGGCGGTGATCAGCATGAACGGGCTCATAAGAATGAGGGCGATCAGGGATGCGCAAAAGTCAAAGACGCGTTTCAGGATCAGGAACTCCGGAACGGGAGCCTTTCTCTCCACGTTCAGGACCGGAACGCTGTACGACTGGATATGCTTCGCCCCGGCCAGGATAACATCTCCCACGTCCGGCAGGAAATAACCCTGAATGTTTTCCTCCACGCAGTACTGGGCGATCCGGTTGCGCAGGGCGGCATCGATCCCTATGACAAAGAGGGCTTCATAGCCCGCCAGGGTTTTTTTGAAGTCCTTGCCGAGTTTGTCTTCCGGGATAAAAGCGCTCAGGCGGAATTTTCTCGGATTTTCCTTGATCTCTTCGATCCGCATCAGGTCCTCATGGGTCCGGTACAGGACCGCCGTTTTCTGCGGCGGGATCATCCGGAAATAGATCCGGGTGATCAGATGGCTCCAGAGGATATTGCAGATGACCTGTCCTAAAAGGAGCAAAAGGAAAGGGATCGGGTTGTAGAAGCGGGTCCAGGCCAGGACCGTAGCCGCGTAGATCCCTATAATGGAGAGCGTACAGGAAAGGCTCTGGGAATACGCCATATCGCCGGCCGACATGAAGCCGACCAGATAGGCATTGTAGGTCCGGTCCAGCAGATACAGCAATACGCCGTACAAAGCGGCCACATACAGATAGTAACGGGCTTCGCTGCGGCCGATCTCAATGGTATTCATAAAAACAAGCAGGAAGCTGACAACGGTCAGAAGGAAATGACCTGTATTCAGAAGCTTGATGGTGCTGGTATTTTTTTCTTTCCGCATGAGGTGGTGTTTCCTCTCATAAAATCATCGGAAGGAAGGACCGTCACCTGGTGGCTGCCCTTCGATCCGAAGTATTATAGCACAGAGTAAAGAAATAGGAAACTGCTTTTTCATGCCGAGGGGGCGCCTGTTTTCGGCCGCTGACCCGTTCTGGCAAGGCCGGGCGGATCCGGTTCTTGTTTTTTTCCTTCTTTCATGGTATGGTTTGTCCGGAGGAATCTGTCCTATGAAAGTGATCGCCCATATTGAAAATGACTATACGGAAAAGTTCGGGATCCCCAGACAGAGCGGCTTAAACCGGGCGCTCCTTTCCCGCATTGTCATGGAGCCCGAATACCGGATTCCGGAGGCCTTCCGCGGGATAGAGGCCTATTCCCATCTCTGGCTGATCTGGGCGTTTTCCGCGGTAAAAGAAGGCGCATCCTTCTCTCCCACCGTCCGCCCGCCCCGCCTGGGCGGGAATACAAGAGTCGGTGTTTTTGCGACCCGTTCGCCTTTCAGACCCAACCGTCTGGGTCTTTCCTGCGTCGAGCTGATTCGGCTGGAGCAGACAGCGGAAGGTCCGGTCCTGATCGTAGCCGGGGCGGATCTGATGAACGGGACCCCGATCTACGATATCAAACCATACCTGCCCTATGCAGATGCACACCCTGACGCCCGCATCAACGAAGCGCTCTCCCACAAGCGCCTGGACGTCCTGTTTCCTGACGAGCTGAAAGCCCGGCTCCCGAAGGAAAAAATCGCTCCCCTCACCGAACTTCTGGCCCTCGATCCCCGCCCCGCCTATCAGGAGGATCCGGAGCGGATCTACGGGGTCCGCTTCGGAGAATACAATATCCGCTTCCGTGTTCAGGGAGAGCTGCTGGAAGTTTGCGAGATCTGTGGGTTCAGGGCAGAAAACAGTTGACAGTCAGACGGCCGCTGTGTTAGGATGCAGAAGATTGATGAAATACAGGAGAAAGGAGGCAGCATCAATGATCATCAAAGTACGCCGGGAGGCATCTTTCAGATAAAATTGAATAAGGAGCAGATCATGACGCCTGCTGTTCCCAGCAGCCGCATGTTCTGTATTCAAACCTTATATGGCCTCTGGAACCTTTTTTATGTTGCGGCGCGCCTTTAAGGCAGCGCTGTTTTTGTATGGAAATGTTTCCGTTTTCTATGCAGAAAAGAAAGACAGTGAATATGGCAAAAAAGAAAAACACCAAACAAAACCTTCTTGTCTTAGCACGATTTTTAAAAGGGAGCCGTCTCCTCTTTGCCTTCTCCATCCTGGCCGCCATGGTCACGGCTCTGGCCGATATGGTCACGCCGCAGATCATCCGGATGGCGATCGACAACGCCCTGGGCGGCAAAGAACCGGTCCAGCCGGATTATGTTCTGAAGCTGGTGGATCGGCTGGGCGGCTTCGCCTATCTTGGAAAGCATCTGTGGATCATGGCCCTCGGGATCGTGATCGTAGCGGCCGTAAAGGCCCTGGCCCAGTATCTCTTCCGCGTCTTCAATACCAAAGCCGCCGAGACACTGGTCAAAACCATGCGGGATTCCCTCTTCCGTCATATCCAGCACCTGCCCTTTGCCTGGCACGGTTTAAACCGGACCGGGGATATCATTCAGCGCTGCACCTCGGATATTGACACCATGAAGAACTTCGTCTCCGAGCAGCTGACGCAGGTCTTCCGTATCGTGATCCTGCTTGTTTTCTCGGTCATTTTCATGACAGGCATGAATCCCCTGCTGACCCTGATCGCCCTGATCCCGATGCCCTTTATCATCGGCTATTCCCTGATCTTCCACCGCAGTATCGGCCGCGGTTTCGAAAAATGCGATGAAAGCGAAGGGATCCTCTCCGCCATGGTCCAGGAAAACCTGACCGGTGTCCGCGTGGTCCGGGCTTTCGGCCGGGAGCGCTATGAACGCGACCGTTTCCATGAGCAGAACGAAGAATACACGAGCCTCTGGGTCAGACTCGCCAAAATCATGGCCCGCTACTGGAGCAGCGCGGATATATTAAGCGGCCTGCAGGTCATGCTGGTCGTTATCTTCGGCGCCGTCTTCTGCATAGACGGACGCATGCAGTCCGGCGAATACGTCGCTTTTATCTCCTACAACGCCATGCTGGTCTGGCCCATCCGTATGTTAGGCCGCATGATCTCCGAAATGAGCAAGGCAGGCGTATCCCTGGAGCGCGTCGCTTATATCATGAATGCGGAAGAAGAAGCGCCTTCCGAAAAAGGCCTGAAGCCGGATCTGCATGCGGATATCGTCTTTGACCACGTCAGCTTCGCCTACGAAAACAGTCCGGAGATGCTGCACGATATCTGCTTCACCCTGCCGGCCGGACACACGCTCGGCATCATTGGCGGGACCGGGAGCGGCAAATCCACCCTCATGGCGCTGCTGACCAAGCTCTACCTTCTGCCGGAAGGCAGCGGACGCATCACGATTGGCGGTGTGAACGTGAAGGATATCGATACCGAATACCTGCGGAAAAACATTGGCATGGTCTTGCAGGAGCCCTTCCTGTTCTCCCGTTCCTTAAAGGAAAATATCGCGATCACCCGGCCGGATATGACGCTGACCGAGATCCGTGAGGTCTCACGCGCGGCCTGCCTTGACGATACCATCGAAGGCTTTTCCAAAGGCTACGATACCTTTGTGGGCGAACGCGGCGTGACTCTCTCCGGCGGCCAGAAGCAGCGGGCCGCCATTGCCCGGACTCTGGCGCAGGATGCCAGGATCATGGTTTTTGACGATTCCCTCTCCGCGGTCGATACCGAGACCGACGCCAAAATCCGAGCTTCCTTAAAGGACCACTTCGGCAGTGCCAGTGTGATCCTGATCTCCCATCGCATCACGACCCTCTCCCAGGCCGACGAAGTTCTGGTGCTGGACAAAGGCCGGATCGCGGAAAAAGGAGCGCCGGAAGCATTAAAGAGTGCCGGCGGCATCTACCAGCGGATATACGAAATCCAGTCGGGTCTTCCCCAGGAAGGAGGCGCTTATGCAGGATAAGACGCAAAAAGAGGCAAAATCTCTGCCTTTCTTCGGCATTCCGAAGATCCTGCCTTATATTAAAGGCTATAAAAACATGATGTTCATCATGGTCGCGACCGGTCTCTTTGGCAGTACCATCGACATCATCCTGCCCATCTATCAGCGCTATGCCCTGAACCATTTTGTCGGGGAAGGGACACTGGATACCCTGCCCTGGTTCATTGTGATCTATGTGGCGTCTTTGGTGATCACCGCCATCGCCAACTACATCAACGGGTACCTTGCCATGAAGCTGGAGGTCTCCATCAACCGGGATCTGCGCGCCATGGCCTTCGATCACCTGCAGACGCTGTCCTTCTCCTATTATAATCAGAACAGTGTCGGTTATATCCACTCCCGGGTCATGAGCGATACGTCCCGTATCGGCAGCCTTTTCTCATGGTCGCTGGCAGAATCCATCTGGCAGGGCACCTATCTGATCGGTGCCATCGCCGTCATGCTGATCGTGAAGCCCGGACTGGCCCTGCTCGTCATGCTCGTGCTGCCGCTTATCATCTTCCTCTTCAGCCTGTTCCAGGCGAAGCTGATCCGGCTCAACCGCCAGATCCGGGAGATCAACTCGCGGATCACCGGCAACTTCAACGAAGGCATCACCGGCGCCCGGACCATCAAGACCCTGGCGGTAGAGGCTCTGATCGAAAAAGGCTTTACGGACGAGACCGCCAATATGCGGCGAACCACCGTCAAAGCAGCCCGGTACCGCGGTCTGTTTGCCTCGACCATCGGCATGGCCTCCTCCCTGGGGCTGGCGATCGTCCTCTGGCGCGGCGGCGTACTGGCCGCCGGGGACGTCGGTACCTTCGCCCTCTTTATGTCCTATGCCCAGGGCATGATGGAGCCGGTCCGCTGGATCATTGACTGCATCTCGGATTTTATAACGACGCAGGTCAATATCGAGCGTCTGACCAGGCTGCTCGAAACACAATCCGACGTCACCGATACGGACGAAGTCATCCGCATATACGGCGATGCCTTTGATCCTATCCGGGAGAACTGGGAGCCCATCCGCGGCGATATTGAGTTTCAGGATGTTTCCTTCCGTTACCCGGACGGGGATGAAATGGTGCTGGAGCATTTTGACCTTAAGATCCCCTTCGGCAGCAATATCGCGATCGTTGGCGAAACCGGCGCCGGCAAATCCACACTGGTCAATCTGATCTGCCGCTTCTTTGAGCCCACCGAAGGCCGCGTTCTGATCGACGGCCGCGACGCCAGAGAGCGGTCCCAGCTCTGGCTCCACTCGGCGCTCGGATACGTCCTGCAGACCCCGCACCTCTTTTCCGGAACGGTACGCGAAAATCTGCTCTACGGCAATCCGAATGCCACACCGGAGCAGATCGACAAGGCCTTAAAACTGGTCTCGGCCGACGATGTGGTTGCCAAGCTCGAGAAGGGGCTGGACACCGACGTCGGCGAGGACGGCTCTCTCCTCTCCACCGGCGAAAAGCAGCTGATCAGTTTTGCCCGGGCCGTACTGGCCGATCCCAAGATCCTGGTCCTGGATGAGGCCACCTCTTCTGTCGATACCATTACCGAGCAGAAGATCCAGGCGGCCATCGACACCATCATTCAGGGGCGCACCTCCGTCATGATCGCCCACCGTCTTTCCACGGTTCAGAATGCCGACTGCATCCTGGTCGTAAGAAGCGGGAAGATCGTGGAGCAGGGGACGCACAAGGAACTGCTGGCCTTAAACGGGTACTATAAAGAACTCTTCACCCGTCAGTACGAGGACGAAGCCACGGCCAGCGTCCTCGGATAAAAAGGCAGATTGTCTTTTTCCCGCCTTCATAGTATGATGTTTTCATCCTCATAAGCGGAGGTCCTTATGTCACTTACCCGAATGATCCTGAAAAAAGCCATGCCTCTTCCCAGGCTCATGGATTATGAACGTTTTCTTTTCATCGGTCCGCATCCGGACGATATTGAGGTCGGCGCCGGCGCAGGAGCCGCCCGTCTGGTCCAGGCAGGGAAGACGGTTGCTTTTCTTATCTGCACGGACGGGCGGTACGGGACTGAAAACCTGGATTTGGGGGTCTCCTCCCGGGAGCTGGCCCGGATTCGGAGGGAGGAAGCCCTCGCTTCCGCCGAAACGCTGGGCGTTCGCGATGTCCGCTTCCTGAACCTCTCCGACGGCGGCCTGTATTTCCGGCGCCAGCTGCGGGAAGGGATCGCCAAGGCGGTCGCGGACTTTCAGCCGGACGTGATTTTCGCGCCGGATCCGGCTCCGACCAATGAAATGCACCCGGATCACCTCTATACCGGCCGCGCTGCCGGGCAGATCGCCTGCTTTGCCTACAACGCCGGCATCATGGAGCAATACGGTGTCCGCTCTGCCCCCGTCAAGGCGATTGCCTACTATATGACGGCAAAACCCAGCGGATATATCCCGACAACAGGGCTTCTCAAAAAGCAGATGGCGGCCATTGCCTGTCACAAGAGCCAGTTTCCGGAAGGATCCGAAGCCCTTAAAAATGTAGAGACTTATCTGCGGCTCCGCGCTTTTGAAAACGGACTGCGCTCCCACCACGGCACGGCCGAAGGCTACCGCGTGCTCGGCAGCGCCCACATGCACGTCCTCTCCGAATTCGGAGACTGAAGAAGATGCGGTTCGTGGCGCGGAGCGAAACTGAATCGTTACCAAAGCGACGCGAGCGCAGCGAAGCATATAGAAAGGAAAAACGATGCGACTGCTTGTAACCGGCTCACTCGAAGCCACCGGGGAAGACCTGAAGCAATTGGAAGCACTGGGGCATGAAGTCACCCTGCATCCCGATGAGCGCATCCCCGTCGATCATCCCGAACAATACGAGGGCATCATTGGCAACAGCCTCTTCCACTATTGCGGCCATGAAGGCTTTACCTCTCTGAAATACCTCCAGGTCACCAGCGCCGGTCTGGACCGCGTCCCGCTGGACTGGGTCCGCGAACGCAGCATCACCCTGCACAACGCTGACGGCGTCTACAGTGCCCCCATGGCTGAATGGACTCTCATGCGGATCCTGGAACTCCTAAAACACGTTCCGGCCAGTTTCCGCCATCAGCTGGCCGGCCAGTATAAAAAGGATCGCGACTGGCAGGAGCTGGGCGGCAAAAAAGTCCTGATCGTCGGTTTCGGTGCCTATGGCCGCGAGATCGCAAAGCGCTTAAAAGCCTTTGACGCGGTGGTAAATGTTGCGAACCGGAGACTGAAGGAAGATCCGAACGTGGACGCCTTCCATCCCTTAACGGCACTGCCTGATCTTCTGCCCGAAGCGGATATCCTGGTCCTGGCCATCGCTGCCGCGCCTGAAACCAGGCATCTGATAGGGGAAAAAGAGCTTTCGTCCATGAAGCCCGGCAGTCTGCTCATCAACGCGGCCCGCGGCGCACTGATCGACGAAGCCGCGCTTATCCGGGCATTAAAAAACGGCCCCCTCGCGGGAGCCGCTTTGGATGTCTTTGAAAAGGAGCCGCTGCCGGCAGACAGTCCGCTCTGGCAGCTGGAGAACGTTCTCCTCTCGCCTCATAACAGTTTTTCCGGAGAAAACAATCATACCCGCATGATCCGCATGGTCCTGCGTCATTTAAAGGCCTTCTCCGAAGGCTGACAGCTTCTCTTCCAAAAGATCTTTATTTGGCCGACGCAGATGCGTCGGTCTTTTCTTCGTGGTATTCCTTCTCGGTATTGACCTTCCAGATATTGTCCTTGTCCGTAATACCGGCCAGGATATTGTTGACCGCCTCAAAAGACGTGCACATGCTGTGGTCAATATTGTTGTAGCGGTGCTGACCGTTGCGGCCTACGCAGAACAGATTCGGGATCGTATCCAGATATTCGCGAAGCTCTTCCATGTGATCGTAGGTGTCGAAATAAGCCGGATAGGCCTTCTTTACGCGCTCGACATGGCTGTCCAGCACTTCATCGGCCGAATCGATGAGCCCCATCTTCACCATCTCCTGGATCCCCATCCTGGCGAACGCTTCATCCGTCATGGACCACATGGCGTCGCCTTCATTGCAGAAGTATTCCAGACCGACCCAGATGGTATGGTCGATATCCTTCACCAGATACGGGGACCAGTTGTTGTACACCTGCAGACGGCCCATCTTTACGCTTCTGTCATGAACATAGATCCAGTTGTCCGGCACGATATTGCCGATCGTTTTGATCTTGGTCTCATTCTTCAGGTTGCAGTGCGGAATCAGAACACCTACTGTCATATAATCACGGTAAGGCAGGCCCTGTGCAATGGCCCGCATATCGGCCGGAACATCGTTCATGCCCGCAACAAGATCCTTCACCGGCATGGAGGAAATCACATAGTCGCCTTCCAGCGTCACTTCTTTGCCGTCCTGCTCATACACAAGACCTCTCAGACTCTGGTCCTCTCCTTTCAGGAGCTTCGTGACCTTCGCATTTTTGATAATGGTGCCGCCCTTCTTTTCGATCTCGGCCGCCGTGATCTCCCAAAGCTGGCCGGGTCCCAGTTTCGGATAGGCGAACTCTTCGATCAGAGAGGTCTCCACCTTGCGGTTTTTCTTGTGGAAGATCTTGCCAAAGACATCCTTCAGGATCGCCATAATGGAAAGACCCTTCACCCGCTGGGCGCCCCATTCCGGAGAAATGCTGCTCGGATGCCGTCCCCAGAGGTTCTCCGTATACTTTTCAAAGAACATGGAATACAGCTTCTTGCCAAAGCGGTTGATATAGAAATCCTCCAACGACTTTTCCTTTCTCTTGTAGAAAAGCGTCTTCAGATAGCTGAAACCGACCGCCATGGTGGTCCCGAAGCCCATATTTTTGATCGTCTCGAACTTTAAGGAGATCGGATAATCAAAAAACTTGCTGTTGTAGTAGATACGGGAAAGGCGGTTGCGGCGCAGCATGACCCGGTCTTCCTTTTCGGGATCCGGACCGTTTTTGACGGTCGTGGAGGTGCGTCCCAGCCGGATATCATCAAACGGCATGGAGCCCTGGGTCGGGAGCATCTTTTCCCACCATTCATTGACTTCGGGCACCTTGGAGAAGAAGCGGTGACCGCCCATATCCATCCGGTTTCCCTTGTAGTTGACGGTCCGGGAAATGCCGCCCATGGCACTGCTCTCTTCCAGTACCACGACCTCATAGTCGTTGGATCGGTCCAGCAATTCATACGCCGCCGTTAACCCGGCCGGGCCGGCGCCTATGATCAGAACTTTTTTCATACTGTTTTTCCTTTCACAGCAGGCTCCTCTTCCTTCTTCCTGAAGTACAGGATCAGAAGAAGCGGTGTCACCAGATAAGTATAGTAGAAGAAGCGGCAGGCATCCTCAGCTCCGGTCATAAGCAGCGCCGTGCCAAAATTGTAGACCAGAACCGGAAGCGCCAGACACATTTTTTTCAGCTCGTTCCTGCGCTTAAAGCGGCAGCGTCCCAGGACTGCCAGGATCAGAACCAGATGCAGCGCGCCGAGGCTGTAAAAAAGATGCGGCGCGATGACGGAGCAAAGCTCCGAGTACTGGTACAGAAGATGTTGCAAGGCGCCAATGCCCTGCTGCGAGATCCCGTAAGGATTTTCAATGACCCAGGCTCCGTTCAGATGATAGAAATAAGACAGGGAATAGACCGGGCAGGTCACCCCGATCAGGCCTTTCAGGGCCGTCACCGGCGAAGCAGCCATGCTTTTCAGCATCATTTTGACGACACGCACGGCCCCGTACTCTTCGATCACGTCATTGTCCGTTTCCGGCTGCCATTTGACATAGTTGTACCCGTCAATATAGCCGTCCACCCATACTTCGCGGGGCGCGACCCGGTAGGCAAATTCCAGCGTTTCCGCATCCAATGCCTCCGGACGGTTGACGACCACCGCGCCGATCACCGACATGGGCAGGCCTAAAACCTCTGTCTGCCTCTGGTCGGCCTTCGCCACTTTCAGGGCGGAATACAGCGGATAATTGACGGCAGCCACCAGCACGATCGTCGCCAGGCAGATGATCAGGATCCGCTTCTTTTCGGCATACCAGAGCAGGGCAAATAAAAGCGGCACCGTAAAGAGGATGGCATTGTGTCTGAAAAGCGTCACAGCTGTCAACACCAGGATAAACGCGGTCATATGCCAGGCGTTTCGCAGCCACGCCCCTTTGGTAAAGACCGTATGCAGGGCAAAGGTCATAAGCAGCAGCGTTCCGATGGCAAACGAGAAATCCTTGAAGGGGAACATCCCCATGATCCCGGTCTGGGGATTTAAGACGAAAAATGCCAGGACGATGAGCACGACCTTTCGGCTCGTGTAGCGAAGCAGGCTGCACAGCGCATAGCCGATCGCAAGAGAAAGCAGCACGATCTGAAACAGGACCACAGAGCCGATCCAGCCGCCGCTGACAGTCAAGGGCAGCTTATGCGCAAACAGTGTATGGATGACGGGATGCCAGTTGTCATACTGTCCCTTCACTGCCTGTCCGTACTGATTGACCACGTCTGTCGCAAATCCGCCCGGGTAATAAGCGGCAAAATAGACCAGCATCACCAGAAGCGGGATCAGAAAGAAAGCCGCCTTCCAGATCCGGTCTTTGCCGTTCGCCGCCTGCTGTCCGTCCGGCAGTGATCTCAGCTTTTTGACCCACCGCAGCAACAGCGGACACAAAAGCACCGAGAAAAAAACGGCCAGGAAGATCCCCCGCAGGATGTCTGTAAACGATTCATTCGCAAGGACAGCCTGTGTCCCGAAGACCAGTGAGCAATACAAGATCAGCAGCAGTCCGTAGACGCCGTCCAGATAATCCCAGAACCGTTTCAGCCGTGATTTCATGCCTGAACATCCTTTTTTCTGACCGGATGCATCCCGAAGCAGTTTGGCCCGCAATGGGTTGCGATCGCCGCGCAGGCCGGGAACTCCCTGACATCCGCGAAGTACGCGAACGCACGGATATGGTCGATCAGTGCATCCAGCAGCTTTTTGTCTTGTATCGTGTGATTGATATAAAGGATCCCCGGTTCAAAACGGTTTAGATCCTTAAAGGTCTCATCAATGAAGGTGTATAAGCATTTTTCATACGGACCGCGGAACTTGCGGGCCGCGTGCATTTTGCCGTTGTCCACGACGATCTCCGGCCGCAGTTTTAACAGCCCGGCCGCCAGGGCTGCCAGACCGCTGCAGCGGCCGCCCTTGTACAGGTAGTCCAGCGTTTCAATAATAAAACTGCATTCGATCCGGGTCTTGAATTCATCCAGCTCTGCGATCAGCTCTTTCGGATCGGTCTTGTCCGATTCCGCCGCCATCATGACCAGCATCCCGCTCCCGGTGGAAAGGCCTAACGAGTCGACCACATACACATCCGGGATATCGCGTGAAGCGACCACGGCATTTTCATAGCAGCTGGAGATCCCGCTGCTCTTGGCAATATGAATGATCGGACGATCATCTTCCTGGCGGATCTTTTTGAAAAACTCTTCATAGTCCGTCGGATTGGCCGCGGCCGTCTTCGGCAGCTGACCGCTCTTTTTGACGTATTCAAACAGATCCTCTGCTTTGATGTCAGGCCAGTCCGGCAGATCATCGCCACCCAGAGAAACATAGCTGACGATAGGACGGATATCCAGTCTTTTGATAACGTCCATCGGTAGATCCATCGTTGTATCTGCTGTTACGATAAAGTTCGACATGATTGTACTCCTGCAAATGGTGCCCTGCCTTCTGCGGCATGGATTGTTACTCGGGCACTTTATTCGTTGTTGGATTGGGGATCCGGCTGCTCCGCCGTCTGATCCGCCTGCGGATCCGTCTCTTCCGGGTTTGAGGCGACCGTCTCGGCTGCTTTCAGACGGTGCTTTTCTTCCTCCGCCAGTTCTTCGGCGATGGTCGGGTTCGGCTTTTCCTCAAAGTCAGCCTTGACTTCCTTCAAAAGCTTCATGAACTCCTTGCCGGTGATCGTTTCCTTTTCGAAAAGGTAGTCAGCGATCCGGTGCATGACGTCCCGGTTCTCATCCAGAAGCGTTCTGGCTTTGGCGTAGGCTTCATCCAGCATTTTTTTGACGACCTTATCGACCAGGGCCGACGTCTCGTCCGAGCAGTTCATCACCGTCCGGGCCATCAGATATTCATCCGTCACGGTCTCCAGCCCCATTAAACCGATCTCGGGACTCATCCCGAAGCGGGTGACCATGGAGCGGGCCAGCTTGGTCGCTTTTTCAATATCATTGGACGCGCCGGTGGAGACGGAGTCAAAGAACAACGACTCGCTGGCACGGCCGGCCAGCATCGTGACCAGTTCTGTCTCCAGCTCCGCCTGTGTCATCAGGTAGCGCTCCTCTTCCGGCGTCTGCATGACGTAGCCGAGAGACCCCATGGTGCGGGGCACGATGGTGATCTTCTGGACCGGCTCGGAATGCTTCTGCAGGGCAGCGGCCAGGGCATGACCGACCTCATGATAGGCGACCGTCCGCTTTTCTTTCTCATTCATCACGCGGTCTTTCTTTTCCTTGCCGGCGATCACCACTTCCACGGATTCCAGCAGATCGGACTGCTTTACATAGTTGCGGTTATTCTTCACAGCGAGGATCGCCGCTTCGTTGACCATATTGGCCAGATCCGATCCGACCGCGCCGGAGGTGGCTAAAGCGATCTCCTCAAAGTCCACGTCGTCGCCCATATTGACATGACGGGCATGGACTTTCAGGACCGCGATACGGCCTTTTAAGTCGGGCTTATCGACAATGATCCGCCGGTCCAGACGGCCCGGACGGCACAGTGCCGGATCCAGGACCTCGGGGCGGTTGGTCGCCGCCAGGATGAAAACACCCTTGGAAGAATCAAAGCCGTCCATTTCGGCCAGCAAGGCGTTTAAGGTCTGCTCCCGTTCATCATTGCCGCCGTAGCGGGAATCGCGGGATTTGCCGATGGCATCGATCTCATCAATGAAAATGATGCACGGCGCCATCTGCTGGGCTTCCTTGAAAAGCGAACGCACGCGGCTCGCCCCCATGCCCACGAACATTTCCACGAAGTCGGAACCGGCCAGCGAGAAGAAGGGAACCTGCGCCTCTCCGGCTACAGCCTTGGCAAGCAGGGTTTTACCAGTACCGGGCGGGCCTACGAGCAGCGCGCCTTTCGGAAGCTTGGCACCGATTTCCGCATAGCGGCCCGGATTGTGAAGGAATTCCACGATCTCGACCAGGGATTCCTTGGCCTCATCCTGTCCGGCTACATCCGCAAAGGTAACGCCAGTCTCCTTCTGAACGTACATCTTGGCCGTGCTTTTGGTCATGCCGCCCAGGATCCCGCCGCCGCTCCGCATACTGAACATCCAGTAGAACATGACGGCCGCGAAGATCACATACAAAACGATCGAGATCCAGGAGGTGGAGGATACCACCGTGCCGGAATACTTGATGCCCCGTTCATTGATGATCTTAAGCGCTGCATCCCTGTCCACGATGGCCGTGGAATAGATCTGCGTACGGCCATCCTCTTTCACCTCGGCGCTGACGCGGTTGTACATTTCGTTGAAGACGACCTCTTCCACTTCCTTGGTCTCAAGGATCTTCAGGAATTCATCGTAGCTTAACGCCCCCGTGGATCCGGCCAGGAGATTGCGCGAGAAAAAAGAAAACAGGACGAGACCCAGCATCGCCATGATGAGGATCTTCAGGATGTTTTTGTTTTTGTTGTCGTTGTTTTTGTCGTTTTTCTTGTCATTCATTGCTTTACTGCTGTACCTCTAAAGCTTTCACTGCCTCATCCATCACGGCGGCAATGTCTTCATGGATCACAAGATCTGCGTATCCATCCGCCTGTGTTTCGGATTTATTGATCACGACCAGTTTATTGCCGCGGAAATACCGGACAAAACCGGCCGCAGGATATACAATTAACGATGTCCCGCCGATGATCAGCGTATCCGCACCGGAAATGGCGCGCACCGCTCCGTCGATCACGTTTTCATCGAGCATTTCTTCATACAGTACGACGTCCGGCTTGACAATACTGCCGCACTTGGGGCAGCGCGGAACCCCCTTGGACTCCAGGATAAAATTGACGTCATACGCCGCATGGCAGCGGGTGCAGAAATTGCGCAGGACAGAACCGTGAAGCTCAAAGACATGGTGAGATCCCGCCATCTGATGCAGGCCGTCAATATTCTGCGTGACGATGGCCCTTAACTTCCCCATCTTTTCCAGTTTGGCCAGCGCCAGATGACAGGCATTCGGCTTAGCTTCCGGATAGACCAGCTTTTCCTTGTAAAAGGCAAAGAAATCCTCCGGATCCCGCTCAAAAAAGCTGCGCGAAACCATTTCCTCCGGACTTAAGGTCCTTTTGTATTTCTGATTCCACAGTCCGTCGGCGCTGCGGAAATCCGGGATCCCGGATGCAGTCGAAACACCGGCACCGCCGAAAAAAACGATCTTTTTGGAATTCCGTAAAATATCTGTCAAAGTCTCAGTCGGCATCATCCCACCTCATTTGTCAGATCTCTGCTTAAAGCAGTCAAAGCCAGGCACAGCTGCCCTGTCTTCCGGCGCCCCGGGCGCCTCCCTTTCCTGCCGCAGCCGCCTTCCGGCCGTCTTTTTACAGCAGGCAGTTTCCAACCGTTCTCGGGAACGGGAGCACGTCACGGATGTTGCCCACACCGGTCAGATACATGACGCAGCGCTCAAACCCAAGACCGAAGCCGGCATGGCGGGTCGTTCCGTATTTGCGCAGATCCAGATAGAAGCCGTAGTCTTCTTCCTTCATGCCAAGCTCACGGATCCGGGCCAGGAGCTTGTCGTAGTCTTCCTCTCTCTGGCTGCCGCCGATGATCTCTCCGATCCCGGGGACAAGGCAGTCCATGGCCGCCACCGTCTTCCCGTCCGGGTTCTGTTTCATATAGAAAGCCTTGATATCCTTCGGATAGTCCGTCACAAAGACCGGACGCTTGAAGATCTCTTCCGTCAGATACCGTTCATGCTCGGTCTGCAGATCGCAGCCCCAGCTGACCTTGTAGTCGAATTTATCGTTATGCTTTTCCAGCTCCTTCACCGCGTCGGTATAGGTGATGCGGCCGAAGTCGGAGGTCATCACATGCTTCAGGCGGTCGATCAGGCCCTTATCCACGAAGCTGTTCAGGAAGGCCATTTCTTCCGGTGCGTTTTCCAGCACGTAGCGGATGATATACTTGAGCATGCTTTCCGCCAGTTCCATATCGTCTTCCAGCTCTGCGAAGGCGATCTCCGGCTCGATCATCCAGAATTCGGCGGCATGACGGGTCGTGTTGGAATTCTCCGCCCGGAAAGTCGGGCCGAAGGTATAGATGTTCCGGAAAGCCTGTGCGTAGGTCTCGCCGTTCAACTGGCCGCTGACCGTCAGCGATGTCTGCTTTCCGAAGAAATCCTTGGCGTAGTCCACGCTGCCGTCTTCCTTCTTCGGCACGTTGTTCAAATCCAGCGTCGTGACCTGGAACATTTCCCCGGCGCCCTCGGCATCCGAGC
Organism: uncultured Lachnospiraceae bacterium; assembly: GCA_902797385.1. Taxonomy (GTDB): domain Bacteria; phylum Bacillota; class Clostridia; order Lachnospirales; family Lachnospiraceae; genus UBA6987. The sequence continues at coordinate 32,660 of CADBSR010000163.1, forward strand.
CGGTGATCAGCGGCGTATGAACGTACACAAAGCCCCGCTCCTGGAAGAACTGATGGATCGCAAACGCGGCCAGTGAGCGGATCCGGAAGGTCGCGGAGAACAGGTTCGTACGCGGCCGCAGATGCGGGATGGTACGCAGATATTCAACGCTGTGACGCTTGGGCTGCAGGGGATAATCGGGCGTGGAAGGTCCCTCAACAAGGATCTTTGCCGCCTTCATTTCAAAGGGCTGCTTGGCCTCCGGCGTCAGAAGGATCTCTCCCTCCACGATCAGGGCGGCCCCGATATTGATATGCGAGATCTCGGAAAAGTCGGGCATGGTGTCATCGTAGACGACCTGCAGCGACTCAAAGAAAGTTCCGTCATTTAACATGATGAACCCGAACGTTTTGGAATCGCGGCGGTTTCGTACCCATCCGCCCACACGGATCACACGGCCGGTATACGCGGCGGGATCACGGAATATCTTTTTCAGTTCAACCAGGTCCATCATAACCATTCCTCCAAATATGCATAGATCTCTTCTCTTCCTTCTTTCGTCAGTGCGGAATAAGGAAGGATCGGTGCTTCTGACGGAAGCGAAAGCTCCGTCCTGAGAAGCTTCAACTGGGCCTGCCGCTGTGAGCGGTTGATTTTGTCCAGTTTGGTGGCGATCACCACCGGTTCATAGCCGGCTGCCCGGATCCAGTCTGCCATCTGCTTATCCGCCGCACTGGGTGCATGGCGGATGTCGGCGAGCAGAAAGATCTGTTTCAGCTGACGGCTCTTTTTCAGATAGTTCTCGATCATTTTCCCCCAGGCGGCCTTTTCCTTTTCGGAAACCTTGGCATAGCCGTAGCCCGGAAGATCCACAAAATAGAACGAGTCGTTGATATTGTAATAATTGATGGTTCTTGTCTTGCCCGGCTCAGAGCTGACTCTGGCCAGGGATTTGCGGTTCATCAGTCCGTTTATCAGGGAGGATTTGCCGACGTTGGAGCGTCCGGCGAAGGCAAACTCCGGCTTTTCATTGTCCGGCAGCTTGCTGGTGATCCCGCAGACCGTCTCCAGAACAGCTGATTTGATGATCATTTTTCTCCCTTCCGGATAGCCGGACGGGCCGATGGTCTCCATCGGCCCTGTCCTTTCCTATTGCAGCAGGTTGTTCAGACTGAAACTGCGCCGTTTTTCCGCCGGTGCTCCGGATGCTTCCCGGAACGTCAGAAGCGGTTCTGCCCCGTCGGTGATCACCTCCGGTGTAATGGTGCAGCTGGAAATGGTGTCGTCGCTCGGAAGGCGGAACATCAGATCCATCATGGCATTTTCCAGCACGGCCCGCAGGCCTCTGGCGCCGATATTGCGTTCCATAGCCCGGTGTGCCACCGCACGTACGGCTTCTTCCGTAAAGATCAGCTGAACCCCGTCCATATCGAAGAGGCGCTCAAACTGCTTGATCAGCGCATTCTTCGGCTCGGTCAGGATCCGCACCATCGCCTCTTCATCCAGTTCGTTCAAGGCGACGCACACCGGCACACGGCCGATGAACTCCGGGATCAGTCCGAATTTGACCAGATCCTTCGGCACGACCTGGGAAAACAGTTCGCCAAGCGGCCGCTCTTCTTTCTCAACCACCACACCGTTGAAGCCGATGCTGCCGGAGCCCAGGCGGGATTCGATGATCTTGTCCAGTCCGTCAAAGGCACCGCCGCAGATAAAGAGGATGTTCGTGGTGTTGATCTTGATGGTCTCCTGATACGGATGCTTGCGTCCGCCCTGAGGCGGGACATTGGCGTCCGTGCCTTCCAGGATCTTTAGGAGCGCCTGCTGAACGCCTTCGCCGGAGACATCGCGGGTGATGGAGACGTTCTCGGACTTCTTGGTGATCTTGTCGATTTCATCAATATAGATGATGCCGCGTTCCGCCCGGGAGATGTCGTAATCCGCCGCCTGGATCAGCTTTAAGAGAATGTTCTCCACGTCTTCGCCAACATAGCCGGCTTCCGTTAACGTGGTGGCATCCGCGGAGGCAAACGGGACGTCCAGACAACGCGCAATGGTCTGTGCGAGATACGTCTTGCCCGAGCCTGTCGGACCGAGCATCAGAACATTGCTCTTCTGCAGTTCGACGTCGTTTCCGCCCTTTTCTCCGTACAGGACCCGCTTGTAGTGATTGTAGACCGCGACCGACAGAACTTTCTTGGCTGCATCCTGGCCGATCACATACTGATCCAGGAAGGCCTTGATCTCCTCCGGCCGTTTTAACTTATCGTAGCTTAAGCCGGAGCCGGTGTCCTGTTTTTCTTCCGGTCCCCATTCCTCCTCCAGGATCTGATAACAGGTATCGATGCACTCATCGCAGATATAGCAGTCCATGAGGGGGCTGGAGATCAGACGGGCGACCTGGGCCTGATTCTTTCCGCAGAAGGAACAGAATTTTGAATTATCTGTCTTTTTTGAAGGCATTGCAACTCCTATGCGCGTTTCGTGATAACCTTGTCTACAAGCCCGTAGGCGACAGCCTCTTCGGCGGTCATATAGTAGTCGCGTTCCGTATCACGGCTGATTTCCTCAAAGCTCTTGCCGGTGTTTTCCGCCAGGATCCGGTTCAGGGTCTTCTTGGTGCGGTCGATCTCTTCCGCTACGATGCGGACGTCGGTCGCCTGGCCCTGTGCTCCGCCCGAAGGCTGATGGATCATGACCTTGGCGTTCGGCAGGATCAGACGTTTTCCCTTCGTGCCGCCGGCCAGAAGGAAGGCGCCCATGGACGCCGCCATGCCGAGGCAGATGGTGGAAACATCGCATTTGACGAACTGCATGGTGTCATAGATCGCCATGCCGGCCGAAACGGAACCGCCCGGGCTGTTGATATACAGGCTGATATCCTTGCCGGGATCTTCAGACTCCAGGAACAGGAGCTGCGCCGTGATCAGGGAAGCGGTCACATCGTTCACTTCCTCGCTCAGGATGATGATCCGGTCCTTTAACAGCCGGGAATAAATATCGTACGTTCTCTCTCCACGGCTGGTGGATTCAAGAACATAAGGGACTAAACTCATTGCTTTCTCCTTTTATTTTGCTTCCGCTACGAGAAGATCCAGGGCCTTCTGGGTCGCCAGGTCCTTCTTGTAGCTGACCATGGAATCTTCGTCGAAGAAGCCCTTGACCTTTTCCAGATCCATCTGATAGTCATCCGCCAGCTTCTTTAAGCCCTCTTCTACGTCAGCCTCGGTCACTTCGATCTTTTCGGCATCGACGATGGCTTCCAGCACCAGACGGCCTTCGATCCGCTTCTTGGCCTGATCCTTGTACTGATCCACGATCTGCTTCATGGTCATGCCGGTGTACTGAAGGTACTGCTCCAGGCGCATGCCCTGCATCTGCAGACGCTCGCCGAATTCATTGACCATGTCTTCCGCCTGGGATTCGATCATGGCATCCGGGATCTCCATGGAAGCATTCTCCACGGCCTTTTCCAGCGCGGCATTTTCCTTCTCGGTGCGGGCTTCCTTTTCCTTCTTCTCCAGAAGTTTCTTCTTTACATCTTCCTTGTAGGCTTCCAGCGTCTCAAATTCGGAAACGTCGGACGCAAACTCATCGTTCAGTTCCGGCAGTTCCTTTTCGCTGATGGACAGGACCTTGACATGGAAGACGGCATCCTTGCCGGCCAGTTCCTTGGCGTGATAATCTTCCGGGAACTTGACGTTCAGGTCGCGCTCTTCGTCAGTATTCATGCCGATCATCTGCTCTTCAAATCCGGGGATGAACTGACCGGAGCCGATCACGAGTTCCTGATTGTCCGCCGTGCCGCCGTCAAAGGCCACACCGTCGACCGTGCCCGCATAGTTCAGCGTGACCGTGTCACCGTTCTGAACCGGACGTCCGTCCACATCGCGGAGAGTCGCGTTCTTTTCCTGCTCCTTCTTGAGCTCGGCGTCAACGTCTTCCTCCGTGACTTCGGGGGCTTTCACGTTCACTTCCAGGCCCTTGTAGGCGCCCAGCGTCACTTCCGGCTTGACCGCAACGGTCGCCACGAAGATCAGGGACTTGCCATGTTCAACCTGGGTATAGTCGATCACCGGGCGGGAAGTGATTTCCAGACCGGATTCCTTGCAGGCTGCCTCGTAGGCATCCGGCAGCACGTCATTGATGGCTTCTTCCAGGAAGACATCGGGACCGTAAAGGTTTTCTATGATCTTCCGCGGTGCCTTTCCTTTCCGGAAACCGGGAACCGCGATCTTGCTTTTATTTTTGTTATACGCCCGCTGTTCCGCCGCGGCAACTTCCTCCGCCGGGACCTCGACCGTCAGCTTGACCATGTTCTTTTCCTGCTTCTCAACCGTTACACTCATGGGAATATGTTCCTCCTTGACCCTTTCGGGTTTCTTTATCCTTTGACAGGCCGGCTCCGCCAGCGCATATCAATGTGGTATTGTACCACAGCAGCCGGAAAAATAGCAAGCTTTTTTGTCGGAAAAAGCGGCTTTTGACCCCCGATCTGCCGTGATATTAATAAGCAAAAAGCCCTTTGCCCTGGGACGGCATCAGGCCTTTCTGCAAGCGGTCCTGAAAAAGGGTTTTACCGGCTTTTTCTGACCGAATATCCAAAGCTGCCGACCTTGTTTCCCAGGCGCAGATACTCCCCGTGGGAATAGGCGATCAGGTCGGCTTTTATCAGATCCAGGCGTCCTTTTTCGTCCAGCAGGGCTTCATCCACCTCAACGCCCAGGATCCGGGCCAGAAACATATCGTGCGATCCAAGCTCCAGGACTTTTTCGACAGCGCATTCGAGATTGACCGGACATTCCGCAATGGCGGGGGCGCTCTTTAAATGCGGAACGGGGACTGCATGAAGGCCCGTGGCCGCAAATTTATCCAGGTCCCGTCCGGATTTGACACCGCACAGGTCGCAGGCTTTTGCAAGGCGCGCCGGAACCAGATTGACCACGAATTCCCCGCTGCGGCTGATGATGTCATGGGAAAAGCGTTCTTTCCGGACCGATATGGAAAGCATGGGCGGTTCGCTGCAGACGGTTCCGGTCCAGGCCAGGGTGATGATATTAGGGGTTTTTCCTGCTTCTGCACAGCTGACCATGACAACAGGGGTGGGATTGAGGAGATTGCCGGGTTTCCAGGACTGCTTCATGATTATCTTTCCTTTTCTTCATTGAGAGGCGCGGACAAATGGGAACTTTATTCGTTTACAGAGCGCTGCGTGCGTTGCACTCCCGCGCTCTTTGACCGCTATAATTGAGACTTGATTTGTTTACAGAGCGCTGCGCGCTTCGCGCTCCCGCGCTCTGCCCCTCAATTCGGATTCCGCGGGGCCCCTACCCCGCTCCTTCCTCATTGAGGGGCGCGGACAAATGCCTCCCCCGTCCTGTTCATGCGAGCATGACAGGACGAGGTCGGCATTTTTCCGCTGTAAACAAAGTTCAGCACCTCATCGCGCTCAAGCGTCAACGAAGTGCTGAAAGCAGGGGCAGAAAGATTCGAACTCTCATCGATGGTTTTGGAGAC
>CADBSR010000164.1 GCA_902797385.1 uncultured Lachnospiraceae bacterium
GAATCTTTTGCCGGGGGAAATGCTGGAGCAGGTCTACCGGATCGAGGAGGAGACAGGGGAAAGGGTGGATCATATCGTTGTGATGGGGATGGGAGAGCCCCTGGACAATCTGGAGAACCTGATCCGCTTCATCCGCCTGATATCGGACCCGAAGGGAAAGAACCTAAGCCAGCGGAATATAACAGTCTCGACCTGCGGACTGGTGCCGGAGATCGGCCGGCTGGCAGAAGAAAAGCTGGGCATTACACTGGCCCTGTCGCTGCATGCGCCGACCGATGCGCTCCGCCGTACCATGATGCCCATAGCCAACCGTTATACCATTGCAGAGACGCTGGCTGCCTGCGATGACTATTTTCAAAAGACCGGCCGCCGGATGAGCTACGAATACTCACTGGTGCGGGGGTCCAATGACGGAGAAGAGCAGGCCATGGCCCTTGTCAGACTCCTGAAGGGAAAGAACTGCCACGTCAATCTGATCCCGGTCAACCCGGTCACGGAACGCGGTTTTGAGGCTTCCCGGGAAGCTGCCGTCATGCATTTCCAAAAAACACTTGAAAAAAATGGAATAAATGCTACTATAAGAAAGAGGATGGGTGCAGACATCGACGGTGCCTGCGGCCAACTGAGAAGGAGGCTGATGCAATAACGTGCTGAAAGTGGCAGCATTTACGGATATCGGCCTTGTCAGACAGAACAATGAAGACTCTCTTTATATCGGCTGCCCCTGGGGCGGTCTGGAAGAGAATCTTTTCGTCGTTGCTGACGGGATGGGCGGCCATAAGGGAGGAGAATATGCCTCCCGCTTTGTCGCGCGCCGGATCCCGGAGCTGCTTCATGCGCGGGGGAAAAAGGGCAATATCGACCGGGCGCTGGAAGAGGCCACCGAAAAGGCCAACGCCGCACTCTACCGCATCTCCTGTGAAAGCGAGGAACTCAAAGGCTTAGGTTCCACCCTGGTCATGGCTTACTGGGACAAGAGCCGCTTCCATATCATCAATGTGGGCGACTCACGGGCCTATCTGTTCCGGGACGGCCTGCTGATGCAGGTCACGGAGGATCACTCCCTGGTCGAGGAAATGGTCCGCAGCGGCCGTCTGGAACGGGACGATGAGATGTACCGGGCCAACCGGCACGTCATTACCCGAGCCATGGGAACGGAACCCTATGTGGATGAGGACCTCTTCCGCGTGGAGGCGCCGCCCGGCAGCCGGCTGCTGCTTTGCACGGACGGACTGCACGGGATGCTGGAGGGGGATCTCATCACCGGGATCCTGACGGAAGAAGAAGATACCGAGGCCGCGGCCGAAAGACTGGTCGCGGAAGCGAAAAAAGGAGGCGGCAAGGACAATATCACCGTCATCCTGATAGATGTTCTGGAAGAAGAAAATACGTAAAGGAATCGGAGTTCATGATTTTACGGGCTGGTACGATCTTAAATGACAGATATGAAATATTAAATACCGTCGGGACCGGTGGCATGGCTGACGTCTACCGGGCACGCGACAACGTGTTAAAGCGTTCGGTCGCCGTGAAGGTCCTGAAGCAGGAATACAGTTCCGACGCCGGTTTCGTGGCAAAATTCCGCCGCGAGGCGCAGGCGGCCGGCGGCTTTTCGCATCCCAATATCGTCAGCGTGTATGACGTCGGCGTGCAGAACGGGATGTATTATATCGTGATGGAGCTGGTGGAAGGCATCACGCTGAAAAAGTATATTGAAAAGACCGGCCGGATGGAAGAGCGGGAAGCCGTAGAGGTCGCCATGCAGGTGGCCCGCGGTCTGCAGGCGGCGCATGAACAGGGCATCATCCACCGGGATGTCAAACCGCAGAATATCATCATTTCCCGGGAGGGCAAGATCAAAGTCGCCGATTTCGGCATTGCCCGCGTGAGTTCCACCGAGACCATCTCGGCCACGACCATGGGCAGTGTGCATTATATTTCCCCGGAACAGGCCCGGGGCGGAGCCTGTGATGCCCGAAGCGATATCTACTCCCTCGGGATCACGATGTTCGAAATGGTCACGGGACAGGTGCCGTTCGACGGAGACAATTCCGTAGCGGTCGCCCTCAAGCACGTGCAGGATCCGATGCCTTCGCCGCGTCAGATCGAGCCGGGGATCTCCGCCAATCTGGACAAGATCATCTTAAAATGCACGCAGAAAAATCCGGCCTACCGGTACGGATCCATGGCAGCGCTGCTCCTGGATCTGCGGCGGCTGATCGTATCGCCCGGCGAGGACTTTGTCGTCCTGCACCGGGAAGAGGAAAATGACCCGTCTCTGCGCATGAGCAAGGAAGATGCGGACATTCTGAAGGTGGCCGGCATCACCTCCGGCGGCCGCGACTGGATGGATGCGGAACAGGCCCTGCTGGCCCTGGATGAAGGGGCGCCGCGGGCGGCGGCTCAGCAGGAGGAGGACCGGATCGCGGAGGAAAAAGCCAAGCGGACGGAACACCTGCTCAGCTATATCATGCTGGGCATCGCGGTTCTGATCCTGGTCCTGATCATTGCCATTGCCTTTAAGGCCTGCGCGGTCTTCGGATCGGGGTCTTCTTCCACCACAGCGGCCACCGTCGTGACCATCCCGCCGGGACGGGATCCTACCAGCCCGGCTGTGACCTCGGCGGTCGCCTCCCAAACGACGCCGCCGGCCATAACGACAGCCCCCCAGGAAACCACAACACAAGATATTCCTTCACAGACAAACCCGGAAAACACAGTTGTGGTTCCGGGTTTTACTGGAAAGAGCATAGAAGAAGCCTTTGAACTGGCGGAAAGCCTGGGCTTAAAGGTCCAGACCGAAGACCAGCCGATGGAAAATGTCACGGAGCCGCTCGTGGTGGATCAGAGCTTTACCGAGGGGACCGTTGTGCTGAAGGGCACGGAGATCACCCTGTGGATCGCGGTCAAGCTGGACAACACGGTCTATGTGCCGACCTCGATCGTCGGCAAGACAGTGGTGGAAGCCAATCAGATCCTGCAGGAGGCAGGCCTGTCGGTCTCGGCGAATCCGGAATGGAAAGCGTCCCAGATGATCGATTACGGGAAAGTGATCGACTGTAAGCCCAGCATGGGCTCGCAGGTGGAAAAAGGCACCCGGATCACCCTGGTGATCAGCAGCGGTCCGGCTACGGTCCGCATGCCGTCCATCCTGGGCCTGTCTGAAGAAGAGGCTGTATCGGCGCTGGAAACCGCCGGCTTCAATGTATCGACCTACGTTCACGTCCGCGAAGAGAAAACCACGGAAAGCAGCTATGATCCCGAAACCGTGGGCCAAATCGAGGCGCAGGTAGGCGGAAAGCTGACTGTTGTGACCCCCGGAACTTCGGTGGATTTAAGAGGTCACGTCTATCTGACGCTTGTGGCGCCGTATCCCGAGGTCCCGGATGTCTTGGGACGGACGGATGCGGAGAAGGTCCTGGAGGAACTGACAGAACTTGGCTTCGCGCCTGAGCGGGTGGATGATCCGGAGAGCGAGGCGCCTGTGGGCCAGATCCTTTCCCTGATGATGGACGATGAAGAAACGCAGACACAGACAGAAGTCCTGGCCGGTACCGAGCTGCGTCCGGGGACGAAACTGTATGTAAAAGTCAGTGTGAAAGCGGTTCCCGAAAATCTGGTGGGCCAGACGGTGGCACAGGCCATCCAAAAGCTGGAAGAGGCCGGACTGCCTTATGAATTTAAGGACGGCGTGGCGCCGAGAGAGGCGGAGAAGGCCACGGTGACAGCCGTCACACCCGCCTCCGGCTATATTGACAGTCCGGATCAGAAGATCCTGATAAGTTTCGACGAGCCGGAACCGGAAACGACAACAGAAGCGGAAACGACAACCGCGCCGCCGGCCACGGAGCCGGCCACGACGACTGCGGAGGAAATCCCTGTCATCCCGGAGAACCCGACAGACACGTCTGCCTCTGCCACGGAGTAAGGAAACGCGGTTGAAAGAGATGATCGAAGGGAAAATCATACGGGGCGTAGGCGGTTTTTACTACGTCCATGACGGAATACAAAGTGTGATCGAGTGCCGGGCGCGCGGCGGTTTCCGGCGGCAGGAAATCAAGCCGTTGGTCGGAGACAATGTCCGGATCATTCTCACGGAGGAAGATCCCGGCTGCGGCCGGATCGAAACCATAGAGCCGCGTAAAAATGAGCTGATCCGTCCGGCTGTCGCCAATATCGATCAGGCGCTGATCGTTGTGGCGGCCGCCCGTCCGGCTTTTCACACCGGACTGCTGGACCGCTTCCTGCTTTGGATGAGCTCCCAGTCGATCCCGGTCCTGATCGGGATCAGCAAGACGGATCTGGATGAAAACGGTGAAAAGCAGGCGCAGATCCGAAGCAGCTATGAAAAGGCGGGCTATCCGATCTTCGCCTTCAGCACCGAAACGGGCCGGGGCCTGGAAGAGCTGGAAGCAGAGCTGCGCGGCAAAACGACGGTCCTCGCGGGGGCGAGCGGCGTGGGAAAATCGACCCTGCTCAACCGTCTGCTGGCGGAAAACGTCATGGAGACCGGGGACGTCAGCCGGAAGCTCGGACGCGGTCGGCACACCACGAGACATGCGGAGATCTTCTGTTTTGCTCCGGAGAGCTTTCTCTGCGATACGCCCGGTTTTACGGCACTCGATCTGCCGGAGCTGGAGGCGGAGGAGCTGAAGGACTACTATGAGGAATTCCGCGGCCTCGAGGAAAAATGTGCTTTCCGTGACTGCCTGCACGGCCGGGAAAAAGGCTGTGCCGTTCGGGCCGCTGCCGAAGAGGGCAGGATCCCGGCAGCCCGGTACGAATCCTATTGTCATCTGCTGGAGGAATTCCGCAGCCGAAAGAAATATTAA
>CADBSR010000165.1 GCA_902797385.1 uncultured Lachnospiraceae bacterium
AGAACCGTCCCCTGTCTTCTTTCGATGCTTCAAGACAGAGAACCGTCCCCTGTCTTCTTTCGATGCTTCAAGACAGAGAACCGTCCCCTGTCTTCGGATTACTCCCCCCGAAAAGGCTTGTCGCCTTGTGCTGCCGATGCTATAATGAGTTCACTATTCTGTTACAGGAGGCATTTTATGCTGCTTTCAGTTGGCACCAAAGCCCCGGATTTCACTCTGCCGGATAAGAACGGCAACGCAGTCAGCCTGTCTGATTTTGCCGGGAAAAAGGTCGTTTTATATTTCTACCCGAAGGATAACACCCCCGGCTGCACCCGCCAGGCCTGCGCCTTTGCGGGCAGCTTTGCCGCGTTCCGCGAAAAGGACGTCGTCGTGATCGGCATCAGCAAGGATTCCGTCGCTTCCCACCAGCGGTTCGCGGAAAAATACGAACTGCCGTTTATCCTGCTGTCCGATCCTGAGCGGCAGGCGATCGAGGCCTACGGCGTCTGGCAGGAAAAGAAAAACTACGGCAAGGTCAGCATGGGCGTCGTCCGTTCGACCTTTATTATTGACGAAAACGGCATCATTGAAAAGGTAATGCCGCGCGTCAAGCCCGATACGAACGCCGAGGAAATACTGGCGTACTTGGGCTGAAATCCGCAGGAAAAATGCCGTGCGGAATGCCTTCGCATTTTATCCATCAAGAGGAAGGCAAATACAATGACTGAATCCGAATTCTTTACATCCTTGGACGATTCGCAGCCGCAGGAGAGCCTCGCGCAAATTTTACAGCGCTTTCCGGAGCTGTTCGCCGCCACCACAGGCCTTGATAAAAAACCGCAGCTCTGGCCGGTGCGCTTTCTGTTCGCGCAGGATGGCTCCCTGTGGTTTGCCACGGCCAAATGTGCCCGCTACTATGCGGAAATCAGCATGACGCCGGCCCTGACGCTGGGCGTTTACGCCGCGGAAACCGGAACCTTTATTCGCCTGCGCGGCAAGGCCTTATTCTCGGAAGATAAGACCCTCGTCGCCCGCTGCCTGAAGGAAGATCCGAACCTGACAGCCGCCTGGGGCGAAGATCCAAACCTCTACATCGCCTATACCCTGACGGGGGTTCAGGCTGAGATCACTTCGATTTCTCCGGATATCTCCGCCCGCACGCTGCGGGTAGGAGACAGCGAAAGCCTGTTGCAGGGCATCACGCTCAAAAAGAAAACCGAGCTGCGCGATCGCCTGAGCCGCCTGATGGAACGCCGCGAGGCGGAAGGCCCTAAGTTAAGCGCCGATAACGGGATCGTGGACGGCGCAGAGCCGCTGCCGGCTGCGGGGCCGGAGCGGGAGGCAGCGCTTTTCGCACAGAAGCTTTATGACGGAGCGCTGCTGTATTTTGCCGAGACCGCCAAAGCCCTTTGGTCGCGCCTGAATATCCAGCCAATCGAGCGATCGGTCCTGTTTGAAACCTATGACGAGCGGGAGCAGTTCACGGCGCTGGCAAAGCGCCTCATCGGCAACACGGTGATCGATAAGCCGGAAGATCTGACATACTACATAAATCCCGAGACGCTGCTGGAACGGTACAAACAGACAAGGCCGTAAGTCAGCTGCCTTCTTCACCCCCTTTGCCCTTGAAAGGAAGAAGACGGAAGTCTTTAGAATAAGGAGAAGCCATGGATTACCCCCTTCTTTGTGAATCGCTGCATGCCCTGATTTCAGATGTTCCTTACCCGCTGGCGGTGCTCTCCAACGCTGCCGCCTTCCTCTATGAGTCCTTGCCAGATCTTAATTGGGCCGGCTTTTATCAGGTCGATACGAATCCGGCCGGCGAAACCGTGCTCTCCCTGGGCCCCTTCCAGGGCAGGCCGGCCTGTATTGAAATCCCCTGGGGCAAAGGGGTCTGCGGTACGGCAGCAGCGCTGAATGCTACCCAGCTGGTTCCGGACGTGCACCAGTTCCCGGGCCACATCGCCTGTGATGCCGCTTCCGCCTCGGAAATCGTGATCCCGCTGCATAAAACAGGCGGCAGCCTCTGGGGCGTGCTGGATATCGACAGCCCCGTCCCCGGCCGCTTTACGGAAGACGACCGGAAAGGGCTGGAAGCGGCAGCACGGATCATAGAGGACAGCCTGAAAGGCTGAACAGCCTGATTTGAAAACAGGACAGGTGACCAAGACAGAGAACCGTCCCCTGTCTTCGGTGACCAAGACAGAGAACCGTCCCCTGTCTTTAGAATGATTTATCGGAAATACTTGTGTATTTCCGATTTTTTATTTGCATTTCGATCCTTAAGCATGTACAATATTACAGTCGGTTTTTTGACCGGGCCTGGACACAGCGAAGGCAGGCCTGCAGGTAAAGCCGCCGGGAGGTTGTATGGTAAGAGAAGATGTCAGAAATGTAGCGATCATAGCCCACGTAGACCACGGCAAAACGACGCTGGTCGACGAGCTTTTAAAACAGAGCGGCGTGTTCCGCGACAATCAGGAGGTGGCCGACCGGGTCATGGACTCCGGTGACTTAGAGCGCGAGCGTGGGATCACGATCCTTTCCAAAAATACCGCCGTGACCTTTAACGGCGTCAAGATCAATATTATCGATACGCCCGGCCACGCGGACTTCGGTGGCGAGGTGGAGCGCGTCTTAAAGATGGTCAACGGCGTTATCCTGGTCGTGGATGCGTTTGAAGGCCCCATGCCCCAGACCCGCTTCGTGCTGTCCAAGGCGCTGGAGTTAAATCTGGACGTGGTCGTCTGCATCAACAAGGTGGACCGTCCTGAAGCGCGTCCTGAAGAGGTCGTGGATGAGGTCCTGGACCTGCTGCTGGATCTGGATGCTTCCGAAAAGCAGCTGGACTGCCCCTTCATTTTTGCTTCCGCCAAGGCCGGCTGGGCAGTGCGCGACTTAAACGACGAACGCAAAAACATGCGCCCGCTGTTTGAAACCATCCTGGAAGCGGTGCCCGCCCCCCAGGGCGATCCCGAAGCACCGTTAAAAGTGCTCATCAGCACCATCGACTACAATGAATACGTCGGCCGTATCGGTGTCGGCAAGGTGGATCAGGGCGAGATCTACGTGAACCAGGAGGTCGTGATCACCAACGCGCACCTGGAAGAAACGAAGCGCAGGGTCAAGATCAGCAAGCTCTACGAGTTTGACGGCCTGACCAAGAAGGAAGTGGAGCGCGCGACCATCGGGTCGATCGTTGCCATTTCCGGCATTTCGGATATTCATATCGGCGATACGCTCTGCGATCCGGCGGATCTGACCCCGATTCCTTTCCAGAAGATCTCCGAACCGACCATTTCCATGCAGATGATGGTCAATGACTCCCCCTTCGCCGGTCAGGAGGGCAAGTATGTGACCTCCCGTCATATCCGCGAGCGTCTGTTCCGCGAGCTCAATACCGACGTTTCCCTGCGCGTAGAGGAG
>CADBSR010000166.1 GCA_902797385.1 uncultured Lachnospiraceae bacterium
ATTCGATGCTGCGTTTTTCAAACCGCTTATAACGCAAGAAGGAGCGGGACTGTTGGAAAGTCCCACCCCAACTATTGACTTAGAACCGCTTTTCCTCCGAAAAGGGGAGCAGCCCGGGACTTTTTTTATGAACGGGATTTTAGAACGAATCCATCAGGAGATTCAGCTTTTCGACCATGACCTGCTCTTTGGCGGCCGCCTCGGCTTCCGTCTCGCCGCGTACGCCGCAGTACAGTTTGATCTTCGGCTCGGTGCCGGACGGTCTTACGCAGACCCAGGCATCATCCGTCAGCTCAAAATACAGGACGTTGGATTCCGGCAGATCGGTCACGCCTTCCTTGCCGGTCGCAAAATCCTTCGTGGTCTTTAACTTGTAATCGCGCATGGCCATGACCGGCAGACCGCCCAGTTCCTTCGGCGGATTGTAGCGCAGGCTGTCCATGATCGCCGCCATCTTGTCTTTTCCTTCCAGACCCGGGAAGTTCTTGGAGATGTTGATATCCTTGTAGTAGCCGACTTCCTTGTACAGATCCTGCAGGGCATCCCAAAGTGACTTTCCTTTGGTCTTGTAATAGCAGACAGCTTCGCACAGCGCCATAACCGCAGCGATCCCGTCCTTATCCCGGCAATACGGGCCGAAGGAGGAGCCGAAGCTCTCTTCAAAGCCGTAGAGGTAATCCACATCCGGTTCGGTCTGTTCCAGTTCACGCAGCTTACCGCAGATGAACTTGAAGCCGGTCAGGGTCTCGTAGAAGCGAACGCCATACTTCCGGGCTACCGCACCGGCCATATTGGACGTCACGATCGTGCTCACAAAAATGCTGTGCTCGTTCAGGCCCCGCGTGTCCTTAATGCCGCCGATCTCATAATCTGCCAGCAGCGTGCCGGTCATATTGCCGGTCAGGCGCATATATTCTTTTCCGTTTTTCAGGAAAACGCCCAGGCGGTCCGCATCGGGATCGTTCGCAATAATGATATCGGCATCGACCTTTTTGGCCAGCTCCAGCGCCAGCTTAAAGGCCTTGGGATCCTCCGGATTCGGATAGCCGACGGTCGGGAAGCTACCGTCCGGCTGCGCCTGCTCTTCCACCACATACACCTGCGTAAAGCCAAGCTCCTTCAGGATCCGGGTCGCCGGGACCAGACCGGTTCCGTGCAGCGGCGTATAGACCAGCTTGATATTTTCCTTCTCCGCCTCAATGGCTTCCGGATGACGGATCAGCTTCTTCAATTCTTCGAAATACCGATCGTCGACTTCCGGCCCGATAATATGATACAGGCCTTTATCGAGCGCTTCTTCCACGCTGATGGTCTTGACCATGTCAAAACCGGTGATGGCGTTCACTTCCTGAATGATATTCTCATCATCCGGGATCGTGACCTGCGCGCCGTCGTCCCAGTAAGCCTTATACCCGTTGTATTCCGGCGGATTGTGGCTTGCCGTAATGTTGATGCCGGCCGTGCATCCCAGCTCCCGGACCGCAAAGCTGAGCATCGGCGTCGGATGCAGGGTCGGGAAAATATAAATGGGGATCCCGTTGGCACAGAGCGTCAGGGCTGCCTCCCGGGCAAAGTCAGCGGAATGATTCCGGGAATCATAGGAAAGTGCCACGCCTTTGGCCTGGACACCTTTTTTCAAAATATAGTTGGCCAGTCCCTGCGTCGCTTTCCGGACGGTATATACATTCATGCGGCGGGATCCGGCTCCCATAATACCGCGCATACCGCCGGTACCGAATTCCAGATCGCCTTCAAAGCGTTCCCGGATCGCTTCTTCATCGCCTTCGATCGCTCTCAACTCGGCTTTTGTTTCCTCATCGATTCCGGGATCTGCCAGCCAGCTCAGATATTTTTCCTGTGCGTTCATGTCTTCCTCTTTCCGCGGCAGGGCCGCCATTTATGATCTTCCGCCCGGATCCGCGGCCAGGCCGGCCGGATCCGGGATCATTGTTTTTTGTTTTCGGGACCGGATTTCAGGCCCCCGTCACCTTATCAAAGGTATTGTACCGCCTCCGGCCGGAAAAAGCAATGCCGAAAGGATAAAAAGGAGCGGCGGATCACTCCGCCGCCGGTCCTTTTTAAAGCAAAATGTCTCCCCCATTTTTGAAAATCATTTTGCCGCCTCATTGGATCTGATTGTTCTGAACAAATTCTTCAAACAGCGGCCATACATCGGCCCCTTCCATGCCCAGTCTCCAGGCAGCGATCCCTGCCAGTCCGTAGGACGCGATGCTGTCCAGACGAAGTCCCATGGATTCGGCATCCTCGATCCAGATCCGGACCGGATCCTGATCGATCTTGAATTCCACGTAGTACTGGCCCAGGTCCAGATCCCAGGTCGGGCTTAACTGATACTTCTCAATATACGACGGGATCTCACTCATCCGTAGGACGGCACTGGTCACCTGTTCGTTGGCCCCTTTCCAGAGTCTTGTGAAGAAAGGAACCGCCCAAATGATCTGTTTGGCCGGGACCATGGACAGCGTATCTTCCACCCCTTTGATCACAAAGGGCAGGGAGGCGGTGGATCCGGGTTCCGAACCCGCATAGTGCTCGTCATATCCCATCACAACGATATAATCAGCGAAAACGGCCTGCTCCGTCCGGTTGTAGTACTCCGTCCACGGAGACGGAACATAATTGTCCACCGAAAGCGTCAGTCCCAGCTGATGGCACGTCACGGAAAGCTCGCGGATAAACTGCAGGAAGCCCCGGCCGCCGGCCGCCGGCAGACTCTCGATATCAATATTGATCCCGTCTGCCCCGCACTCCGTCAGGGTATCCATGATGGACGCGATCAGGTGACGCCGGTTGGTCGTGATATCGAAATTGGAACGAAGCTCATCCCCGTAGATCTCGTAGTTCATATTGTTCAGGAGGACCCAGACTTTTAAGCCCAGGGCATGGGCCCGTTCAACATACGAGGGATCTGCCAGCGAAACGATCTTTCCCTCCGCCCCGCTTAAGAAAAGCCAGGTCGGCGAGATGACCGAAAGGCCGCGTGATTGCGCAACCAGCTCTTCCAGCTTGTCATTGTCAGAGCGATAGCCGACCTGCTGCCAGACCAGACCTACCGTCGTGCCTTCCTGGACCGTTTTGTAGACCGGTTCGGTGAAGCCGGATTTCGTCACAATGATGGACGGCTCTGAGACTTCTTTCTTGGAAACATACCCGGGGATCCCGTCGGTGGTGCAGATGTAGTTCCACTCGGCCAGTTCTTCCAGATAGTGGAGCTTTTCTCCGACCTCCAGCACAGCCAGGATGGGGCTGCTGACGGAAGCTTCCGCCCGAACGGTCGCCTTGGTCAGCGTCTTCAGCTCTCCTTCTTCTCCGTAGACCGTTTTCAGGACCAGGTGTTCCGGATCCTCATAATACGTCCAGGACATAGGCATAAACTGCCCGATATAATCCAGGAGAACATACACGCTTCCCTGCCGCTCCAGCAGGACTTTCTTGCCGCCGAACTGGGTCGTTAAGTCGGCTTCCGCCGTTCCTTCCGGTCTGGTATACAGGAGCCGGTTTTCCGCTTTGTCAAAGAAGAAGCGTTTGTTCAGCTTCTCCTGAAGATACGCCACCGAGGTATACACCGTTCCGTCTTCCCGAAGGAATTCTTCATGGGAAAGGACATTGTCCCGGACCACGGCCATTGCGCCGTTCTCCGAATGGAAAAACTCTTTGAGATCGATCTTCCGGCTGCTCGGTTTGTTTTCTGTCAGGACTGCAATCAGAAGCAATGCGGCCACGACAACAAGGACGAGGACAACAGGCAGGGTATTCTTGGCTTTTTTTCTGCTTGACGCCATGGGTACGCCTCCTTTTCACAAAGCGGATTATAACATAGCTTTTTCCGGCTGTAAAGTTCAAAGGCGGCGAACAGAGGACTGGAATAGAAGTGGATATGAGACAGTTTGGCTCGATTGAAGATTTTTGCAGAGGGTATTTCATGGCCTTATGATCCGACAGTGAAAGACAGTCCCTCAATATCCCCTTTGTCATTCAGCAGAATCGTTCCCGTCCATGTTTCGGGATCCCGGTCTCCAAAGCTCGCTTCCAGCATTTCTTTCGTTTGTTCGTCTCCATCCAGAAGCACTTTGAGGCCGGTCGAAAGACAGGATTCCAGCGCATCCAGAAAAGCCGCATTGTTATCGTGACATATCACCGGTTTCCGCATGAGCTATCCCCCGTTTCTGTTTGCTCCTCCCCTGTTAAGGGCCTGATAAAATGATAGCAGAAACGCCCTTCCGTGAAAAGCTTCCGGCCGATGCACTGTGCTTCCTCCTGCGGGTAAAAGCACTGTCCGGATGCAGGAAAGGATCCGTTCCGCGTCCTCTCCTTTCCTTGAAGCCAGACAGCAGAAAAAAGACGTGAACAGTCCCGTTATTTTACAAAAAGAATACCGGAACTACAGTACTGTAATTCCGGTATTTCTTCTGTCCTGCGAAAGCAAGGCTGTTCTTTCTGTAAATATCCTTAGGATACGCTGCAATGGGCTTTGCCCCGGCAGAAATGGCAGGATCACTCCTCCACTTTTACAATCTGCTTTTTGTTATAGGAACCGCAAGCCTTGCAAACCTGGTGAGGTACCATCAGCGCGCCGCACTTGCTGCACTTGACCAACGTGGGGTTGCTCATTTTCCAATTTGCTCTGCGGCTGTCTCTTCTTGCCTTAGAGGACTTATTCTTGGGACAAATAGACATATGACCTGACCTCCTTTATCCAAAATTCACGACAGGCGCGGGTGTGCCAAAAAATCGTGCTTTGCTATTGTAGCGAAACCCATCCACTTTGTCAACAACTTTTTTCGAAAAACTTTTTATTTTTTTACAGGGCCGATCCGGTCTTGACAGCGCCTCTATTTTCATTATGATAGAAATCAGTTTCCCCTTGTTTTTCTGTCCTGTCTTTTCAGGAGGCTGAAAATGATACGCCGTATTGAGATCCCTTTTGGCAAAACGAAACAGTCCCTCACCCTCGATGAGCAAAGGATCCAGGCCGTCCTGGTGCCCCGGCATCCGTCGCGCCCTGACCTTTCCGAGCAGGAGATCGTCCTTTCTGCGCTGCGAGATCCCATTGGCAGCGAACCGCTCTCCCGTCTCGCCGAAGGGAAAAAGCGGATCGTGATCATCAGCAGCGATCACACCCGTCCCGTCCCGAGCCGTATCACCATGCCGCTTCTGCTGTCCGAGCTGCGCCGCGGCAATCCCGGGGCCCGGATCACGCTCCTGATCGCGACCGGCATGCACCGTCCCACCACCGAGGCGGAACTGCGGGACCGTTTCGGCGACGAGATCGTATCGCATGAAGAGGTCCTTGTCCACAATGCTTTTAAGCCTGAGGACATGGATTTTTACGGGACCCTGCCTTCCGGCGGAGCGCTCCGTCTGAACAAGTGCCTGAAGGAAGCCGATCTCCTGCTGGCGGAAGGTTTTATCGAGCCGCACTTTTTTGCCGGCTTTTCCGGCGGACGCAAATGTATCCTCCCGGGCGTCGCCGACGCCGGGACCGTCATGTATAATCACAACGCGCGCTTTATTGCGGATCCGCATGCCAGGCAAGGCATTCTGGAAGACAATCCCATCCATCAGGATATGGTCTTTGCGGCCCGGGTCAGCGGCCTGCGCTTTATACTGAACGTTCTGCTGGATTCGGAAAAAAGGATCACGGCAGCCGTCGCCGGCGATCCGGAGAAAGCGCATGAAGCCGGCTGCCGGCGCTGCCTGGACCAGACCAGGCTCACCCCGGTTCCGGCAGATATCGTGATCACCTCCAACGGCGGATATCCCCTGGATCAGAACATCTATCAGGCCGTCAAAGGCATGACGGCCGCCGAAGCCTGTGCCTGCGAGGGCGGCGTCATCATCATGCTGGCAGCGCTTGGCGACGGTCACGGCGGGGACAATTTTTACCGTTGGTTTGCCCGGGGCGACTCGCCGCAGGAGATCCTGCAACGGATCGAAGCGGTTCCGCCCGAAGAAACCACGCCGGACCAGTGGCAGGCCCAGATCCTGGCCAGGATCCTGAAAAAGGCGCGCTGCATCTTTGTGACCGGAGAAGAAAACCGTGCCCTGATCGAAGGAATGCATATGGACTGGGCGCCGGATGTAAACGCAGCTCTGGCCATGGCCGATTCGCTTACCTTTACCGCTGCCCCCGTCACGGTGATCCCCGACGGGGTCGGCGTGATCCTTGTCCCTTAGCTTATATCCGTAAGAATACGAAGGAGGTCTTTTCTCATGAACCTGCAAGAAGCCATTCAAAAACTCTATACCCTGCAAAGCCGTATGGCGGCCTACAGCCATGCCGCCGGCCTGATCAGCTACGACGGTCAGACCACGGCGCCGAAAGGAACGGCTGCGAACCGCGCGCATACGCTGGCCATATTAAGTGAAGACATGTACCGCCTCTCGACCGGAGAAGAGACCGTCGCGCTCCTCGAGTATCTGGACAGCTGCAAGGAGCAGCTGCAGGAAAAGGAACGTCGCATGGTGTATCTCCTTCTGAAAGATATTCGCTACATGCAGAAGATCCCCATGGAGGAATATGTCGCGTACGACACCCTGCTGGTAGAGGCTGAAGACGTGTGGCATAAGGCAAAGCCGGCCAACGATTTTGCCTCGTTTGAACCGTATCTCGAAAAGATCTTCGACACCGTCCGCCGCTTTGCCGGCTACGCGGCTCCGGAAAAAGATCCGTACGATTACTGGCTGAACGAATTTGAGCCCGGCATCAGCAAGGCCTCCTGCGATGCCTTCTTTTCGGCCCTGCGCGAACGGATCGTGCCTCTTTTAAAGAAGGTGCAGGTTGCCAAGCCCGTGGACGATCGCTGCCTGTACGGATCTTTCCCCGACGCGGCCCAGGAAGCCCTCTCCTACGATCTCATGAAGCTCATGGGACTGGATCTGGATCATGTCGGTCTTTCCACGACCGAGCACCCCTTTACCACCTCTTTGGGATCTCATCTGGACGAAAGGATCACGACGCATTATCAGGAAGACAATGTTGCCTCTTCTCTGTACAGCGTCGTCCACGAAGGCGGCCACGCCCTCTACGATACCGGGTCCGATGATTCGCTGGCCTATACCGTGCTGGACGGCGGTGTTTCCATGGGGATCCATGAAAGTCAGAGCCGCTTCTACGAAAACCTGATCGGCCGCAGTCTTTCATTTATCCGGCAGATCATGCCCCTCCTGAAAAAGCATTTCCCCGAGCATTTTGCCTCCGTTTCGGCGGAGGAATTCTGGCGGGCCGTCAACAAGGCCGAGCCTTCCCTGATCCGCACCGAAGCCGATGAGCTGACATACTGCCTGCATATCATGGTCCGGTATGAGCTGGAAAAGAGAGTCATGGCCGGCGAGCTGGCCGTGCATGATCTGCCGGCCGCATGGAATGCACTTTACAAAGAATACCTCGGGATCGACGTGCCCGACGACACGCGGGGCGTCCTGCAGGATTCCCACTGGTCGGGCGGTGCCATCGGCTATTTCCCCTCCTATGCTCTCGGCTCGGCCTACGGCGCGCAGTTCCTGAAAAAGATGAAGGAAAGCGTTGACGTGGATGCCTGCCTGGAAAGAGGCGATTTTGCACCGATCAACGCCTGGAACCGGACGCATATCTGGCAATACGGCAGCCTGTATGAACCGGGCAAACTCCTTGCCCAGGTCCTGGAGGAGCCCTTTGATCCGCAGGTCTTTGCCGATTATCTGGAAGAAAAATATACCCGGATCTATGATCTTCCCCGGGAATGACGCGCCGGCCGGACAGAGCGATAGTAAAAAAAGAAATATCCCTATTTTCTTTGTTTTCGTTGCACAGCCGGACAAAATGCTTTATAATACAGCCTTGTTCAATCCAAATCCTGCAACATAGGAGGTCTTCTCATGAGTCACAACCGCAGAACCGGTACCATTTCACGAGGCATTCGCTGCCCGATCATCCGGCAGGGAGACAATCTGGCCGATATCGTAACCGAGAGTGTATTGGAAGCAGCCAAAGAAGAAGGATTTTCCCTTCGGGACCGCGACGTAATCGCCGTAACGGAATCCATCGTTGCCCGGGCCCAGGGAAATTACTGCAGCGTCAGTGACATTGCAGAAGATGTGAAGGCCAAACTGGGCGGAGGCACCGTCGGTGTGATTTTCCCTATTCTGTCACGCAACCGTTTTGCGATCTGCCTGCGCGGCATCGCAATGGGCGCCAAAAAAGTCGTCCTGCTGCTCAGCTATCCCTCCGATGAAGTCGGCAATGCCCTTCTCTCCCTTGACGCCCTGGATGAGTCCGATGTGAACCCCTATTCGGACGTTCTGACCGAAGCTCAGTTCCATGAAAAGTTCGGTGCCCCGCGTCATCCCTTTACCGGCATGGATTACGTTGCCTACTACCGGGATCTGATCGAGTCCTGCGGGGCCGAAGCACAGATCCTCTTTGGAAATCATGCGGAACAGATCCTTCCCTATGCGGATCATGTCATCAACTGCGATATTCACAGCCGCAAGCGGACCAAACGTCTGCTGGAAAAAGCGGGTGCCAAAGTCGTCTTCAGTCTGGACGGGATCATGAACGCACCTGTGAACGGCAGCGGCTACAATGCCGAATACGGTCTGCTCGGCTCCAACAAAGCGACCGAGGATACCGTCAAACTCTTCCCTCGTGATGCGCAGGGTCTGGTCGAAGAGATCCAGCGCCGTATCCTGAAAGCCTCCGGCAAGCATGTCGAAGTTATGATCTACGGTGATGGTGCCTTCAAGGATCCGCAGGGCAAGATTTGGGAACTGGCCGATCCGCTTGTCTCTCCGTTCCATACGGAAGGTCTCAAAGGGACCCCGAATGAGCTGAAGTTAAAATATCTGGCCGACAATGACTTTGCGGAGCTGTCCGGTGAGGCCCTTCGCGACGCGATCAGCGAAAGCATCCGGAAAAAGGACGCGGATCTGGTCGGACAGATGGCTTCGGAAGGAACGACCCCCCGTCAGCTGACGGATCTGATCGGCTCCCTCTGCGATCTGACCAGCGGTTCCGGCGATAAAGGAACCCCTGTTGTCCTGGTCCAGGGATATTTTGACAATTACACAAACGAGTAGTATAATAGACGGCGACTCCACAAAGGGCGGACGTCCTTGTCCGCCCCTTTTTCGAATACAGGGAGCATTCTCAGGGAAGGAGGGGAAGCGATGAAAATCGAAAGAATCAATGACAATCAGTTTCGCTGCATCATGACGCTGGGAGAACTTCTCCAACGTCATCTGACATTAAAAAAGATCCGGTCCGACTCTGCTGAGGCACGCCGCCTTGTCCGGGAGATACTCGAGCGCTCTGCCGATGAGCTTGGTTTTGAGCCGAACGATTATCCTGTCATGGTGGAAGCTGTCCGGAATGCCGAAGGCAATCTGGTATTTACCATCACCAAATTCAATTCCCCGGAGGAGATCCCGCCTCAGATCCGTTCGCAGGCTCAGTCACAGGAAAATCCCTTCGTGCAGGCTCTGACCCGGGCCTTAAAGGAGCAGGAAGAGCAGGCTCGCGTCCGCTATCCTATGCCGTTAGCCGTTTTTTCCTTCCCGCAGAAGGAAGGCGTCAAGCTGCCGCCCCGCCTGCGGGAAACCCCGAAGGGCGTCAGTTCCAGCCTGTATCTGATGCCGGAGGCTGATCAGTATTTCCTGCTGATCTCCGCTTCGCCGAAGTCGGTCGATGCTTTCCGTCAGGTCTGTCTTCTGCTCTCGGAATACGGTCGTCCGATTCCGGCCACTTCTGCCACCAAGGCTTACTACGAGGAACATGCGCAGACCGTTTTCGCACGGCGTGCGATAGAGCAGCTGCAGCCGAAAGAATAAAAGAAAGCCGGGCGGGGCTTGACATCAGGGAAGGTTCTTTGATAAAATACCGCTCGCACGGACCCTTAGCTCAGCTGGTCAGAGCAGTCGGCTCATAACCGATCGGTCCCGGGTTCGAATCCCTG
>CADBSR010000167.1 GCA_902797385.1 uncultured Lachnospiraceae bacterium
AAAGACATAAAAGAGGAGGGTGGCATCCCGAAGATGCCGCCCTCCTTGCAGGTTCAGCACTTATTCTTCTTTCTTCCCGATTTCGTCTTTTTTGCTTCCTTCTGCCTTGTTCTGCAGTGCGCCGCCGGCGGCTGCGCTTAAGGCTTTATTGCGGCTAAGCAGTGCGATTACCAGACCAATGGAAATGCCCAGAAGCAGGACCACCGGGATCAGAACCCAGATCAGTGGATTGCTCGAAGCTTGGTTCCCTTTTCCATCCGGAGAAGAGGAGGAAGGTACGGTGGGGGAGATGACATCCGGAGGTTGAGCAGCCGCCTTCGTCGTTTCAGGCGGGATAGCAGCCGGCGTGGTCTCCTGCGGGGCCGCAGATGATTCGGCAGGGAAAGTTTCAGAAGGCTCTGTTGCGGCCGGCGTTGCCGGGATCTCGGTCGGCTCCACCGGCGTCGCTGTGGTTCCTTCCGGATTGACGGTCGTCATTTCGGCTGTGGGTTCTGTAGGCGGGATAGGGAGAGCCGGAATCTCCATTGTCTCTTTATGAGACGCATCATGCGAACAGATCCGCTCGGCCAGACCCGCTTCGCCGGGACCGGCTTGCTTTACAGTGGTCCACTCGCCCCAGCTGTGCCCCAGGGCGGGCAGGAGAGTATCTTCATGATTGGCGACCGGACTGGTACCGGCAGTATCCCAGAACCATTCGCCGCATTCGCTGCATTCGTAATGCTCGATGATCCCGCCTGTTTCGCAGGTGGCCGGTAAGCCCGATATCGTGATAAAGCTGTGGCCAGCCGCCGGAATCAGGACCTCCTTAGGGTCTGCGATCAGTTTGGTGCCGGCTTCGTCCCAGAACCAATCCTTACAGTTGGCGCAGTCAAAGT
Source organism: uncultured Lachnospiraceae bacterium (assembly GCA_902797385.1). Lineage (GTDB taxonomy): Bacteria > Bacillota > Clostridia > Lachnospirales > Lachnospiraceae > UBA6987. Next base: position 876 of record CADBSR010000167.1, read on the forward strand.
AAGCCTTGCTGCCTTCTTTGGTGCAGGTGGCTGGTACCGCTTCGTGGGCATTCATCGTGTGACCGGAGGCATTCAGTATGATTGCTGTATGATCCGTGATCAGCTGCTTTCCGGCATTATCCCAGAACCACTCGCCGCACTCGCCGCATTCATAATGCTCTACCACGCCTTCCTTAATGCAGGTCGGATTGCTGCCCGTTATATGTGTCATGGCATGGCCGTTAGCGGGCAGAACAAAGGCGGCAGGATCTTCGGGATGGAGTCCGGCCGGATCATTCGGGGCAAAGCATTTGCCGCATTCGGAGCATTCGAAATGTTCGGCCAGGCCTTCTTTCGTGCAAGTGGGCTTCTTTCCACTGATCAGGACATTGGAGTGGCCGCTCGGATCCAATGTGACATCCGCTTTCGTGGCAGGCATCTGAGCCTTCGCATCCCAGAAGAGGGCCCCGCAGTCGCTGCAGCGGAAATGTTCCTTGACACCGGAGGTTTCACAGGTGGGATAGGAGAAGCCGACTGCCTTCAGATGATGACCGATATAGTAGGCGAGCGTTTCATATATCGGTTTGTCGTTCATTTCCAGGATCGTATCCGGTAAAGACAGGACCCAGTTATCATTTTTCAGGGAGTTGGAAGCGACGGCACCGCCAAAGCGGACGATCCCGCCGGTCGACTGTTCGACCCGGATCAGCTGCAGATCGTCCGTCCCATCTTTGTCAAGATCATAGTAGCGGTTTTCCGTGCTTTCCTTATACCAGGCAAATTCCTGACTGCCGTATTCCACACGACGGTTGATCAGGCCCGCCAATACAGCGGCATCCAGCGTATTTTCCTCATACTCATCGAAACCGTAGGGGCCGCCCGGATGATACGGGCTCAAATCAGCATCGGTCTTGATTCCCTGGACGATATCCATATATTCTGCTTCCACGTACAAATTTTCGGCCGGCATATAAAAGCCGCCGTACTGATCCAGATCGACCGAAGCCGCCTTGATCCAGCGCTTAAAGCACTGTTTTTTTGGCACATAACCGGTATAGCTCAGAGAGACCCACTCACCGGCCTGAAAACTGTTGCCCTCCACTCCGTAGACATTCAGGGCTTTTCCCTTGCCGACATTGATATTGAAGATCGTGTATTTTTCGGCGATCCGTACGGTGAATGAAAAGCTTTGCTGGATGGTAGGAGAGGCGGCATCTTTTACCTTGACAGAAAAACTGTAGGTGCCGGCAGCCGATGGTGTTCCTTTGATCTCAGCGTAGGTCTCGTTCGCGTAGAGATACAGTCCCGGTGGGAGAGAACCGCTGCTGATGCTGAATTCATATGGCGCTGTTCCATTTGCCAAATAGATGGGAGCATAATACGACCGTCCGACGGTTCCGTCGTGGACCTGGGTCGGAAAATCAGCCAGCTGCAGCGACCAGGCTCCGGCCTGTCTGGCTCCGAACATAAGACTGCCGGTCAGGACCAAGATGAAAAGCCAGATGATTCTTGTCCTTCGAGCGGCTTTGTTTTTCATGCAGATATTCCTCCTTTATGATTTGATTGGTAAAGAAAAAACCGCATCCCATTCTGTCGGGGAGATGGAACACGGTTTTGATGCCTGGGCAGGATCAGATTTCCGGGTCGGGGACAATATTCGGCGCCGGGCCTTCCAGAAGATGCGGATCCGCCATAAATTCCTTATAGCGGCGGAAGGCATTGGCAAAGTAGTGTCCGGAGGCGATCCTTTCATCCATGACCATCCCGAGCGGAATGCACTTTTCGAGGACCACTTTGCCGTCTTTCAGGTGCGGTATTTCACGGGGATTGCCGGCGGCGATCACCATGCTCGTGGTGCCGAAATCGTAGCAGTGGTGATAGATGTGATTGGTTCGGATGCTGGCCAGATTGGTGAAGACCATGGAACAGTGGAAGGGGCTGGCATCAATAATGGACTTCGGCAGCAGACCGTGTTTGTCGCCCCATTTGAGAACGTTGACCGCTCCGCGCAGGATGCCGGGAATGGCGGTCAGCTTGCGCATGATCTCCTCGGTTGCGTTGTCGCCGCGGCGGTTCTTTTCAATATATTCTTCGATCTTGCGCTCCACCTCGAAAATATCATCGTGCGGATCGAAATAGACCTTGGACATGGTGCCTTCATTGGCCGTTCCTTCGCCCGCCTTGGCACCCATGACGACCATCCCGAAGGCCAGTTCCTTGCGGGCGTAGGGGGTTTTATTGACAATGAAGCGGTTTAACGCCGGAAATTCCGCAAAGAGCCGTACAAAGCCGCCCATCAGGATGGCCAGATGGCTGACCGGCTTTCCTTCTTTCCGCTTTTCCTGCATATAAGCCTTGATAGGCGCCTGAGGAATAAACAATTCTATGGCATTTTGCGCATCGCTCCGTTTTGCCATGATGTGGGCTGCGATACGATACATGACATCGGTATGTTTCAGCTGGATTCCGTCTGCGCGATTCATGATGAACCTCCTGTGTTGCCGCTTGTTTTATTACAATAACATGGATTTGTGCAAATGTAAAGAATTTATAAAAAATTTCAAGGAACAATAAAAAGACAGGCGGAAGCATTGTCAGGGCGTCTTGACCGAGAAGCCCTCCCAGCCAGCCAGATACTCCTTTTTGGTATAATACCGCACGACCTCGCACAGGGGCTCGCCGTCCTCGCTTTGAGAGACGCTTACAATATAGTATACCTGCCAGACGTTGCCCATATCCACGCGGGAAAAATTGACTTCATAGCCAAACGCACGTGACACGGGGGAGAGGGCCTGCGAGCCCAGGAGCATGACGTCCTCCCCTTCCGGTACCGGCATGGTACAGGCATAGTAGCCGCCGACCCGGTCCAGAAAGAGGGTATTGCCGGTATCGACTGTCATCTGCTTATCCAGAGCAGCGCGGGCTGCCTCAAGAAGGCGCGCTTCCTCGGCCGGAGAAAGAGAAGCGGGGATCGGGGTCGTTTCTTCCACAGCGGTGATTGCTTCCGTGGTTTCTTCTGCGTTGCTTTCTGCTGCCGTGCTTTCTTCCGCAGCCGGTTCCGGTTCAGCCGTTTCAGTTGTTCCCGCCGTCATGTCAGCCCGGCCGTCTGCGTCGGAGCCTGCCGGCCCGGCACACCCGGACAGCCCGGAAAGCAGCATAAAAAAGACTATGAAAAGCCCGGCCGCGTTCAGGGCAAAGCATCGTGTCTGGCTGTGATCCGAAATCATGCGGGGCCTCCTCGGGGAATAACTTTTTTATATTGTACCATATTCGCGGTCCGATGGGTATCCTCCTATTATTCCTCTTTTTCCCCTCCGGAATAATACTTGACATCCGCCGGATTCTTTGTCATAATACTCCTGCTCTTGAGGGAGTAGCAGGCACCGGAAAGGGTGCAGCAAGCCAACAATCTCGGCGAAATCGTCTGGTTTGTTTTAAATTGCGAGACTCATGACGCTGCAGAAGAAGCAGCTCACGGGTCTGTTTTTTTGCGAAAAACTCTATACTGCTCATGAGGTGAGAAAAAGTATGAAGTGGTACTTGCAGGAAAAGGAAGAAGTCTTGCGGGAACTGAAGACCGGGGAAAACGGTCTTTCGGAAGAGGAGGCGGCCCGCCGTCTTCAGGAAAAAGGCTTAAACAAGCTGAAGGAACATGAGAAGGAAAGTCTTTTCTCCCGGTTTATCCACTCGATCATGGATCCCATGATCATCATGCTGATCGTGGCGGCTGCCATTCAGGCGGTCGTAACGGTCCTGGAGAAGGGAAGCAACTTCAGTCTGTCGGATTTCGCGGACGTGATTGTGATCCTGGCGGTCGTGGTGATCAACACCATTATGTCGCTGGTGCAGGAGAGTAAAGCGGAAGCGGCCATGGAAGCCCTGCAGCAGATGACGGCTGCAACGTCGAAGGTCGTCCGCAACGGTCAGGTTCGGGTCGTGAAGAGCGAAGAACTCTGCCCCGGTGATGTGGTCGTGCTGGAGGCCGGTGATGCGGTGCCTGCCGACTGCCGGATCCTGGAAGCCCATAGTTTAAAGGCGGAAGAAGCCGCCCTGACCGGCGAATCGGTCCCGGTCCTGAAAATGACCGAGATGCTGATGCTGCATGAGAACGTCGCGGACGTGCCGCTCGGTGACCGCCGCAACATGCTCTACAGCGGTTCCACGGTGGTGTACGGCCGCGGCAAAGCCGTGATCTGTGATACCGGAATGGATACCGAAATGGGCAAGATCGCCAACGCCCTGACCCTGGCCGAAAAGGAACAGACACCGCTGCAGAAGAAGATGGCGGAACTGTCCCGCTTCCTTACGAAGCTGGTCATCGGGATCTGCGTTCTCGTGTTTATTATCGGGATCGTCCAGTCTGTCTTCCTGTCCGGCCGTACATTCAGCTGGGCGATGCTGGGGGAAGAAGGTCTGGATACCTTTATTGCCGCCATCGCGCTCGCGGTTGCCGCGATCCCGGAAGGTCTGCCGGCCGTTGTTACCATTATCCTGTCCATTGGCGTGACAGCCATGAGCAAGCGCCAGGCGCTGATCCGCAAACTGACGGCGGTTGAGACCCTGGGCTGCACGCAGATCATCTGCACGGATAAGACTGGGACCCTGACGCAGAACAAGATGACCGTGGTGGATGCCTTCACGACGGATGAAAAGCTTCTGGCCCGCGCCATGGCGCTCTGCTCGGATGCGGAAATCGCACCCGGTGAGGAGCACTCCACAGGTGAGCCGACCGAAGCGGCGTTGGTCGACTATGCGAATCGCCTTGGCCTGCCGAAGTATGAATTAAAAGAGGAAATGCCGCGTGTTGGTGAAGCCCCGTTTGATTCGCTGCGCAAGATGATGTCCACCATCCATGCGACCGGCGGCAAATTCGTCCAGTACACCAAGGGCGCACCGGATGAACTCTTAAAGCATTGCACCGGCTATCTGAAGGACGGAAAAGTCCTGCCCATGACGCAGGATCTTTCCGATGAGATCTTAAAGACCAACAAGGCTTTTGCGGACCGCGCCCTGCGTGTGCTCTGTGCCGCCTATACCGAATATGATGCCATGCCGGCTTCTCTGGAGCCGGAAGATCTGGAACACGATCTGATCTTTATCGGTCTGACCGGAATGATCGATCCCTGCCGTCCGGAAGTGTATGATGCTATCAAGGCCTGCCGTCAGGCGGGCGTACGTCCGATCATGATCACGGGCGACCACAAGGACACTGCGGTGGCCATCGGGATGGATCTGGGGATCATTACAAGCGCGGACGAGGCTCTGGTCGGCGCCGAACTGGATAAATACAGCGATGAGGAAATGGTGGATCTGGTCACGCGCTACAGCGTATACGCCCGCGTGCAGCCGGAGCACAAGACCCGGATCGTCAAAGCCTGGAAGGAACGCGGCATGGTCACGGCCATGACCGGCGACGGCGTGAACGACGCGCCCTCCATCAAGGCCGCCGATATCGGTATCGGCATGGGCATTACCGGTACGGACGTCACCAAGTCCGTGGCAGATATGGTCCTGGCGGACGATAACTTTGCCACCATCGTCAACGCAGTGGAAGAGGGCCGCAAGATCTACGACAACGTCCTGAAGGTCCTGCAGTTCCAGCTTTCCACGAACATGGCTGAGGTCATCATCATGTTCGCGGCTTCGCTGCTTAACTTCACGATCCTGTCCCCGGTGCACCTGCTCTGGATCAACATGGTGACGGATTCCCTGCCCGGCCTGGCGCTCGGCATGGAAAAAGCGGAAGGTGATCTGATGAAGCGCAAACCGCGTCCGACCACGGACGGGATCTTCTCCGGCGGTGCCGGCGCGGATATGATCTGGCAGGGCCTGTACCTGGCCATCGTTGAGATCGCCGCGTACTTCATCGGGTATCACCTGGAAAACGGCAGCTTCGCCGGCATGATGAAGGGCGAGGTCTGCACCAATGCCATGGCCATGGCCTTCCTGACCGTCAACTTCGCGGAGCTGTTCTGCGCCGTGTGCATGCGCTCCCGCAAGAATTCGATCTTCTCGAAGGACAGACTGAAGAACTTCAACTGGTGGCTGCTGGGGGCTGCGGTTATTACCGCCTTCCTGACCCTGGGCGCCATTTACCTGCCCGGTCTGCAGCAGGTATTCGATATCGACCCCGGTACCTTCCAGTTCCATGAACTGCTGATCTCCCTGGGCCTGGCCGTGTCGGTGATCCCGGCCTTCGAGCTTGGAAAAGCGATCCATAAGGCGATCCGGAAAGAAAAATAAGATCCTTCCGGATGCGGCCGGTCAAAACCGGCTGCGACCAAAGACAGGGGACGGTTCTGTGTCTTCAAGACACAGAACCGTCCCCTGTCTTTTTCATAAACAGAAAGGTGGAACAAAGACGGGCTCTTGTGGATCCGGGATGCTTGTGATACCATAAGACAGGAAAAGACGGCGGAAGCGGATACCGGACGACAGGCAGGAAAGGAGGAGATCTGCGGAAATGATCATCATTCACGTCGACATGGACGCTTTTTATGCCTCGGTCGAAATCCGGGACGATCCTTTTTTAGGCGGAAAACCCTTGATCATCGGCTCTCTTCCCGAGGAAAGAGGCGTGGTGGCCACCTGCAGTTACGAGGCCAGAAAATACGGCGTGCGTTCCGGCATGAATATAAAAGAAGCTTACCGCCTTTGCCCCGGCGGCATTTACCGTCATCCCAATTTCGAAAAGTACAAGGCGGTATCGGCCCGGCTGCGGGAAATATGGAAGGGCTATGCAACGGCCGTGGAAACCGTAGCGCTGGACGAAGCCTACCTGGATGTAACAGAGACGGCCGGCTCCTGGGACGGGGCCTGTCAGATCGCCCGGACCATCAAAGCACGGATCAAAGAGGAACTGAAACTGAGCTGTTCGGTCGGGGTGGCTTATTCCAAGACCGCGGCCAAAACAGCCAGTGAAGAGAAAAAGCCGGACGGATATTTTGAGATCCGGACAGCGCAGGATTTTGTGGATCTGATCATTGACCGGGACGTACAGGTGCTGTATACGGTTGGCCGGAAAACCGCTGAAAAGCTCCACGCCGCCGGCTTTCGGACCGTCAGGGATATCCGCGAAAATCCGGAATATGTGGTGCGCCTTTTAGGCCGGCAGGGGGAGTGGATCAGCCGTATTGCCCGCGGGATCGATGAAAGAGCCGTCACTGCGTATCACCCCGAGGATGCCAAATCGGTCAGCCGGGAACTGACGTTTCAGCAGGATGTGGACGACTTTTCTTTCCTGAAAGAGGTCCTGCTGCTGCTCTCGGTCAGTGTGGAACGGCGGGCCAGACGCTTTGGCCTTTACGGAAAAGGCGTTACGCTGAAACTGACCTACGCGGACATGAAAAGCATCACACGTTCCTGTATGGTGAGCTCCACCGATTCGGCCGCTGTGATTTACCGTGAAACAGCCCGTATGCTGAAGCAGGTGGAAAAGAGGCCGGTCCGTCTGGTCGGCGCCGGTCTGCACAATCTGGAAAGCGATGAAGGCCGCCAGCTGGGAATGGCAGATGTCTTTGAAACGGTCTCTGCGGACCGGCAGGAACTGATCCGGAAGGAACTGGAGACCCTGGGGGAAAAATACCGGATCGATTTCCTGGGCCATCTGGAAGAACTGTACCATTCGGACACCCTGTACCGGGCGGTGGAATACATGCGCAGGCACAGGCCGGACCGAGTATAAAATGAGCGGATGACGAGAGAGCGCAAGACGCGGCTTTTCCAAACATTTCGTTTACAAAACGCCCTGCGTGTGCTATAGTTGGCATGGGTCATCCCGGAAGGAGATAATGCATATGAGTTCCCAAAGACGGGTCATCTTAAAGCTGAGCGGGGAAGCCCTGGCCGGCAGCAACCATTTCGGATTTGACGAAGATACCGTTCGCGCGGTGGCGTTGCAGGCGCAGCCGGCTGTCGAGGACGGCGTCGAGCTGGCCGTGGTCATCGGCGGCGGCAATTTCTGGAGAGGCCGCAGCAGCAAAAACATTGACAGGACCAAGGCGGACCAGATCGGGATGCTGGCAACGGTCATGAATGCGATCTATGTTTCCGAGATCTTCCGCTCCTGCGGGATGGAGACAGAGATCTTTACCCCTTTCCTGTGCGGCAGCATGACAAAGCTTTTCTCCAAAGACGCCGCCACGGAAGCGTTCCGGGCCGGAAAAGTCGTCTTCTTTGCCGGCGGGACCGGACATCCGTACTTTTCCACGGATACCGGGATCGTCCTGCGTGCCATTGAGATGGAAGCGGATGAGATCCTTCTGGCCAAGAATATCGACGGTGTCTATGACAGCGATCCGGCCAAGAATCCGAACGCAAAACGCTATGAGCGTATTTCCATCGACGAAGTCGTGGAAAAGAAGCTGGGCGTCATTGATCTGACGGCATCCGCCCTGTGCGCGGACAACCGCGTTCCGCTGGCGGTATTCAGCCTGCAGGAAGAAAACAGTATTTACAAAGCCTTAAAGGGCGAGATCAACGGGACCCGGATCACGGTGTGAGTCCGGATGAAAGATACGAAGATAAGGAGGAGACATGATGGGCGATTATTTACTCGATGCTGAAGAAAGAATGGAAAAAACGTTGGGCAATCTGACGGAAGAATATGTGACGATCCGCGCAGGACGCGCCAATCCCGGCGTATTAAACCGGATCACGGCAGACTATTACGGCTCTCCGACGCCGATCCAGCAGCTGGCCAATATTTCCGTGCCTGAAGCGCGGATGTTAGTCATCCAGCCCTGGGACAAGGCGGCTTTAAAGGCGATCGAACGCGCGATCCAGGCCTCCGATATCGGGATCAACCCGAATAACGACGGTTCTGTGATCCGTCTGGTCTTCCCTGAACTGACGGAGGAACGCCGTAAGGATCTGGTCAAGGACGTCAAGAAGAAGGGTGAAAACGCCAAAGTAGCCCTGCGCAATATCCGCCGCGACGTAGTGGACAGCATCAAGAAAGCCCAGAAGGCCGGCGAGATTACGGAAGACGATCAGAAAAAGGATGAAGAAGCCATCCAGAAGCTGACGGATAAGTTTGTAGAGAAGGTCGAAAAGGCGATCGAAGAGAAGACCAAGGAGATCATGACGGTCTGATCGGCAGAGTATGGCTCTTTTTCGAAGAGCATGAAAGCGCCGCCCGGCGGCGGCATACACGAAACAGACTGGGGGACGGATCTTCGGCCGCTCCGGCTTTTTGAGCCGGGAGGCCGGGCCGTCCTCCTGCGCCAATTATAAGGATCGAAATCATATGGATGCAAACAAACTGCCCCGCCATATTGCGGTGATACTGGACGGAAACGGCCGCTGGGCCAAGAAAAAGGGAGTTCCCCGGGCCATCGGCCATAAGGAAGGCTGTGAGACCTTGAAGCATATCCTGGATACCTGCTATGAGTGGGGCGTCAGTTTTTTCTCCGTTTACGCGTTTTCCACTGAAAACTGGAAGCGCTCACAGGCGGAGGTGACGGCGCTGATCCAGCTGATGCGCTACTATCTGCCCCGCCTGGAAAAACGCTCCATGGAGCGCAATACAAAAGTCCGTATTATGGGCGATATTGACGGCTTTCCGGCCGATGTACAGAAAATCATGCATCATCTGGTGGATACGACCGCCGCGAATACCGGCCTGACCTTTATCATGGGCTTAAACTACGGGGGCCGCGATGAGCTGCGCCGCGCCATGGTGAAGTTGGCGGAAAAGGTAAAGCGCGGAGAGCTGGAGCCGGATGCTATCACGGAGCAGATGATCAGTGAAAACCTGGATACAGCCGGGATCCCGGACCCGGATCTTATCATCCGCACGAGCGGCGAGATGCGCCTTTCCAATTTCATGACCTGGCAGAGCGCCTATTCGGAGTTCGAATTCCCCACGGTCCTCTGGCCTGACTTTTCCGATGCGGATCTGGAAGAGGCCGTGAATATCTACAACAGCCGGGACAGACGCTTTGGCGGGAGGAAGAATGAAGAATCATAATTTCTGGATCCGTTTAGCCAGCAGCGTCGTGATCCTGGGGTCCACCCTGGCGGCTTTCTACCTGGGGTCGCTGGTCCTGTTTATCTTTGTGGCGTTTATCAGCCTGGTGGGGGTCTTTGAACTCTACCGTGTCTGCGGCATCTGGGGCAAACCGCTGGCGGCAGCCGGCTTTATGGGGGCGTGCCTGTATCTGGAAGCCGTCTACCTGAACTGGGATGCCTGGCTGCTCTTTGTCCTGTTTCTGGCCTTTATCCTGATCATGGGGACTTACGTTTTTACCTTCCCGAAATATGCCTTTTCGCAGGCTGCGTACAGTCTTTTCGGCGTTGTCTACGTTCCCGTGATGCTTTCGTATTTATACCGGATCCGCCAGATGCCGGACGGCTTCGCCCTGGTCTGGTTCGTGTTTTTAGCCTCCTGGGGCTGCGATACCATGGCTTACTGCACGGGCATTCTGATCGGGAAGCATAAGATGACACCCGAGCTCTCGCCCAAAAAGACCTGGGAAGGGTCCGTCGGCGGGGTTCTGGGCAGCGCGCTGCTTGGCTTTTTGTATGCCCTTGCGTTCCGGGAACATCTGAAATTTTTGGGCAATCCGCTTCTTTATACGCCGCTTTTGTGTGCGGCCGGCAGTATTGTTTCCCAGATCGGCGATCTGGCTGCCTCTGCCATCAAAAGAAGCTTCGGGGTCAAGGATTACGGCCGGCTGATCCCCGGTCACGGCGGGATCCTGGATCGTTTTGATTCGGTGATCGTGACGGCACCGATCGTTTATTATCTGCTGCTTCTGGTCAAATAGGAGCGGCCAACGGGAGACTATCCAATGACTTTTACAAGTATTCTGATCGCTGTTCTTGTGTTCAGCGTTCTGGTCTTATTTCATGAATTCGGCCATTATATCCTGGCCAAGGCTGTCGGGATCGGCGTGGTCGAGTTTTCCCTCGGCATGGGTCCGCGGATCCTGTCCTTTACCAAAGGAGAAACGCGCTATTCCTGGAAAGCGATCCCCTTTGGCGGTTCCTGTGCCATGGTCGGAGAGGACGAAGATGATCCGGCCCCGAATGCCTTTAACAGCAAGCCTGCCTGGGCCCGTTTCCTGGTCGTTCTGGCCGGTCCGGCCTTCAATGTGGTCCTGGCTCTTATCCTGTCGTTCTTCCTGATCGGCATGGGGGGCATCAATACGAATACCATCCATCAGGTCACCAAGGGCAGCGCGGCCGAGCAGGCGGGCATTACCGCCTGGGAAGATTCCCTGATCTCGATCAACGGGAAGAAGATCGCCATGGGCCGGGACTTCCTTTTGTATACACTTTCGCATCCGTTGGATGGGTCCGACGTGACCGTCACGGTGAGGAACAAGGCCGGCGAGGAGCGGACCTATACCCTGGATCCCAAAGTGAGCGGATACCGGATCGGGATTTCTTACACCAATTCCGAAGCACCGGCTGCGCTTTCGGCCATTACCGCCGGATCTCCTGCGGAAAAAGCCGGCTTAAAAGCCGGAGATATTGTGACCGCGATCAACGGAAATACGATCACGAGCGGCACTGCGATGGGAGAGTATTTTTCAGCGCATCCGATCGATGGGACGGCGCTGGAACTGACGGTAAAACGCGGAAGCGAAACGCTGACCCTGATCATGACGCCGGAACCGTATGAAGCGTACGATCTTGGCTTCCAGGCATACTATGTTTATGATGAATGGAATGGAAATATCGGGACCCTGCTTTCCGCGAGCCTGCGGGAGGTGCGCTACTGGCTGTCCTATGTTGTTGTGACCCTGAAGATGCTGTTCTCCGGTCAGGTCGGCGTGAAGGATCTGTCCGGCCCGGTCGGAATTGTCAGTACCATCAGCACGGCGGTCGAGAGCGGCGCGGAGAGCGGCGGCGCGAAGATGGCGGCCGTCAATGTCCTGGAACTGATGGTGCTCTTAAGCGTCAATCTGGGCGTGATGAACCTTCTGCCCATCCCTGCACTGGACGGCGGACGGATCCTGTTCATCCTGTACGAAATGATCTTCCGGCGGCCTGTTCCCAAAAAGGCGGAAGGCGTGATCCATCTGATCGGCTTCGCGCTGCTGATGCTTCTCATGGTGTTTGTCCTCTTTAACGATATTTTGCGGCTTTTCAAGAGGTAAGGAATGGAAAGAAGAAAAACAAGACAGATCCGGATCGGTTCCTGCCTGATCGGGGCGGGTGCACCGATCGCGATCCAGTCCATGACCAATACCAAGACGGAAAATGTGGAAGCGACGGTTTCACAGATCCTGGCCCTGGAAAAGGCCGGTTGTGAGATCATTCGCGTTACGGTGCCGACCCAGGAAGCCGCAAGAGCCCTGGAAGAGATCAAAGCCCGGATCCATATTCCGCTGGTGGCAGATATCCATTTTGATTACCGGCTGGCGGTGGCCGCCATGGATCACGGAGCGGATAAAGTCCGCATCAATCCCGGCAATATCGGCAGCGCGGAAGGCGTGAAGGCCGTGGTGGAACGGGCTGCGCGGGATGGGATTCCGCTTCGGGTCGGTGTCAACAGCGGGTCGCTGGAAAAAACGCTGATCGAAAAATACGGCGGCGTGACTGCCGAAGGACTTGCCGAGAGTGCGCTGAATCAGGCAGCCATGATCGAAGCGTTTGGGTATGAGAATCTGGTCATCAGCATCAAATCCAGCCGCGTTCCCATGAGTATCCGGGCTCACGAGATCATTTCCGAGCGCTGTGATTACCCTCTTCATGTCGGGATCACGGAGGCAGGGACCGTGGAGGGCGGCAGCATTAAGTCGGCGGTCGGGATCGGTGCGATCCTTTCGCGCGGCATCGGCGATACCATCCGGGTATCCCTGACCGGAGATCCGTTGGAGGAGATCCGTGTGGCCAAACAGATCCTGCGCGATCTGGGCCTGCGGAAGGAAGGAATCGAAGTCATTTCCTGTCCCACCTGTGGCCGGACCAATATTGATCTGATCCCGCTGGCCAATGCCGTGGAAAAAATGGTGCAGGCGTATGCTGACAAGAACCTGACTGTCGCGGTCATGGGCTGCGCTGTCAACGGACCCGGAGAAGCCAGAGAGGCGGATCTGGGGATCGCCGGCGGAAAGGGTGAGGGCTTTCTGTTTAAAAAAGGCGAGATCGTAAAGCGTTTGCCGGAGCAGGAACTGCTGCCGGCCCTGGAAGAAGCCCTTAGGACCTGGTAATTGTTACGGGAGACATACCGCATGACAGATTTTACCAATATGAAAACCTTACAGGAGACCATGCCCGACCTTCGGACGGTCTCTTTTATTACCGATAACAGCCGCCGGATCTATGTGGAAAAGATGACCATGACCCGGTCGCGGGACAAGCTGCGGATCTATCTGCATGCCCCGTTTCTGATCCAGAAGCGGGATATTTATGCTATGGAGGCGGCTGTCAAAAAGCAGTTTTTCCGTGGAAAACCGGTCACGGTCGAGGTGAAGGAGCATTTTGAGCTGGGCGATATGACACCCCGAGAAGCCTATGCCGCCTACCGGGAAAGCCTCCTGCTGGAGTTAAAAACGTCCAATCTGTTCGCCTACAATCTTTTCCGCGGGGCTGACCTGGAATTTACGGACGGCGCGGTCATGCTGCTCCTGCCGGATTCGCTGCTGCTGGCCGCACGCGGAGAGGAGCTGGCTGCCTTCCTGCAGAGCGTGTTCCGGGAACGCTTCGGTTTTGAAACCCTTTCATTCCGTATCAAAAAGCAGTTGAAAAAGACGGCTGCAGATCCGGATCAGGGTCTGGAAGCGGAAATTGCCCGGGTGGCGGCCCAGTTCAGGCAGCAGCAGGAAGAAGAGCGGGCAGCCCGGAGCGCCGAGCAGGCCCCGCCGGTCCGCAAAAAGTACGAAAAGAAAACGAGACTGGCGGAAGGCGCCGGCTTCGGCTTCGATTTCGAGGGCGAAGCGATCCCTTTAAACCAGCTGGAAGAAGGCATGGGGCCTGTCATCGTGCAGGGACAGATCATCGACCTGGAGGTCAAGACCTTAAAGACCGGGAATCTTCTGTACAACTTTGTCCTGACCGACTTAAGCGATTCGATCCGTGTCAAGATCTTCGGCAAACCCGAAGAACAGGCGGCCATTGAGAGCATTGTCAAAAAGAAAGCTTACGTGAGCGTGAAAGCAGAGCCGGAAGAGGACCGCTTCGATCATGAGCTGGCTCTGAACCATGTGAGCGGCATCAAGGCCGGGGAAGCGCCGGAAAACGCGCGCATGGATCATGCGCCCTTAAAACGGGTGGAGCTGCATGCCCACACGCAGATGAGCGAGATGGATGCCTTTACGCATGTGGATGAATATATAGAGCGCGCGGCAGCGTGGGGCCATAAGGCGGTTGCCATCACGGACCACGGGGTGGTGCAGTCCTTCCCGGAAGCCTTTCACAAATGGCAGAGCCTGCAGAAAAAAGGCAAGGATATCAAGATCATCTATGGCTGCGAGGGGTATCTTGTGGATGATGCACCTGGCATGACCAAGGCGGATATCCTGCAGGCGCCGACGTATCATATTATAATTCTGGCAAAAAACGAGACCGGGCGCGTCAATCTGTACCGCCTCGTTTCGGAATCGCATCTGAACTATTTCCGGCGCCGGCCGCGTATTCCGCGCAGCCTTTTAAGTGAATGCCGTGAGGGGCTGATCCTGGGCTCTGCCTGTGAAGCCGGCGAGCTGTACCGTGCCCTGCTGCGGGATGCCTCCGAGGAGGAATTGGCAGGGATCGTCAATTTCTATGACTATCTGGAAGTCCAGCCGCTCGGCAACAATGCGTATCTGACCCGAACCGGACGGAACGGACGCATCTACAGCCGGGAAGATCTGGAAAACTATGTGCGGAAGATCATAGAACTCGGAAAACAATACGGCAAACCCGTGGCAGCGACCTGCGACGTACACTTTTTAAATCCGGAAGATGAAGTCTACCGGCGGATCGTCCAGAAAGGGCAGGGCTTTGCGGATGCGGATACGCAGCCGCCGTTATACTTCCGCACCACGGAAGAAATGCTGGCGGAGTTCTCATTCCTGGACTACGATGAAGCCAAGCAGATCGTGATCGACGGGCCGAACCTGGTCGCCGACTGGTGCGAGGTCATTGAACCGGTCCGGCCGGACAAGTGCCCGCCCAAGATCGAAGGCGCTGAGGAAGAACTGCAGGAGATGTGCTACAAACGCGCCCATGACTGGTACGGAGAAACATTGCCCGAAATTGTCGAGACGCGCCTGAATAAAGAATTAAAATCCATTATCGGCAACGGCTACGCGGTCATGTATATCATTGCGCAGCGGCTGGTAAAAAAATCCAACGATGACGGCTACCTGGTCGGGTCCCGCGGATCGGTCGGCTCTTCTTTGGTCGCGACCTTCAGCGGGATCTCGGAAGTCAATCCGTTGCCGCCGCATTATCGCTGTCCGAAGTGCCGGCACAGTATTTTTGACAACGAAGAGACGAGAAAGAACGCGGGCGGCGCCGGGGTGGATATGGCACCCATGAAGTGCCCGGTCTGCGGCGAAGAAATGATCCGGGACGGCTATGACATTCCCTTTGAAACCTTCCTGGGCTTCAAGGGCGACAAGGAGCCGGATATTGACCTGAACTTCTCGGGCGAGTACCAGAGCAAGGCACACGAATATACCGAGGTCCTCTTCGGCAAAGGCTGTACCTTCAAGGCCGGGACCATTACCGGTCTGGCAGATAAGACTGCCTACGGCTATACCATGAAGTACTTTGAGGAGAAGGGCATTGTCAAGCGCCGCTGCGAGATCGACCGGATCGCCGCCGGCTGCGTGGGAACCAGACGGACCACCGGACAGCATCCGGGCGGGATCGTGGTCATGCCGCGGGGCGAAAATATCTATTCCTTTACGCCTATCCAGCATCCGGCCAATGACGTAAACAGCAATATCATTACGACCCATTTTGATTACCATTCCATTGACCATAACCTTTTGAAGCTGGATATCCTGGGCCACGATGATCCGACCATGATCCGCCGTCTGGAGGACCTTTTGGGCATCGATATGACAAAGGTCCCCATCAATGATCCGGCTGTTCTGCAACTCTTTAAAGACACGAGCTCTCTGGGCATAAAGAGTGAGGATATCGGCGGCTGTCCGTTAGGGACGCTCGGTGTCCCCGAATTCGGCACGGACTTTGCCATGGGGATCGTACAGGACGCCAAGCCGGAAAACGTGGCGGACCTGATCCGGATCGCCGGCATCGCGCACGGCACCGACGTCTGGAAAGGCAACGTGCAGGATCTGATCGTAGAGGGAACGGCAACGTTAAAGGAA
>CADBSR010000168.1 GCA_902797385.1 uncultured Lachnospiraceae bacterium
CACGACGAGCTGCGCAAAGTCTTTGCCCACACGAAGGAAGCCAAGGAAAAAGGATACAACGCCGGGGATTTTTCGTACAATACCGGCCGGCTGCGCTGCCCTGTGTGCGACGGGACGGGAATCATCAGCCTGGACGTGCAGTTCCTGCCGGACGTGGATATTCCCTGCCCGGACTGCAGCGGCTCCCGCTATGCGAAGGAGGCTTACGGGATCCGGAGAATGACGAAAAACAACGAAGGAATCTCTTTGCCCCAGCTCATGGCCCTCAGCGTGGATGAAGCCATGGAAGCCTGCCGGGACTTAAAGACGGTTTATACGCGCCTTGCGGTCCTGCATGATCTGGGACTGGGATATCTGACCCTGGGCGAGGAGACCCCGAGCCTCTCCGGCGGGGAGGCCCAGCGTTTAAAACTGGCCAGCGAAATGGGGAAGGCCCAGTCGGATTCCGTCTTTGTTTTCGATGAGCCGACCATCGGCCTGCATCCGCTGGACGTCAGGACGCTGCTGGCCGTGTTCCGGCAGCTGATCCGGCAGGGGGCAACGGTGATCGTGATCGAGCACGACCTGGACGTGATGCGCAGCGCGGACTATATAGTGGATATGGGACCGGGCGGCGGAAAGGAAGGCGGACGGATCGTCGCGGCCGGAACGCCGGAGGAGATCCGAAAGGCGGAAGAGAGCATCACAGGACGCTACCTGTAAGACGACAGTGGGATCAGGATTCCTTTCCCCTGGGATTGTGCTATAATAAATACGCTGCTTCTTTAGGAAAGAGAACGGTTCTCCGGAAGCGGCAGGAGTCAAATTATGATAAAAAAAATGATCCGCCAGATGCTGGCGGCCCAGATCCTTTCGGCACTGACCGTTTCTCTTTGCCTGCTGATCGACAGTATCGTGATCGGGCAGTATCTGGGAGAAGACGCGCTGTCGGCTTACGGCTTGGCCAACCCGATCCTGCTTATTATCGGTGCCTTCGGGACCGCTCTGTCAGCCGGTGTACAGGTGGTATGCAGCCGGGCGCTGGGCCGCGGTTCGCAGGAAGAAGCCAATGCGGGCTTTTCTTCGGCAGTATGCCTGGGACTGGTGTTTTCCTTTCCCTTTATGATCCTGGCGCTTTTGTTCTGTACGCCCATCAGCCGGATCCTCGGTGCGCACGACGGGAAGCTGCTCTTTGATACGGCCACGTATATCCGGGGATTTGTGATCGGAGCGCCGGCCACGATGGGCGCGCTGATCCTGGTCCCCTTCCTGCAGATGGGCGGCCGGACGGGATTGCTGATCGCTTCCGTCGGCACCATGACGGTGGCGGATATCGTACTGGACCTTTTGAACGTGACTGTTTTTCACGGCGGCATGTTCGGCATGGGTCTGGCGTCGGCCTTAAGCTACTATGCGGCGCTTCTGGTGGGCGGCACGTATTTCTTCTCCAAAAAGTGTTTCTTCCGCTTTTCCTTGAAACAGGTCTCGGCGGCTAAGATGAAGGAGCTGTTCCAGAACAGCATTCCGGCCGTCTTCAACATGGCTTCCTCGGTGATCCTGGTCTATGCCATGAACCATATCCTCCTGGGCGTAAACGGAAGCGGAGCCGTTGCGGCTTATTCCGTCATCTCCAGTATCGGCAATGCCAGCTGCTGCATCAGCACCGGCGTGGGCGGCGTTTCCCTGACCCTGTCCGGTATTTTCTACAATGAAGAGGACAGAAGAGGGCTGCGGACCTTAAAAAAAGCCCTGCTGCGGGCTTCGGTCCTGCTAGGAATTGCGGTAGGCGTGATCATCATCCTGCTGGCGCCGCAGGCGGTCTCCTTGTTTATAACGGAAGAGGGGCCGACCCGCGAGATGGCCATCCTCGGCCTTCGGATCTTTGAGCTGGCGCTCATTCCCTGCTGTATCAACGGGGCGCTTAAAAACGCGTATCAGGGGACCGGCCGCGAACGCTGGACGGAGATGATGTCCCTGGCTCAGAATGCCGTTTGCCCGGTCCTGTCCGCCTGGCTTTTATCCAGCCTTTTCGGAACGACCGGTGCCTGGTTCTTCTTCCTGTGCGGGGAACTGCTGACGTTTGCCGGGACCTGTTTCTTCGTCTGGAAGAAAACGGGGCTGACACCGTGGAAGGAGCTGAATCTTTTGATGCTGCCGGCGGATTTCAGCGCGCCGACCTCCGAGATCCTTGAGGTCAGTATCCATACCATGCAGGACGTATCGGACGCCTCGCTTCAGGCGTATGAGTTCTGCCGGGCACGGGGACAAAGTGCCAAAATCAGCAACCGCCTTTCCCTTTGTGTGGAGGAGATGGCGGCCAACGTTGTCAAGCACGGCTTTTCATCCGATGCCAGAGAGCATCATCTGTATGTGAGGCTGATGAATAAAAAAGGACGCTGGATCCTGCGCTTCCGTGATAACTGCCGCGCTTTTGATCCGGTCAGCTATGTACCGGGAGAAAAGGCGGAGGAAGCGATCGGCATCCGTCTGGTCCTTGCCCTGGCGGATGAGATCCGCTATACCTACTCCATGAGTCTGAACAATCTTGTGATCGTCCTGAATGAGGCCTCGATCTCTTCCCTGGGCGCATAAAGCGTCCAGGCAGCGAGAGGAGCACAGCACCTTTTTAAGCGCCTGACGGGGCGGCGTATTTCTGCACAATCGCCTGCATCGCAGCAAACTGAGCCTCCATATCCTTAAGGAGAGACAGCTGCCTGCGGCAGCGCAGAAGATTTTGCTGGGGCAGTACAGAGCGGAAATAGTGATCCCCTTCCAGATAGTCGCTCAGGTACCGGATCGCCAGTTCGAGGGTGATGATCCTGGCACCCCAGGGAAGAAGATCCACTTCGTCTTTGGTCAGAAAGTCCGCGGTCTGCGCCAGAAAGCCGCGGGTAAAGCCCTCATACAGATCCGGATCCAGATGCACTGCTTCCGGATCTTTCTTTTTGCCTTGCTGAAGGATCGCGGCGGAGCGGATGGCATCGCCAAAGTCAAAGATCACAAGGCCGGGCATGGTCGTGTCCAGATCCACTATACAAATTCCCTGCCTGCTCTGCACATCGAAAAGCACGTTGCTCAGGCGGGTGTCATTGTGGGTCACGCGCAGGGGAAGAAGACCATCACGCCGTGCCTGCGTGATGATGCGGCAGTCTGCCTCTCTGGCCAGAATGAAATCGGCCTCGGTCCGTGCCAGGGCAGCCCGGCCAAGCGGATCTTCCCGCAGGATCTTTTTCAGTTTTTGAAGATGGAGCTCTGTATGATGAAAAGAGGGGATCGTCTCGTGGAGCGTTTCGGCAGGAAAATCCCGGAGCTGCCGCCCGAAACGGCCGAAAGCATGACCGGCGGCTTCCATAAGCCCGGGAGTCGGATCGGAAAGGCTGAACGTCCCCTCCACAAAGGCCGTCATGCGCCAGACGTTCTGCCGGGGATCCGTATAAAAAGCCTGGCCGTCCCGGGTCCGGATGAGGGTCAGGGTCTCCCGTGCGGGATCGCCGCCGGCTTCAAGGATCTTTTTCTGCAAAAAGCCGGTGATCCGGACGAAGTTTTCCATGACTTCCTCCGGATGCGGAAAAGCCCGGCGCGAGAGCCGCTGCAGCATAAAGTGCAGAAGTTGACCGTCCTCCCGGCGGCAGGTCAGGCAGAAAGTGTCGTTGATATGACCGTCCCCGTAAGGCTCTGTTTTTAGAAGGACTCCCGGCAGATCATATGCCTGGATCGCTTTCCGGAGTTCTGCTGTCATGTCTGTCATAGTAAAACCTGCCTGTCCCTCAAGAGTGGAATACGGAGAGATTATAGCACATCTGCCATGCGCTGGGGAACGAAAGCGAAAAGGAAAAACTTTTTCAAAAAAGTACTTGCATTTTTCAGAAAGTGTGTTAGAATAGCATTCGCTTGGGGCATTAGCGCAGCTGGGAGCGCGCCACACTGGCAGTGTGGAGGTCAGGGGTTCAAGTCCCCTATGCTCCACGAAAAAACCGCCGAAAGGCGGTTTTTTCATGTCTGTAAGGAAAAAAGCCGGGAAAACGGCCGCCAGGGTAATCCCCTAATCCGGCCGGACGGAGACCTCGCCGGCATAGACGATCTCTTCCTTCCCGTCTTCATACCGGACCTTCAGGCCGAAATCTTCGGCCAGATCCAGGGCAAAAGCGGCTGTTTTTTGCCCGCCGCTCACTATATGAATGGGATGACCGAGGGTGGAGCAGCGTTCCCTATACAGGGTCCAGTACGTTGTATCGCCCTGCAGGAAGGCATCGTAAGCGCGGTCCAGCTCATTGATCAGGGCAGCGCAAAGGTCGGACAGGGCAGGCTTTTTTTCGCAGAACATGGCCAGGCTTCCGGCGATCTCGCGGATATCCTCCGGAAAGTCCTCCGGCTTCTGACCGACGTTGACGCCCATCCCCGTGATCAGATACTGGACAGCCCCGCTTTCCCCCTCAAAGGCCAG
>CADBSR010000169.1 GCA_902797385.1 uncultured Lachnospiraceae bacterium
CGTTCTGCTGCAATTGAGGCTCTTGGAGAGATTAGAAATCAAAAGGTTAGAGAGTATGCTTTGGGACACATAAACGATGACATTGATGGCATGCTTCCCATTGTTATTAAAAACTACATGCCTGAAGATGAAGCTTTTCTGCGAAAGTATATATCCGAATTGCAAGTTAATTATTCCTGTAAGACTGGTTGGCATGGAATACATTTCGAAATCCTGGATCTCTTTGATGCAGATGCCGGGATAACAAAGCCACCCAAATCGCTTCTTCCAATACTGTATGAATCAACGCTTTGTTCTTTCTGTAGAGGAACGGTTGTACGCCTAATGAACAAGTATCGAATGATATCTGACTCTATGTGGAAAGAACTCCTATTTGACAGTAATGATGACATTCGTGCTCTGGCCGATTCTCATTTCCGCAGAAGCATATCGGCTGCGGAAAAACAAAAACCTTCCCAATCATAGAAGCGTGAAAACGCGCAGCTCACACAAAGTGCGATTTCTGGGTTTGGGATGTGTTCCCAACGAGCCGGTGCAGAAAAAAGGCGCAGATAGCGTTTTGCCCCCTGCTTGCCAAGTAGTGAAATACTTGGCGAGCAGTTACGTTGACGTTCAAAGTTTTAACTGTTGAATTCGAGTGCGTTGACCTGTTTCTTCGGAGGAGATATAAAACCGGTTGTCAGAGAATATCAGCTCTTAATTGCCTTCAAAAGTAGCCATTGCCGCTGGCCACCGGAAATCTGCCATCGAAGCCGATAAAATGACCGGAGAGATTTTTTTAAATCCTTGTCAACATCGGAGCATTATATGTTATGATGGATGCGCTGGAACACCGGAAACTGACGGAAGCACTGCTTGCGTTACGGAAGGAGCAATACATGAGTCTGATTCGTGCAATGATCAAAACCTATCGGGGGAACGGCTATTCAAGGGATAAACTTTCGAGAGTACAGAAAGACAGGTTGAAAGAGCTGGTCCGGTATGCGAGGGAAAACAGTCCGTTCTATAAAGGTTTGTATAAAAACATCGGCGAAGGGTTTTCTCTTGAAGATCTCCCGCCTGTCAGCAAGCCTGAACTGATGGCAAACTTCGACCATGTTGTGACCGACCGTCATGTGACAATGGAAAGAATTGACGAGTTTTGTACGGATCCGGACCATGTTGGCCGCATGCTCGACGGGAAATATCTTGTTTTCAGGACATCCGGTTCAACAGGGAATCCGGCAGTCGTGCTGTACGATAAGAACTGTATTGATGTCTCTTCTGCCGTTGCCGCGTTTCGAACCTTTGCGAGACACGAGGATTACAAGGCCTTTATGCGTCACGGGAAGAAAACGGCCGGTGTATTTGCCAACTACGGTTTTTACCTGGCCTGTGGGATGTCCCGCTATCTGCAATTAAAAATGCCCAGGCAGCAGACAAAAATCACGGTAGATGTCAATGCGCCGGAAGCGCAGATCATACAGGAGCTAAATGCTTTTGATCCGGCCATGCTGAGCGGTTACCCGTCCAATCTTGCCCTGTTGGCCGATTATGATGAGCTGACGATACATCCCGATGTTGTGATTACCGGCGGAGAATTGCTGACAGACAACGTACGCAGGAAGCTGAAGGATAAATTCGGATGCTATGTGCAAACGCATTATTCCTGTACAGAAGCCGGCGAGATCGCTTGTGAATGCGCCGAAGGACATCTGCATATCAACGAGGACTGGGTCATCGTTGAGCCGGTCGATCAGGACAATCGCCCGGTGGGGTACGGGGTTCTGTCAGACAAAGTCCTGATCACGAATCTTGCAAACTATATTCAGCCGTTTATCCGGTATGAATTGACAGACCGGATCATAGTCCATCATGAAAAATGCCGGTGCGGCAAGAATACGCTGTGGCTTGAGATCGAAGGCCGAACCGATGATACACTTGAATTTGAAAACGGCGTAAAGATCGCTCCGATGTCGTTATACAAGATTCTGGAAGAAAAAAAGTGCATTCGCAGATTCCAGCTGATTCAGACAGGGGCCAGGAGGCTTGAGCTTCGCCTTGTCAGTGATCAGAAAGAGCCCGGATTTGCGGAAGCCAAGCAGGCACTGCTGGCTTTCTTCATGAGCAAAGGGGTGGAGGATCTGGACATCGTTCTGTCCGATCAGCCTCCGCAGGCAAATCCGGTCAGCGGAAAGTTCAAGCATATTTACAGAGCGGAAAAGACCGAAAAGACAGGGGACGGTTCTCTGTCTTGACCGAAAAAACCAAAAGGCAAGGGCTAAAGACAGGGGACGGTTCTCTGTCTTGACCGAAGACAGAGAACCGTCCCCTGTCTTCGAGAACCATCCCCTGTCTTCGAGAAACATTCCCCGTCTTCTGAGGCTGCGGGATCTGTAGAGGTGATCATAGTGAATGAATTTAACGAATATGTCCGTGAGGTTTTGTCCGAAGCCGGTGATATTGTCATAAGATCCATGATGGGCGGATATCTTGTATACCTCAAAGGGAAGCTGATCGGTGATATTTGCGATAATGAACTGTTTTTGAAGAGAACGCCGACATCGGACAGGCTGCTAGCCGATTCCGACCTGCGGTATCCGTATGAAGGCTCAAAAACTCTGATGCATGTATTTGACAGATTTGAAGATACGGCGCTTGTTCTGGAGCTTCTGGACGGTATGTATGCAGAGCTTCCGGAAAAGAAACCCGCAAAAGCCAGAGCCAGGGCAAAATAACAACACACAACGCTCCAATGAGAAGACAGAGAACCGTCCCCTGTCTTCGGGAGTGCAAGATGGTGAAACCAACAGGGGAAAGCGTAGATCAACCGTAACTGCCGCAGCGGCCGCTTCGACATACGTTCCCTAAGAGGAGGAATTCATAATGGATTATGTAAGCGTATCAAAAGAAAACCTTGAGAAGGAGCATATTTGCTGTGCCATCTCAAACAACAATGACGTTCAGGTCTCTTCCAAGAAAGCCTGGCTTGCCGATCGGTTTGATGACGGACTGGTGTTTCTGAAAAGCACGGAGCGCG
Organism: uncultured Lachnospiraceae bacterium; assembly: GCA_902797385.1. Lineage (GTDB taxonomy): Bacteria > Bacillota > Clostridia > Lachnospirales > Lachnospiraceae > UBA6987. The sequence goes on from CADBSR010000169.1 coordinate 3,020, forward strand.
GGAAATGTTTTATTGAATACATCCCTGCTGAGAATGCATGGAATCCGGTAGAAGCAGACGGATATATGTACATCGACTGCCTGTGGGTCTCCGGTTCATTCAAGGGGCACGGATACGCCAACGATCTGCTGGAGGCCTGCACCACGGACAGTAAGGCCAAGGGAAAGCAGGGGCTTTGCATTCTTTCCTCCGCCAGGAAAAAGCCTTTTCTTGCTGATCCGAAATTTCTGGAGTATAAGGGCTTTACCGTATGCGATGAATCTGACAACGGCATTCAGCTCTGGTATCTGCCTTTCTCCGTCGATGCAAAAAAGCCACAGTTCAAAGACTGCGCAAAGCATCCCCATGTGGATGAATCAGGCTATGTTCTGTACTATACCAGCCAGTGTCCGTTTAATGCGAAATATGTCCCGATCGTGGAGCAGACAGCCAAAGAAAACGGCATAGCATTCAGGGCGATCCACATTGTGAGCCGGAAACAGGCTCAGAATGCTCCCACTCCGATCACGACATACGCACTGTTCCATAACGGAGAATACCTGACAAACGAACAAATGAACGGCGCCAAGTTTTTGAAACTGGCGCTGAAGTAACCGGCGCCAAAGACAGGGGACGGTTCTCTGTCTTGATCAAAGACAAAAGACAGGGGACGGTTCTCTGTCTTCCGAAGAAGGGAGAACGCCATGATTACAAGAAATGAGATCCCAATACTGGAATATGACGACAGTTCCCCAGAGGTCATACCGCCGGACCATGACTGGACGGCAGGAAAACTGCCTGAAAAATGCCTTTTCGCGTTCCTCGGTGATGTCGTGCACGAATATGCGGCGAAGCATGATGCCAAAGTGGTCCAGACACTGATCACCGTTTCATATGACATAAAGATTTACGTACTGCACGAAGACAGCGAGGACATCTGCTTAGTCCAGTCACCGATTGGGGCGGCCGCTTCATCACAGGTTCTGGACACCCTTGTCAGCTGCGGATGCAAAAAAGTGATTGCCGCAGGGTCCTGCGGCGTACTGGCCGATCTTGCGGAAAACGCATTTATCGTTCCGGTGAAGGCGCTCAGAGCTGAGGGCACATCATACCATTATCTGCCCGCGTCAAGATATATTGAGCTTGACGAAGAGCCGGTACAGGTTATGCGTGAAACCTTTCAGAAGCACTCTCTTCCTTTTGTGACATGTACCACCTGGTCTACCGACGGATTCTTCCGCGAGACAAAAGATATTGTCCGGTATCGCCTGGAAGAAGGGTGTTCCGTAGTCGAGATGGAATGTGCGGCGCTTGCCGCATGCTGCAGAAAACGCGGGGCCAAATTCGGTCAGTTCCTGTTCACAGCCGATTCTCTGGCCAATGTTCACGAGTACGATGTGAGAGATTTCGGAACAAAATCCCATGAGAAAGCTCTCCTGCTGGGATTAGAGATACTGAGGAACTACCGATAAAAATAGGGGATGAAGACAGGCAAAGACAGAGAACCGTCCCCTGTCTTGGATGAAGACAGGCGAAGACAGAGAACCGTCCCCTGTCTTGGGAGGTTCATAACGCAACCGGACTTAACAAAAAATTGAGAAAGCTGTTAAGTGCGGTTGGTGGAAACGGACGCAATCAGGCATTACAATATTCATGAAAGTCATATTTCAGGAGGACTTTATGGATATTGTGGAAGTAAAGAATATCTGTAAGACCTATCCCAGCTTTCAACTGAAGGATGTTTCCTTCTCGCTGGAAGAGGGTAAGATCACCGGGTTCATCGGGCGCAACGGGGCCGGAAAAACGACCACCATCAAAGCCATGCTGAATCTGATCCATCCGGACAGCGGCCGGATTTCCTACTTCGGTATGCCGCTTGCCGGAAATGAAGCAGCGATCAAGCAGCGGATCGGGTATTCGACCGGGTCCCTCAGTTGGTATCCGCGAAAGACCATCCGGGAGATCGTCAGAGTCACAAGAGGCTTTTATTCGAACTGGGATGATGAAGCCTATCGCCGCTACCGGACGATGTTTAGCCTGGATGAAGAGAAGAAGCCGATAGAGCTTTCCGAAGGAATGAAGGTGAAGTTCAATCTGCTTCTGGCGCTTTCGCACCGGGCGAAGGTGCTGATCTTGGATGAACCGACCAGCGGGCTGGATCCTTTTTCAAGGGATGAGCTGCTGGACCTGTTTCTGACCCTGAAAGAGCATGGTGTGACGATCCTTTTTTCGACACACATCATCACGGACCTGGAGCGGTGCGCCGACAATATCATCTATATCAGCAAAGGCAAGATCCGCGCGGCCTGCTCCGGGGATGCGTTTCTGCAGGACTATGGGCAGCCCGGGGAAAGTCTGGAAGAAAGTTTCCTGCGGCTGGAGAAGGAGGCAAGAGCATGAGCACCTTATTGCGAAAAGAAATTCGGCTGTCCTCGATGCTGTTGACCTGGCTGTTCATCGGCTTTGGCGCCATGACAATGATCCCGGGCTATCCGATCCTCTGCGGCGTATTCTTCATCACGCTTGGAATCTATCAAAGTTTCCAGAGTGCCCGGGAAGCCAACGACATCCTGTATTCGGCCCTGCTGCCGGTGGCAAAGAGGGACGTGGTCAAAGGAAAATACCAGTTTGTTATGACGGTCGAACTCTGCGGCTTTGCCCTCATGACGGTTCTGACCCTGCTTCGCATGACGGCTCTGAAGGATGCAACCGTTTACCGACAGAATGCGCTGATGAACGCGAATCTGTTTTACCTGGGCGGCGTGTTGTTTGCTTTCGGTTTATTCAATGTGATCTTTGTCGGCGGCTTTTTCAGGACCGCCTATAAGATCGGGAAACCCTTTATCATTTATATCATTGCAGCCTTTCTGACGATGGGGGTCTTTGAATCGCTGCATCATTTCCCAGGGCTTGCAGCGGTCAATGCTTTCGGTTTTGACCATATCGTTTTGCAGACGGCCTTGCTTCTGGGCGGAGCCCTGCTTTATGCAGCAATGACCTGGCTGTCATATCAAAAGGCATGTGCAGATTTTGAGAAGATCGATCTGTAGGAAGGAGGCGCGAGTTGCTGAAAGACAATCTCGTGATGCTGCGAAACCTCCATGGGTTTTCGCAGGAAGCGATCGCTGAAAAAATAGGAATTTCCAGACAGGCCTATGCCAAATGGGAAACCGGCGCGACGGTCCCGGATATCGAAAAGTGCTTATCCCTGGCAGAAGTATACGGAACGACCATTGACAGTCTGGTCCGGACGGAACCCTTGGAAGGCGTTGGAATGATTCCGCCTGCCCCGAAAGGCAAGAACATCTGGGGTTCCGTTGCCATAGGGGAAAGAGGTCAGATCGTCATCCCGAAAGGGGCGAGAGACCTGTTCGGACTGACAGGAGGACAGCGCCTGATCGTCCTGAGCGACGAGACCGGGATCGCCCTGATTCCTGATGAAGCGTTTATGGCGAGCATGAGAAACGCCATGGAACGGAGTCTTGAAAACCAGGACGAATGAAGAAGGTTGGAAGGATTCAGGTGACAAAGATGGAGTTCCGGGAATATGGTCATGAGAAGGCCGAAACCATCATTTTGCTCCACGGCGGAGGATTGTCATGGTGGAATTACAGGAATGTGGCAGAACAGCTTCAGCAGGATTTCCGTGTCATTCTTCCGATCCTCGACGGCCATGCGGGAAGCGACAGAGAATTCACATCCATCGAAGAGAATGCGGCTGAGATCATTTCTTTTGTGGATCAACAGCTGGGAGGCTCTGTCCTGCTGCTCGGCGGCCTGTCTCTTGGGGCGCAGATCGTTCTGGAGATCCTGTCGCAAAAAAAGGATATCTGCCGATATGCCATTGTGGAAAGTGCGTCTGTCATTCCGTCCAAACTGACGAATGCGTTGATCGCTCCGGCCTTCGGCAGCAGTTACAGTCTGATCAAAAACAGAAGCTTTGCAAAGCTTCAATTCCGGTCGCTGCACATGATGCCGGATTTGTTTGAGGCGTATTATCGGGATACCTGCCGGATCACGAAATCTGATATGATCGCGTTTCTGAAAGCAAATACGGCTTATGCGCCTAAGGAGTCCCTGCAAAACTGTCCGGCTGAAATCAGGATCGTGGTTGGCGGGAAGGAGCAGAAAAACATGCTTCAATCCGCGAATCTCCTTCATGACTTGCTGCCGAAGAGTGTGCTTGAGATAAAGGAAGGCCTGTATCACGGGGAGTATTCTATCAACCATCCGGAGCAGTATGCGGCTGAACTGAAGGAAACCGTCCTCTTACACCAGGTGATGAAAAGTAAGCTCGCAGATTGAGCCCCGGCCCCGTATCGACGGTGAGGGCGGGGAAGTTATTATTTGTGTTTTTCGCCTATTGACATAGTAGGTTAATAGTGATATCATGGACCTCAGCAAACAGAAAGGAAGATTTGCCATGATCTATGCTGATAATGCTGCCACGACCAGGATGAGTGAGGCCGCCGTCCGCAGGATGACGTCCCTGATCCAGGAAGGGTGGGGGAATCCATCCAGTCTTTACAGACACGGACAGATCGCCAAGGAATATCTGGAACAAGCAAGAGAAGAAATTGCCGGGCTCATCGGGGCGCAGCCCCGTGAGATCATTTTTACATCCGGGGGAAGTGAAGCGGACAATCAGGCCATCCGCTCCGCTGCTCTGCTCGGGAAAAAGAAGGGGAAGCAGCACATCATCTCCTCTGCCTTCGAGCACCATGCCGTACTTCATACCCTGAAGGCGCTGGAAAAGGAAGGCTTTGAGGTCACGCTGCTGGACGTCCACGAAAACGGGATCGTGGATCCTTCAGAGGTAGAGGCCGCCATCCGGGAGGATACCTGCCTGGTGACCATCATGGCTGCCAACAACGAGATCGGGACCATACAGCCGTTTCGCGAGATCGGAGCCGTCTGCCGGCAGAAAAATGTCCTGTATCATGTAGATGCCGTTCAGGCGGTGGGACATATTCCGCTGAATGTTATAGAGGACAATATCGATCTCCTCTCCGCCTCCGCGCATAAATTCCACGGGCCCAAGGGCGTCGGCTTCCTGTACGCCAAAAAGGGCGTCCGCCTTTTCAATCTGATCGAGGGCGGTGCCCAGGAGCGCGGCCTGCGCGCAGGAACGGAAAATGTGGCGGGGATCGCCGCCATGGCCGAGGCGCTGAAAGAGTCGATGGCTGGGATGCAGGAAAATGCAAAGTACATAACAAAAATGCGGGATCGGCTGATCCGGGGCCTTTCGGAGATCCCCCACGCCGCCTTAAACGGCGATGCCCAGCGCCGCCTGCCGGGCAATGTGAACTTCTGTTTTGAAGGCATAGAAGGGGAATCTCTTCTGCTGCTCCTGGACGATAAAGGCATCTGCGCTTCCTCCGGCTCCGCCTGTACGTCCGGATCGCTGGATCCGAGCCATGTACTGCTGGCGATCGGCCGCATTCACGATGTGGCGCACGGCTCTCTCCGCTTAAGCATCGGGGAGGATATCACGGAGGAAGAAGTGGATTACATCATTCAGGCGGTCAAAGAGACGGTGGAATACCTGCGCGGCTTTTCACCGGTCTGGCGGGATCTGATGTCAGGCAAGAAGGAATTCATTTTATAAGGGGGTGCGAGTATGGCTTTATATAGTGAAAAAGTGATGGATCATTTCCGAAATCCGCGCAATGTGGGCGTGATTGAGGATGCCAACGGCATTGGCGAGGTCGGCAATGCCAAATGCGGCGATATCATGAAGATGTACCTGAAGATCGAGGACGGGATCGTTCAGGATGTGAAGTTTGAGACCTTCGGCTGCGGCAGCGCCATTGCCTCGAGCTCCATGGCGACCGAGCTGATCAAGGGCAAGCCTTTAAGCGAAGTAAAGACCCTGACCAACAAGGCCGTGGCGGAGGCGCTGGACGGTCTGCCTGATTACAAAATGCACTGCAGTGTGCTTGCCGAAGAAGCCATCCAATCGGCTCTCGAGGATTATCAGCGCAGATTGCAAGAGGATGCAAAGGCATAAATGATGTTTTGTTTATCCGGACTTAAGTCCGGATCCCGGCCGGCCGCCTGTGGCCGGCCTTTTTTATATTCGAAGGGCAAGAATTCTTTCGCTTCCTGCCCACTTTCGGCGGCTGATATGATATCATGAAGGGAAGATCCCCTCAAACAACCCAGCGGAACCGGCTGACGGAGCCCGGATCCGGAAAGACGAGGAAAGCAACATGATCCTATACCATACAGGCAAACGCGAGATCCGGACGCCTATGAGGAAGCTTTTGCCCGCGCGTTTGAAAGCATTATGGACGAAAAAGAAGCGTCCGAAGGAGGTTCTCATGGAAAAACAATTGCAGCAGACTAACATTTATATAGGCCTCAACGATTCCGAGACCGGGATCCAGAAATTCGACACCGAAAAATACCTTTCCATCCTGAAAAACGTGTGCCGCAGTTACCGGGTCGCCTTTTCCGTTCAGCAGATCAGCGGCGGCTATTTTCACGAGGACGGCCGCTACACGGAGGAAACCACCTTGTGTCTGACGCTCATGAACACGGATCAGGATCTTGTCATGGAGATCGCAAGAGACCTTTGCGCTTTTTTCAATCAGGAGAGCGTCATGGTGACCTCTTCGCCCAGCTCAGTCGTCTTTGTCCGTGAAAAAATCTGAAAAGCACTGAGACTTTTTCCTTTCTTTTCCGTTTAATGAGTGAAAGGACGCCCGAAGTCCTTTCGGAAAGGAGCTGGCCATGGACAACGGTGAAAGTAGCTACCGCCGTTTCCTGAATGGTGATGACAAGGGTCTGGAAGAGATCGTACGGGATTACAAGAACGGGCTTCTCTTCTATCTCCTCGGGTTTGTGAAGGATTTCCACACCGCCGAAGATCTGATGCAGGAGACCTTCTTCAGGCTGATCACCCGTCGGCCGCATTTTTCGCCTCGCTACCGTTTTTCGACATGGCTCTATACCATTGCCCGCCACGCGGCACTCGATCATCTGCGGCAGGAAGGCCGCCAAACGGTCCTTCCCTCCGAGGACATCCCCCTGGATGAGAGCGAGTGGCAGGACCTTGAAGAAACGGTTCTGAAGGAGGAGCGGCGGATCCAGGTGCACCGCGCCATGCGGAAGCTGCCGGCCGATTATCAGCAGGTCCTGTGGCTGATCTGGTTTGAAGAGCTCTCTCCTGCGGAAGCGGCCGCGGTCATGAAGAAGAATGCCCGCCAGATGAAGAATCTCGTCTATCGCGCCAAAGCAGCCCTGCGCTCACAATTGGAAAAGGATGGATTTGAATATGAAGGACTATCGTGAGATCACGGAAGATCTCCTGAAACGCAGAGACGAATATGTAAAAGCAAAGAAGATCCGTCAAAAGAAATGGCTTGCAGCCGGAAGCAGTCTTATGATCCTGACGCTGCTCGTGCTGGCCGGTGCCAAGCTGTTCGGTAATGGCAGCCGGATCACACCGCCGGATGAGACCGGACCGTCTGCATTAAGTACGCAGACTGCGCGCCAGACGGAAGAAGAGAATACGATACCGGCACCCGGCCCGGAAATGCCTTCCCGGGGAGAGGACCCTGCCACAAGCAGCGAAGGCACAGAGCCGGTGGTGGAAACCCCTTACGTAGATCCTGTGGATCCGTATATAAACCCGCATTCGTCTTCCGATCCGCAGGAAACCCCCGCTGCGGCGACCGATATTTCCCCTTCCGAGACACCTTTCTCCAGAGAAAGTACATCCGTTATCTGGAGTGATGCAAGCGGGAGCGTCAGTGCGGCCCTGGAGCTCTGGCAGGGGAAAACGATCTCGTATTCCCTGGCCGAAGCCATGAAAGAGGCAGGCCCCGAGGCCGTCTTTGCCGTCCATGCCAGTGTGTATCCGGACGGGGCGTATCTCATAAACGGCCGGAAGCTTTCAGACTATGAGGCGGCCGCCGAAGAAGAACGGTGGGTGCTGCCGGAAAAACTGCAGATGCTCTTAAAGGACGGAGAGTCCCTGAAGTACGGAAGCGCCCTGCTGGAAGGCAGCACTCCGACCGGAGAAAAATGGGCGCCTGACCTGTACGCCCAAAAGCTGGCATATTACGGAGAGGAGATGCTGGCCAAATATATCGTAGACGGCGAATTTTTAAGAGAATCGGTGCAGCGGGATCTGGAAGCGGCGCAAAAAGCAGACAGCGCACAGAGAGCCTATGCGGAAGCGCTCCACCTCTATTATAAAGAACGCATCGATGCTGCCATGAACGAACTGGGAAGCCAAAGCAGCTATCTCCTGATCGAAAACCACGGGGAATCCGGCTATCTGCTCCTGTTTGTAACAGAAGAACAGCTGGCGGCTGTGACCTTGAACCCCGCCGAAGACTGGACCTTTGATCTGGCCCATAAAGAAGGCGAAGTCACGCCAGCATAAAGGCCCGCCTCCTTTTGCCTTCTTGCGGTAGTTTTTTGATCGCGTATCATGTATAATGAGACCGGCTCCGGCCGGTCTTTATTATTGTTCAGGAGGTCCCTATGAAAAGTATCGA
>CADBSR010000170.1 GCA_902797385.1 uncultured Lachnospiraceae bacterium
ATGTAGTTTTTTTCGTGGTAGAACTGGCCAAAATCCAACCTCCGTTGATATATGCATAGTTAGATAGATTATAACGCATTTCACCTTGTTTGTGAAGTCTTTTCGTATTTTCCGACCGTTTGTTCGATATTCCGTTCCCGTCCTTTCTAAGCTCTTCCACCGTCTGGAACCGGAGGCAGCCTGTTTTTCCTGTTTCATTTGCCAAAATATACAACTTTTCCGAAAACAGCTGCAACAAATCGCAGCTGTTTGTTGTATGATGGGTAAAAGACAACTTGCCCGGAAGGGCAGAAAGGAGTCCCTGTGAAAACCTCTCTTTTCAAGCTTTCCCTGCAGCGGGGTATTGCCGCGCTTGGTATTATCATTTTGGTTCTGTCTATGACTGCCTGCGGTGCCTCTCCGATCTCTGATACCACCTTGTCCCCCGGAACCGTCAAGCAGACCGAGCCCGTTCTCCCGGCCGTGATCGGCCAGGCGCAGGCTGCCGATCTTATGGAACAATTTACCCCCCGGGAGGTCCCGGCCCGGCCGGTCGATGCCCGCTTCAAAGCGGATCTTTATAACTTCTCCGCCTCTCTTCTCCGTGAGATTTATGCCACCGATGAAGAAGGCAAAACAACGCTTATCTCTCCGCTTTCCATTCTTACCGCGCTTAGCATGACCGCAAACGGAGCCCGGGAGGAAACGCTTAAACAGATGGAGGACGTACTCTTCGGCGGACAGACCATGACCCTGGACGATTTAAACCAGTATCTCCACAGCTATCTGAATGCCCTGCCGAGCACCGAGGAGTCCTCCTTTGCCTTTGCCAACTCGATCTGGTTCCGGGATATGGAAGGCTTCACGGTAGAGCAGGATTTCCTGCAGAAAAATGTGGACTACTACCAGGCCGGTGTATTCAAAGCGCCCTTTGATGAGACCACCGTCCGCGATATCAACGACTGGGTCAGCACGCATACCCATCATATGATCCCGTCTCTGCTGGACAAGCTGGGGGAGAAAGACCGTATGCTTCTGATCAACGCCCTGGTCTTTGAAGCCAAATGGGCCGATCCCTTTGATTCCCAATACTCCATTCATCCGGGGACATTCTCCTGTCTGGACGGGTCTTCCGTTACGGTCTCCCAGATGAACGGATCCGAATATCTCTATCTTTCCGATGAAACCTGTACCGGCTTTATGAAACCGTACCAGGGTGACCGATACCGCTTCGTTGCCCTCCTGCCGGACAAGGATGTGTCCTTCGATGATTTCGTGGCTTCCATCAGTGCCGAAAAGCTGGAAAAACTCTTTGCCGGTGTCGAACACACCAAGACGCTCATCAGGATGCCGAAATTCAGCTATGACTACTCGCGTTCCCTGAAAAATATCCTGGCCTCGCTCGGCATGCCGCTCGCCTTTACCGATGCCGCCAATTTTGACGGGATCGGCAACAGCCGGGATATGGGACTGAAGATCGGAGACGTCCTGCACAAGACCCATATCGATGTGGACAACGAAGGGACCCGGGCTGCCGCTGTGACTGCCGTCATGGTTGCGGAATGCTCCGCCATGCCCATGGAACCCAAAACGGTCTATCTGGATCGGCCCTTCCTGTATATGATCATTGACACGGAAAATGAGCTGCCGATATTCATCGGAACCCTGACCCGGATCGAAACGCCCTGAAGCAGCATTTCCATCAAAGAAGCGGATGCCCCGTCGGCATCCGCTTCTTTTTTTCTCCTGCACGCTGACCCGAAGTCGCTCTAGTGCCTTTGCTTACAGGATCTCCTCCAGCACCCGCATCACGTTCCGGAAGGCGATATGCTCCAGTTCATCCGCCGTAAAGTCTCTTGCCTCAAGGGCCTCAAAGAGCTGCGGCATAGCGGATGCATCCGGGATCTCCAATGTTCCGCCAATGCCGTCAAAATCCGTACCGATCGCCGCGCATTCCAGGCCGCCGACATTGATCCGGTAGCGCAGCTGGGCCGCGATCCCGTCTATACGGGCATCGGTCCGGCTGATATCTTCCGTCAGAAATTCGGGGCAGAAATTGATCCCCATGACCCCGCCTTTATCTGCCAGAGCACGGATCATTTCATCTGTCATGCTGCGCGGGTGCGGGTTCA
>CADBSR010000171.1 GCA_902797385.1 uncultured Lachnospiraceae bacterium
AAAGTAGGTGCCGCCGCCCTGAATGAAGCGGTCCACCATCGCTTTTCCCTGTTCAATGTCGATACTGCCGTCTTCCAGGCGCGGCAGACGCATCAGTCCGAATCCCAGTTTGTTGCTCATCTTCTTCCTTCCTTTCTCTTCCAGCTCCTCCCTGATCGTAGCAAGGAGTGAAAGCTTTTGCTGCAGTTCCCTGGTTCTATCTATATTTTTGGCAGCGTCATCTTCAATGTTTTGAAGAATTTTCTGTATTTTATCCTGCTCTTTGTTCAGAAATGCGATATATTCTGGAAAATTTTCTTCCCTGACATTTTTCCCGAACAGGCGCTCTGCTTCTGTCATGACCTGCGGCTTTCCCGGCGCGACCCGGAAGATATGGTACCATTTGCCATCCTCCGCCAGCAGCCTTTCTTCCTCTATGGCATAGCCGCTCCGGTTTAAAAAGCCCCTGAATGCCGGCAGTTCCGACTGCGGCGACAGGATCAGGGTCCGGGCCGCGCGGGCCCTCGCCTCTCCCTGTGTCAGAATCATCTGCATCAGGGCGCCGCCCATACCGGCCATCAGGATCACCTGCCCTTCTCCGGGCTCAAGCGGCGCAAGTCCGTCCCCAAGGCGAAGATCGATTCTCTCCTGCAGGCCCCGTTCCTTCACCAGCGCGCGGGCGGCGCTTAACGGGCCTTCCCGCAGATCCGTGGCGATCACCCGCGGGCAAATGCCACGCGAGATGAGCTCGGCTGCCACCAGGCCGTGATCCGTCCCGATATCGGCCGTCGAAAGTCCCGGCGGGACCATGGACAGGATCGTTTCCAGACGGCGGGATAAACGCATCCTACACCTCCACGGAAAGCGGGTTCTCCGGGCTGCCCGGCTCCGCTTCTTCTGCAGCAGGAGCGGATTCTGCCGCCATATCCGAAGCTTTTCCTTCTTCCTGCACGATCCGGTCCTTGGCCTCCTGCTCATTCACTTCCCGTTCCACGGAAGCGGCAATTTCTTCATACTGCACCGGATCCATTTCCGGCAGATCATCGATCCCAGCGATCTGGAAGCGGCGCAGGAACTCTTCGCTCGTTTTAAACAGGATCGGGCGCCCGGGGGCATTTAAGCGTCCGGCTTCTTCCACCAGGCCGAATTCCACGAGCTTGTTGACGGCAAAATCACTCGATACCCCGCGGATACGCTCAATATCGCCCTTCGTGACCGGCTGTTTATAGGCAATGATCGCCAATGTCTCCAGAACCACGTCCGTCAGGACCGGCGGGTTCGGCTTTTTGACCATCTTGATCAGGGTCTCATAGCAGCCCTCAGACGTGGACAGCTGCAGGCGGTCCTCCAGACGCAGCAGCCGCAGGCCGCGTTCCTCCTGCTCATATTCGGTCTCCAGATTGGCTGCGATCATCTCCAGCTCTTCCGGCGGGATCTCCATGACTTCCGCGATCAGGGACATGCTGACGGAGCTTCCCATGGCAAAGAGGATCCCTTCCAATATATGCTCTTTTTTCATGCTACCCCCTCCAATGCAAAGTCATCGCGTGTGCTGTCCTCCGTCAGCCGGATCTCACCCTGCTTGATCAGTTCCAGGATCGCCATAAATGTCACAACGATCTCCAGCTTTGTGGCCGACTCGCCGAGCAGCGAGCGGAAGCTGTGCCGGCCCTTCTTCTTTACGATCCGGTCCCGGACATAGTCCAGTCTGTCGCCGATCCTCACAGCCTCCCTTTCGATCTCACCGAAGTGGCTGCGGACGGTGTCCACTTTGTCGGCGTTTCGCTGCAGGATCTCCTGGCAGATGCGGCCCAGCTTCTCCATGTCCAGACCGGACAGGAGCTTGTCCAGATCCACGGGCGGCCGGTACTTTTCCACCTCCCGCGGGAGCTGCTTTCCGTGGTAGTAAAAGCGTTCGCTTCCCTCCTGCCGCTCTTTCAGATCGCCCGAAAGAAGCTTGTACTTGCGGTACTCCAGGAGTCTGGCGACCAGTTCGGCCCGGGGATCCCCCTCGTCTTCCTCGCCCTCCGGCTCCGGTTTCGGCAGCAACATCTGTGCCTTAATATCCAGAAGCGTTGCCGCCATGACCAGAAATTCGCTCAAATTGTCCAGCTGTTCTTCCTGCATGGCGGTCAGATACTCCATATACTGCTCGGTAATGAGCGCGATGGGGATATCATAAATATTGATTTTATTCTTGTCGATCAGATGAAGCAGAAGGTCCAGAGGTCCTTCAAAGCTCTCCAATTTGACAGCCAGTTCCATAAAACTCCTTCTATAACGGCGGGCGATCCTGCCCTCCCCCGGTTGCGGGGGAGGGTGGCCCTTCAGGGCCGGGTGAGGGCGACTTGTACCCTACTTTCCCACCAGATCAATGATCAGCAGTTCCCGCGGATTGAAAAGTCTGAAGGGGATCGTATGGGTCCCCAGGCCGGCAGAAACGATCATACGGGTCTTTCGACCTGTCTCTCCTGGCTTTTCTGTCTCATACAGGCCTTTCGTATAAGGCGGAAAGAACTGAAAGCCCGGTGCGATCAGCCCCCCGATCCCCGGCAGTCTTGCCTGTCCTCCATGCAGATGGCCGGCCAGGACCAGGTCTGCGCCCCAGGCAGCATATTCCCGGATATAATCCGGATGATGCGGCATCAGGATCGTCCACCCGTCTTTCGGG
>CADBSR010000172.1 GCA_902797385.1 uncultured Lachnospiraceae bacterium
CGGATGTATGTGCAGGCTGTTCTGGGCGAGCATATTTCGGACGCAGACAAGGAAAAAATCCTGTTCGGAAACGCACGGCGCCTGCTGGCGGCTGGCGTCAGCGAGCTTCTGCCTGAAAACAAGGAGTCTGAAACTGCCCTATGACCGATTCCGGAAAAAAGAAATATATGAGCCTGCTCCTTCTTTTGGCCGCCGTCATCTGGGGCGCCGCCTTTGTGGCGCAAAGTGAGGGGACCAAATACGTGGAGCCCTGCACCTTTGTTGCCGTGCGGTATTATCTTTCCGCCCTGGTTCTGCTGCCGCTCAGCCTGTATACCGGTCGGAAAAACGGTCCCGCGCCGCTTGGCAAAGCGGAGGTGAAAGAAGCCGCGCTTGGCGGCCTCGTCTGCGGGGTGTTTCTGGCACTGGCCAGCCTGTCCCAACAAGCAGGGATCGCCGATACAACCGCGGGGAAGGCCGGCTTCATTACCGCGCTGTACGTGGTCCTGGTTCCGGTCTTTGCGGTCTTTCTGGGACGGAAACTGCAAGCCAGGATCTGGCTCTGCGTGCTCCTGGGCCTGGTCGGTCTGTATCTGATCAGTATAAAAGGCGGCTTCCGCATGGAGCGGGGCGATGCCCTGATGGTCCTGTGCGCCGTCCTCTTCTCCTTCCAGATCCTGAACGTGGATCACTTTTCCGCGAAAGTCGGCAATATCGTGCTTCTGGCCAATTTTCAATTCCTGACCACCGCGCTCGTCAGCACGCTCGGGATGCTGCTCTTTGAAAAGCCGCAATGGGAGGGGATCCTCGCGGCCGCCGTGCCGATCCTGTATGCCGGCGTCATGTCCGGCGCCGTCGGCTATACCCTGCAGATGCTGGGTCAAAAATATACCGAGCCGGCCGTAGCCTCTCTGCTCATGAGTCTGGAGTCCGTCTTCTCTGCCCTCACCGGCTGGCTGATCCTGCACGAGCGCCTGACGGGGCGCGAGCTCCTTGGCTGCCTCCTGCTGTTTGCGGCGGTACTGCTGGCCGAGCTGCCTGCGGAAAAACTCCTTTCCCGAAAAAAGACCTGAAGCCAAAGCACCTGCCGAAAAAGCTTCCTGCCCCTCCCGGCGGGAAGCTTTTTTCGTGCTTCCAGCGGCTTACAGCAGCCCTCTTGAGAGGCAGATTAAAAAGCAAAGAGTTTTTCTCATTACTCTTAATAAAAAGAAGTGCCTCCGGCCAAATTCCGTCCCTAATAATCCCGAAAAAGCGGTAAGATGAAGTTGCTAAAAACAGCGCGAAATATACCTCCCGGAGGATGAAACGATGTTCCAGAATGCAGCCGAAGTCATACAGTATATCCGTGAGAACGATATCAAAATGCTGGATTTTAAAATGGTGGATGTAAGCGGTGCCTTCCGTCATGTCACCATTCCGGCCGCCCGCTTCAGTGAAGAGACCGTGAAAAACGGGATCGGCTTTGATGCTTCCAATTATGGCTATGCCGTGGTCGAAAAAAGCGATATGGTCTTTATCCCGGACGTCACGACGGCCCTTATGGATCCCTTCTGTGAAGTCCCGACCCTGTCCATGACGGGCAACGCCATGATCATAGATTACCCGAACAACCGCCCGCTCCCGCAGTATCCGCGCAATATCGTCCTGGCCGCGGAAAAATATATGCGTGACACCGGCATTGCCGACAAGATGCTGATCCTGCCGGAATTTGAATTCTACCTCTTTGACGAGGCCGGCTGGACCGTAGAGGCCAATCACCAGGAAGCCCGCGTGGACTTTAACCAGGCGCACTGGAACAGCAATACCGAAGGCAGCGGCAACGTCGTGCCCTTCCAGAAAAACTACCATATCGCCAAACCCTACGATACCACCTACGACTGCCGCGCCCAGATGGTGCTGCACATGGAGGAGGCCGGTATTCCGGTCAAATACCATCACCCCGAAGTCAGCTCCAGCGGCCAGTTCGAGATCGAGCCGCTGCTCGGTGAAATGTCCAAAATGGCGGATGCCTCCGTCATGATGAAGTATATCATCAAGAACACCGCGCAGGAATGCGGCATGTGCGCCACCTTCATGCCCAAGCCCGTCTACGGCGAGGCCGGCAGCGGCATGCAC
>CADBSR010000173.1 GCA_902797385.1 uncultured Lachnospiraceae bacterium
CGGAAAGGACAGTTATGGCAGAACTGACAAGCAAACAGCGCAGTTATTTAATGAAATTGGCAGCAGCGGAGAACCCGCTCTTTCAGATAGGAAAATCAGGACTGACACCGGAGATCTGTACGGCGGTCAGCGAGGCATTGGAGGCACGGGAACTGGTCAAGGTTTCCCTCCTGAAGAACTGTTTTGAGGATTTACGGAATGTGGCGGACGCCCTGGCCGGACGGACCCGTTCACAGGTGGTGACGGTGATCGGCAGGAAGATCGTGCTGTACCGCCCTTCCAAGACAAAAAAGGTGATAGAATTACCGTGAACAGAGAAGAAAAGCATATTGCTGTCGTGGGCGGGACCTTTGACCCGATCCACTTCGGACATTTTCAGCTGGGGCGTGCCGCGCTGGCCGCTTTGCATTTGGATGAAGTCTGGTTTATGCCTTCCGGCTCCAATAATTACCGCTCGGTTCTGGGGCAGCGGGCAGAAAAGTTTCATCGGGAGGCGATGGTAAAGCTGGCCATAGCCGGTCAGGAGAAATTCCGCTTTTCGGACTGGGAATGCATCCAGCCGGGATCCACGTATACTTCCAAAACGTTCGCACAGCTGAACGCGACGTATCCGGAGGTCGTCTGGTATTACGTGGTCGGGGCTGATACCCTGCACAGCCTGAAGTACTGGGAGGAACCGGAACTGATTTGTCATGCCGTGATCCTGCTGGTAGCCGGCAGACGGGAGCAGGTCTCGGATGATTCCCTGCAGCAGACCGCTGTGGAACTGCGTGAAAAATACGGGGCCGATGTCCGCTTTATTCCCTGGGACAATATCCCGGTCTCTTCCACACAGGTCCGCCGGAATTATCTGGAAGGGAAATTGAGCGCCGCGGATCTTCCGGCCGGTGTCTTCGATTATATGGAAAAGCACCACCTTTATCATTCGCTGGAAGATCTGACAAACGAAGAGATCCTGGACCGCTGCGAGGCGACCGAGACGGAGCGGCAGTACTATGAACGGCTGACCACGATGCTGACACCGCGCCGGGTCCGGCACTGTCTGGGAGTCATGCATATGGCCATGTTGCTCGCCGATGCCTACAGAAACGTGCCGTTGGAAAAGGCAAGACTGGCCGGACTGCTGCATGACTGTGGCCGGACGGAAAACAATTCCCTGAACGCCCTGGCACATGCACCGGCCGGCGCGCATATCGCAAGACGCCTGTTCGGCGTGACGGATGAAGCCGTCCTGAGCGCGATCCGCTGGCATACGACCGGACGGCCCGGGATGACGGAACTGGAGAAGGTCATCTATGTCGCGGATTATATCGAACCCTTCCGCGGACAGATGGTCAATCTGGACAAGGCGCGGCGGATCGCCTATACGGACCTGGATCACGCTGTCAGCTTTATGGCAAAGAACACGGTCCGGTATCTGGAATCAAGAGGGGAAGATATTGATCCCATCACCCTGGAAGTGATCGATTATTACCAGTCTTAAAGGAAATTATAAAGGAGTTTTTATGGAATTAACGCCGAAGGAACAAATGGAGCGTTTGTATGAAAGCCTCTCGCAGAAGCAGGGGCAGGATATTACCGTGATCGATATCCGGGAAGTCAGTGATCTGGCGGATTATTTCCTGATCACACACGGCAACAACACCCCGCACGTTGACGCGCTGGTGGATGCAGCCGAAGAAACCATGGATAAGCTGGGGATCCCCTGCCGGAGCCGCGAAGGCTTACGGGGCGGACGCTGGGTCCTGCTGGATTACGGCGACGTCGTGGTCAACGTCTTCTCCAAGGAAGACCGGATGTGGTATGATCTGGAGCGGATCTGGCGCGACGGCAAGCGGGTGACCCCGAAAGCGGAAGGGGAAGAAAAATGAAACGCTGGGACCGGACAGCCCGGAAGGCTTCCCGTCTGATCCGGAAAGGCAAAGCGGAATTAAGTGACAGGCAGCTCCTGTGGATGTGGGTGATCCTCGCCCTGACACTCGTGATCCTGACGGCGTTTCTGGCTGTTTCCTGCGGCCGTCAGATGACGGCCTCTGATGCCGAAGTGCCGGTATCCGTCAAAAGCAGAACGCCGTTGACAGCCGGAGCGGTGTCGGAAACCGCCTATTATACGGACAATCTGAACTGGTTCGGACGCAGCAACAAGACGGTTCAGAAGGGCCTGCAGTATTTCTACCGCCAGACGGGGGTACAACCCTATCTGTATCTGACCAACAGCCTGGGGCTGACGGATGAGACCCCGACGCAGGCGGCCTTGCAGGAGTATGCGGCCTCCCTCTATGGGACCTTGTTCCGGGATGAAGGGCATCTGCTCGTGGTCCTGTATGAAAACAGCAACGCTGCGGACGGCATCGTCTACAGTCTGTTTGCCGGAAATGCAGCCAAAACGGTGATGGATGAGGAGGCGGTCTCGATCCTTAAAGCATACTGGGAGGCTGCCGCATCCAATTCGGATGCCTACCCGAAGGGGAAGGAAGACCGGATGTTTGCAGACGTGTTTACCGCAACTGCCCGCAATATCATGGGTGTCAAGGACCGGACCGGCTGGGTCATAGCCCTGGCGGTGCTCCTGACCCTGATGATCGTGATCATCGTGCGGGATTTCAGGAAAGCCTGGCTGATGCGCCGGAAGCTGGAGCAGGAGGAAGAACGAGCGGGAGCCGAAGAGACGGAGCCTGCCGTGAAAGTTTTGTGAAAACAGGCGAAAAGCTTGACGTTTTTTGATATTTTCCGTACAATACGGGTAGGCCGACGAGCCGAAACCCAGATATTATAATCAAATTTAAAGGAGCAGGACATGGGAATCTTATCGCGTTTCAAAGACATTATTTCTTCCAACGTCAACGCCTTGCTGGACAAGGCGGAGGATCCGCAGAAGATGATCGAACAGTATCTGCGCGAACTGACCGGCGATCTGGCAGAGGTCAAGCGGGAAACTGCTTCCGTCATGGCAGATGAGGCCAAGGCCAAGAGAAACCTGATCGCCAATCAGGAAGAGATCGAAAAGTACACGGCTTTGGCGAAGAAAGCACTGGCGGCCGGCAATGAAGCGGATGCCAAAATCTTTATCAAGAAGAAACAGTCCCTGGAAGAGGTCGGAGAATCTCTGCAGCAGATGTATGACGTTGCGGCTTCCAACTCTGCCAAGATGCGTCAGATGCACGACAAACTGGTCCGTGATCTGCAGGATCTGCAGCAGCGCAAGACCGTGATCGAAGCCAAGTTAAAGATCGCCAAGGCGCAGGAAAAGGTCAACGAAGCGGCCAAAAATTCTGCAGCCAACAAGGCGGAAGCTTCTCTGGGCGCCTTTGCCAAGATCGAAGAGAAGGTCGATCATATGCTGGACGAAGCCAACGCCATGGCCGAACTGCAGCTGGAACCGGTGGACGAGACCTGGGCTGCGGAAGAGCGCTATCACGAAGCGCTGGTCAACAGCAAGGTAGACTCCGAACTGGAAGCCATGAAGGCGGAGCTGGGTCTGCAGTAAGCGGAAGACATTTTCTTTATAAAAAGGATGCCGGGCACCTGAGACCGGCATCCTTTTTGCCGGATACTGAAGCGGGGCTTGGCCGGCAGCGGGACGGAAGCCGTTTTTAGAACGAAAAGTTTTTAAAATATCGGAAAAAAGGACTTGCAATTTGTGAAACAAGGTTGTATAATCCTCCTCGTCACTTGAAAACAAGTGCGAAGGGCTATCGCCAAACGGTAAGGCAACGGACTCTGACTCCGTCATTTCAAGGTTCGAATCCTTGTAGCCCTGCGAAGAAAGCCGTGTACTGACACGGTTTTTTTAATCCGAAAAAAAGACGGGAGATGCAAATGTTCTTATTGGGGAAAACACAGACCTTACTGGTGGATCACTTCGCCGATGCCGGGGCCTATCTGCGGGAAACGGAGGGGAAGGAAACGGTTCTGCTGCCTGTAAAGCAGGTCCCCGAGGGAACAAAGGAAGGGGACCTTGTAACGGTGTTCCTTTACAGGGATTCCGAAGACCGCCCCATTGCAACCACGATCCGGCCGGCCATTCAGCTGGGCGAGCTGGCCTTGCTGAAAGTGAAAGCCTTAAGTCCGATCGGCGCCTTTCTGGACTGGGGCCTCTCCAAAGATCTGTTCCTTCCGTTCAAGGAGACGTCAGGGGAGCTGAAAGTCGGGCAGGAGATCCTGGTGACCCTGTATCTGGACCACTCGGAGCGGCTGGCCGCCAGCATGCGCATCGACAAGATGCTGCGCTCCGATCCGCCCTATGAGAAAAACGATAAAGTAAGCGGCCGGGTCTATGCCCTGAATCCGGAGATCGGCGCGTTTATTGCGGTGGATGATCAGTATTTCGGCCTGGTCCCGAAGCAGGAACTCTTTGAAAGACTGAAGGTCGGGGACATGGTCCAGGCCCGGGTCCTCAAAAAACGGCCGGACGGAAAGCTGAACCTTTCCCTGCGCAAAAAAGCCTATGCCCAGCTGGATCCGGACGGCAAAACGATCCTGGCCCATCTGGAGGCCGCCGGCGGGATCCTGGGGGTCGGAGACAAATCGGACGCAGCCCTGATCCAGACCGAGCTGTCCATGAGTAAAAATGCTTTCAAGCGGGCGGCCGGCCATCTGCTCAAGGAAGGAAAAATCCGGATCTTTGATGACCGGATCGAGTCGATTCAGAGCCCGGACTGAAAAGGGCTTTTCAAAAAAGAAAAAATCGTGTACAATATAGACGCCTTTTTTGAGGCG
Organism: uncultured Lachnospiraceae bacterium; assembly: GCA_902797385.1. Lineage (GTDB taxonomy): Bacteria > Bacillota > Clostridia > Lachnospirales > Lachnospiraceae > UBA6987. The sequence goes on from CADBSR010000173.1 coordinate 4,720, forward strand.
TCTTTTGTGTAGCCTTTTTCCGGCGAGCCGGAATCATAGCAAGGAGATTTCATGATCGAATTCCGAAGAGTCAATAAGATTTATGAGGGGGCTGTCAGAGCCCAGGCCCTGACGGACTTTAATCTGACGATCGGGGATGGCGAGTTCATCTTTATCATCGGGGACAGTGGTGCCGGCAAGAGCACGCTGATCAAGCTGCTGATGGGAGAGGAGAAAGCCACCTCGGGTTCCGTCCTGGTCGACGGAGTCAATGTCGGCAAGTTAAGAAGCTGGCAGCTGCCCAAGTACCGCCGTCATTTCGGTGTCATTTTCCAGGACTTCCGCCTGTTGCAGAACTATACCGTTTTTGAAAACGTTGCCTTTGCACAGAGAGTCGTTTCGGCCAGTAAAAAGGGCATGCTGAAGCGCGTTCCCCGGATCCTGTCCGTGGTGGGACTGGAAGAAAAGCAAAAGAGCTATCCGTCCCAGCTTTCGGGCGGCGAGCAGCAGCGTGTTGCCCTGGCCAGAGCGGTGGTCAACGGACCGCAGTATCTCCTGGCGGATGAACCGACCGGGAACCTGGACCCGGCCAACTCCCTGGAAGTAATGCGCCTGCTGGAAGATTTCAACCGCAGCGGCACGACGGTCATTGTGGTGACGCACGATGCCGCCATGGTCGACCAGTTCCGCAAGCGGGTGGTCACCATGAAGGACGGGCAGGTCCTCAGCGATATGCAGGAAGGAGGTTATGTCCATGCGTAACTTCTTTTATCTGATCGGACAGGGGATCCGCAATATTTTTAAGCATATCGGGCCGTCCCTGTTTTCCCTGATGATCATGATCTTCACGATCTTCCTCTTTGATGCGGCCAGCGTGATCATGCTCAATATCAATGCCTTCGTGCAGGACGCGGAAGAAAACGTCGGGGTGACGATCTTCTTCAATGAAGGCATGACGGAGGAGGAGATCAAGGCGGTCGGCGAGGAAATCGGAAAGTATGACGACATCCAGCGCATGAAATTTACCTCGGCAGAGGAAGCCTGGGAGAATTACAAAAAGATCTACTTCGCCGGGAACGAACACCTGGCGGACGGGTACTCGGAAAACAACCCCCTCGCGAATTCCGCCTCCTATGAGGTGTTTCTGAAAGATATCAGCAATCAGATGGATTTCGTGGAATACGCGAAATCCATCAAGGGCGTCCGCCTGGTCAATTACAGCAATGTCGTTGCGGAAGGTTTAAGCAACGTGGCCGCGGTGCTCCGCACGGGAACCATAGCCATTCTGGTCGTGCTGTTAGTGGTCGCCGTGAGCCTGATCAGCAACAGCATTGCCCTGACCATTTCCATGCGTTCGCAGGAGATCCATATCATGCGGTATATCGGGGCGTCCAACGGCTTCATCCGCGGTCCGCTGATCGTGGAAGGGCTTTTCATCGGCGTCGTGGGCGCTGCGATCCCGCTGATCATCACCTGGTTCGGCTATCCGGCGGTCGTAGACCGGATCCGTGAGCAATATACGAACCTGGTCAATATTTTCGGCTTTATTTCCCGGGAGGAAGTGTTCCGCTTTATCGGTCCGGTATCGGTGGCGCTGGGCGTCGGGATCGGTCTGGCCGGCAGCTTCTTCTCCATCAAAAAGCATCTGAAGGCGTAAAGAATCATGGAAGACGGAAGAAAAACGAGTTTTTGGAAAAATGTTCTGCCGGTCATAGTGCTGGTGCTTGTCATTGGCGGCCTGGGCGTCTACGGGATCTATTCCCTGATCCAGGCGATCGCAGCCAGACAGAAGGCGCCGGAACCGACAGCGGCTCCAGTCGTGACGGTGGCGCCTGCCCCGACCGTGGATCCCGGCCCTACACCCGGTGTTATTTCCAGCGGCGAATCGGGGGAGGCCCGGGTCATCAACCGCAATTTCAGTGCGTTTTTGGACCGTATGGGAGAGATCGAACAGGTCTTTGTGCAGAATCAGGTGCTGGACTACGATCTCGAGGTCATGCATGAGGAAGCGATGCGCGCCTACGTGGAGGCAGCCGGTGAAAACTGGGACGATTACCGCGATGCCGTGCCGGAGTATGCGCCGTCGGATCTGATCATTCCCCGGGCGGATTCCGAGTTTCTGAACCGACTGGGCGAGATCAGTGAGATGGTCGAGATGCGCTGCGAGCCCGGCAGCTTTGACAATCTTGTCTGCGAAGATGCCGCTTACCGGGGCTTTGTAGCCGGTAGCGGCGATGTGTATTCCGCCTATCTGACGCAGGAGGAGTGGGATGACATGATGGAATCCTCCTCCGGCTCGTACTGCGGGATCGGGGTTCAGATCAGCCAGAACCGGGAAACGATGGAAAGTGAAGTCATTACGGTCTTCAGCAATTCTCCTGCGCTGGAAGCCGGAATGGAGGTCGGCGATGTTTTCGTTGCCGTAGACGGCACGGATGTAACGCAGATGCAGCTGGACGAGATCGTGACCTACGTGCGGGGCGAAGAAGGCACCACGGTGGAAATCACCGTGCGCCGGAAGAGCTCCGGTGAGACGCTGACACTGACCTGTGAACGCCGCCAGGTGCAGGTCGATACCGTTTATTACCGGATGTTGAGTGACAGCATCGGCTATATCCAGTTGACGGAATTTGATGAAGTCTCGGTCCAGCAGGTAAAGGCCGCATTGACGGATCTTGCCAAACAGGGCATGAAGAAGCTGGTCTTTGACCTGCGGAACAATCCCGGCGGACTGCTCACCAGCGTGCTGGAAATCTCCGATTTCTTCGTAAAGAGCGGTCTTCTGATCTTCCGCATGGATTATATCAACGGAGAGGTTTATACGGAACGGTCCCGGACCCGGGCTATCTTTGATGGCGATATGGTCCTTCTGATCAACGGCTATTCCGCCAGCGCCTCCGAAGTCATGACCGGTATCATGCAGGACTACAGCCGGGCGGTGATCATGGGAGAACAGAGCTACGGCAAGGGGATCGTTCAGAGCTTTTTCACGCTGAGCGACGGCGGCGGCTTAAAGACGACCATTGCACACTATTACTCGCCGAACGGCAGAGATTTCCACGGCGTCGGCATTGCACCGGATATAGCCGGAGCGGATGATCCGGAAACGGAAGAAGACGAACTACTGACGATGGCACAAAAGGAACTGGAAGGCAGATAAGGGAGACAGGCATGAATTATCGATTTGAGGCTCAGGTCAGTGCACCGAAAGGAAAGCTCAGCCGGGAGGACAAGACAGAGATCCGGGATTATATCCTGTCTCAGGTGATAGACGCGCCCGATGCAGATAAAGCCGTCAAACTGCTGATCCGGAAACTGCAGGGAAAACAGCAAAAAACAGGGTCGGACGGAAGCAGCAGCTTTATTCTGGCCGACTATGGCTCTGACTGCAAAGTCAAAGTCAAAGCATATGAAGAAGCTTAAAAAAGATATAGCGGATCGGGCTTTTGAGCCGGCCTACCTGATATGGGGACCGGAGGCTTATCTGCGGCGTCAGGCGAAAAAGGCGCTGCAGAAAGCGCTGACAGGCGGAGATGACATGAATTACACCTACCGCGAAGGCCGGATCGATCTTTCTGAGATTCGGGACATCGCGCAGACGGTGCCCTTTTTTGCCGAACGGCGGCTGATCGTTCTGGAAAATACCGGACTGGTCAAAAAAGGGGGAGAAGAGCTGGCGGCTCTGATCCCGGAGCTTCCGCCGGAGACGGTTCTCGTCATGGTGGAAGAGGAGGCGGACAAGCGCTCAAAGCTCTATAAAGCATTTGAACGAAACGGATACGTTGCGGAATGCGCTTTCCTCTCAGAGGCGGAAATGCGTCGCTCGGCGGCCGCTTTGTTCCGGCAGGAAGGCCGTCAGATCACGCCGGATGCCCTGGATCTGCTCCTGGAGCGCTGCGGCGATGAGCTGGAAAACCTGATGACGGAAAAAGATAAGCTCTTAGCCTATACCCTGGACAAAAAACAGGTCACGCAGGAGGACGTGGAAGCGATCACCAGCGTGAATATCCAGGGGCGGATCTTTGATATGATCGATGCTGTCCTTCTGGGACGGCCGCGGGAGGCGTATCTTCTGTATGAAGATCTGAGAACCCTTCGGGAGCCGCCGGCCAGGATCCTGTATCTGATCACCCAGCAGGTCCAGCGGATCCTTTCGGTGAAGGAGCTGGATGCCAGAGGCCTTCCGGCGGCGGCCATTGCGGAGGAGCTGGGAATCCGTTCCTTTGCGGTGGGCAAGTATGCCAGACAGGCCAGAGCCTTCTCCTTCCGTGAGTGGGAGCGGCGCCTGGAACGCTGCGCGGACCTGGATTATGCCGTAAAAAGCGGCAACCTGAAAGATGACATGGCCGTTGAGCTGGCCTTGGTGGAGTTAAGTTCACGATGATAGATACAAAAGAAAAACAGGAAAAGCTGATCCTGGTCGGGATCGCGCAGGAAGACGTTGACGAAGCGATAGCGTCTCTGGAAGAGCTGGAAGAGCTGGCCGATACGGCCGGGGCTTTCACGCTGGAGCTTTTCCTGCAGTCCCGCGAGCAGCCGCATCCGGGGACCTACCTGGGAAGCGGCCGCATCAAAGAACTAAAGGAACGGATCGAAGCGCTGGACGCGGACGGAATCGTATGCGACGATGAACTGACGCCGGCGCAGATGCGCAATCTTTCGGATCTTCTGGAGACGAAAGTGCTGGACCGCTCGCTTCTGATCCTGGATATATTTGCCGGACGGGCGGCGACCCATGAAGGCCGGATCCAGGTGGAACTGGCGCAGCTGCGCTACAGGGCCACCAGACTGACCGGACGGGGCGTGAGTCTGTCCCGTCTGGGCGGCGGGATCGGGACGCGCGGACCCGGTGAAAGCAAGCTGGAGACCGACCGACGGGCGATCCACCGGCGGATCGGCGTTCTGAAGGCTGAACTGGAAGAAGTCGTGCGGCACCGGGAACAGCAGCGGGAAAAGCGGCGCTTTGGCACCGTGCCTGTGGCGGCGATCGTCGGCTATACGAACGCGGGGAAATCCACGCTGCTCAATACGCTGACCGGCGCGGGGATCCTGGCGGAGGACAAACTCTTTGCGACCCTGGATCCAACGACCCGCATGCTCGCGCTGCCGGGGGGAGAGGAGATCCTCCTCACAGACACCGTCGGCTTTATCCGGAAGCTCCCGCATCACCTGATCGAAGCGTTCAAAAGTACGCTGGAGGAGGCCAAGTATGCGGATCTGATCCTGCATGTGGTGGATGCTTCCGGCCCGCGCATGAAGTCACAGATGGAGACCGTCTATCAGACGCTGCGGGATCTGGGCGTGGAGGACCAGCCCATCATCACCGTTTTCAATAAGTGTGACCGGCCTTTGGGCGACGCCATGCTTTACGATTCCCAGGCCGATGAAACGGTCCGGATCTCCGCCCTGAAGAAAGAAGGGCTGGAGGACCTGAAGGCGCTGATCTCCCGGGTCCTGCAGGACCAGAAGGTTTATATTGACCGGATCCTTCCTTACGCGGACGCGGCCGCAGCCGCCCGGATCCGACGGTACGGCTCTGTCCTGGAGGAAAGCTACGAAGAAAACGGGATCCATATCCGGGCTTACGTCCCCAAGGCGATCGCCGGGGAGAGCGAAGGAAAGAACTGAAAGATCCCGAAACGGAAGGACCTTTAAAAATCTAACACCGGCTGTGGCAGAATGATATGCGCCTGCAGCCGAAAACAGGAGGCAGAACAGTATGAAATGTGCCATCTACGGTGCCGGCTCCCTCGGAACGGTCCTGGGTGCATATATGACAAAGGGCGGGGTGGACGTCGAACTGGTGAACCGCAACCGGGCCCACGTGGAAGCATTGAATGAAAAAGGTGCTGTGATTCGCGGAACCGTATCCATGACGGTCCCCGTGAAGGCGATCCTGCCGGAACAGATGAGCGGTCTTTACGACGTCATCTTCCTCATGACAAAACAGCTGCAGAACAGGGACGTGGTTACGCGGCTTTTACCGTACCTGCATGAAAAGAGCGTTCTGGTGACGCTGCAAAACGGGATCCCCGAGCCGGAGATCGCACAGATCATCGGGACCGAGCGTACGATCGGCTGCGTCGTGGAGTGGGGCGCAACGCTGACCGCACCGGGCGAATGCAAGCTTACCTCGGATCCGGCCAGCATGTCCTTCCATATGGGACGCATGAAAGGCATCAGCGATGAACAGCTTGCCCTGGTCCGATCGCTTTTGGAGAAGATGTGTCCGGTGGATATAGAAGATAACCTTCTGGGGGTCCGCTGGTCCAAACTGCTGATCAATGCGACCTTTTCGGGCCTCGGGACGGTCATCGGCGGGCGCTTCGGGGATGTGGCAGAAGATAAGGACGTCCGCCCTTACGCCCTGGCCTGCCTCAAGGAATGCATCGACGTGGGCCATGCGGCGGGAGCCGTGTTCGCCCCGGTGCAGGGAAAAGACATCACAAAGCTGTTTTACTATACCAACGGACTGAAAAAGGCCTTTGCCTCCTTCCTGATGCCGATCGCCATGAAAAAGCACAGCCTGATCGAACCGTCCATGCTTCAGGACCTGAAGAAGGGAAAACCCTGTGAAGTGGAAGCCATCAACGGCGTGGTCTGCGCCTGGGGCAAAAAGACAGGGGTGCCGACACCGGTCAATGACCGGATCGTGGAGATCGTAAAGAAAGAACAGGCTGGCGAACTGCCGTTGGCCAAGGAAAATATCAGACTGCTTCAGGATCTTTTGCGGAGAAAAATATGACGATTCCTCAGGACCATATCAGAAATTTCAGCATCATAGCCCATATCGACCACGGCAAGTCCACGCTGGCGGACCGGATCATTGAGCAGACCGGACTGCTGACGGCGCGTGAGATGCAGGAACAGATCCTGGACAACATGGATCTGGAGCGCGAGCGCGGCATCACCATCAAGGCTCAGGCCGTTCGGACCATTTATAAGGCGAAAAACGGGGAGGAGTACATTCTGAACCTGATCGATACACCCGGCCACGTGGACTTTAACTATGAAGTTTCACGCAGTCTGGCAGCCTGTGACGGGGCGTTATTGGTCGTGGACGCTGCGCAGGGGATCGAAGCACAGACCCTGGCCAATGTGTATCTGGCCCTGGACAATGATCTGGAAGTCATCCCCGTGATCAACAAAATCGATCTGCCGAGTGCGGATCCCGACCGGGTGATCGAGGAGATCGAAGACGTGATCGGTCTGGAGGCGCACGATGCGCCGCTCATCTCTGCCAAGAACGGCATCAATATCGATCAGGTCCTGGAGGCTATCGTGCATAAGCTGCCGGCACCGAAGGGCGATCCCGAAAAACCGCTCAAGGCTCTGATCTTTGACTCTTTTTATGACAGCTACCGCGGGGTCGTGGTTTTCTTCCGTGTGATGGACGGCCGTGTCCGGAAGGACAGCCGCGTCAAACTCATGGCCAGCGGGGCTGCGTATGATGTCGTGGAGGTGGGGACCTTCGGGGCCGGGCAGCTCATTCCCTGTGAAGAGCTCTCTGCCGGGATGGTCGGGTACCTCACGGCCAGCATAAAAAATGTAAAAGACACTCGTGTGGGTGATACCATCACCGAGGCGGCCCGCCCCTGCGAAGAGGCGCTGCCCGGGTATAAAAAAGTACAGTCCATGGTATTCTGCGGCATGTATCCGGCCGACGGTGCCAAATATCCGGATCTGCGGGATGCCCTGGAGCGGCTGCAGTTAAACGATGCATCCCTCACCTACGAGCCGGAAACGTCCGTGGCGCTTGGCTTTGGCTTCCGCTGCGGTTTCCTGGGACGGCTGCATCTGGAGATCATCCAGGAACGGCTGGAACGCGAATACAACCTGGATCTGGTCACGACAGCCCCCAGCGTCGTGTATAAAGTCCATACGCTAAAGGGAGAGTGCATCGATCTTTCCAACCCGACCAATATGCCGGATCCGACGCTGATCGACTACATGGAAGAGCCGGTCGTGTCGGCCGAGATCATGGTTACAACGGAATTCATCGGACCGATCATGAAGCTGTGTCAGGAGAGACGCGGTGTTTATGAGGGGACCGAATATATTGAGACCACAAGGGCCCTTCTGAAGTATACCCTTCCCTTGAATGAGATCATTTACGATTTCTTTGATGCGTTAAAATCCCGCTCACGCGGCTACGCATCGCTGGATTATTCCCTGAAAGGATATGTTCGGTCTGACCTGGTCAAGCTGGATATTCTGATCAACCGGGAAGAAGTGGATGCCTTAAGCTTTATCGTTCACGAGTCGACCGCCTATGAACGCGGCCGGAAAATGTGCGAACGTCTGAAGGAAGAGATCCCGCGGCACCTCTTTGAGATCCCCATCCAGGCGGCTATCGGCAGCAAGATCATTGCCCGGGAGACGGTCAAGGCAGTCCGCAAGGACGTTTTAGCCAAGTGCTACGGCGGCGATATCACGCGGAAGAAGAAGCTTTTGGAAAAACAGAAAGAGGGCAAGAAGCGGATGCGTCAGATCGGCAACGTAGAAGTTCCGCAGAAAGCTTTCATGAGCGTGCTGAAGCTGGATCAGGACGATTAAGCAGCCGGGATCCGGAAAGGAAGAAGAAAGGAGCGGCGGTATGAAGAAAAGATCTTTGTCGGTCTATATCCATCTGCCATTCTGCGCACAAAAATGCTTATACTGCGATTTTGCCTCCGGCCCGGCCGGGAAGGAGGAGATCGCTGCCTATATGCGGCTTCTGACCAAGGAGATCCGCAGTTTTGAGGCCATCAGCTCCCTGTACCGGGTGGAAACCGTCTTTTTCGGCGGGGGAACGCCGTCTTTTGTTGCCCCGTTTTATATCAGTCAGATCCTGAACCAGCTGCGCAAGCAGTACGAGTTTTCGGAAACGCCCGAGATCACGCTGGAGGCCAATCCCGGAACGCTGGATGCGGAAAAGCTGGTCACGTACCGGAAGGCCGGCGTAAACCGCCTGAGCCTGGGCCTGCAGAGCATTCATGAGTCGGAGCTGAAGCTTTTGGGGCGCATCCACAGCTATGAGGATTTCCTGGAAAGCTATGAAATGGCCAGACAGGCCGGCTTTACCAATATCAACGTGGATCTTATGAGCGCCCTGCCCAAACAGACCATGGGGAAATGGAAAAAAACGCTGGAAACGGTGGCGGCCTTAAAGCCGGAGCATATCTCGGCGTATTCACTCAGTATTGAAGAGGGGACCCCGTTTTACGAGCGGTACGGAGAGGGCCGGATCGGACGGCTGGATCTGCCCGGGGAAGAACTTGACCGGGCTATGTATCACTTTACCAAAGAATACCTGGGCTCACAGGGCTACCGGCGCTACGAGTTTTCAAACTATGCCAAAAAAGGCTTTGAGAGCCGTCACAATATGACGTACTGGACCCTGGGGGACTATGTCGGCTTCGGACAGGCGGCGGCGTCCTATCTGCAGGGCCGGCGTTTTTCGAACCCGGCCGGGAAGGAGGAATATCCCGAGGCTTCCCGGACCGCGTATCAGCGCTTCCGGGCCATGGCGCCGCAGAGCGAAAAGGAGGCCATGGAAGAGTATATGTTCCTGGGCCTCCGCACCGCACGCGGCGTTTCGCGCGAGGATTTCCAGAAACGCTTCGGAAAACCCTTCCCGAAACAGTATGAAAAAGAGCTGCTGGAGCTGTACCGTCAGGACCTGGTCGAACAGGCCGGCGGAAGGATCTGGCTGACGGATGCGGGGATCGATGTCAGCAATATCATCCTGGCGCGATTCCTGCTGGATTAAGGGTTGAGCCTATGGCACTGCATTTTCTTCTGGGCGGGTCCGGCAGCGGCAAAAGCTCTGAGCTGATCAGTGAGATCGTGGAGCAGGCCCTGGCGAATCCGGATAAAAACTATCTGCTGCTCGTTCCGGAGCAGTTCTGTCTTTCCGCGCAGCGGCTGCTGATCCTGCGGCACCCCCGCCATGCGCTGATCAATATCGAGGCGCTCAGCTTTGATCGTCTGGCAGCGAGAGCCTTTCGTGAATTCGGGGTCGATCCGACCCGTATCGTATCGGATATTACAAAAAAAATGATCCTGGCGCTGGCCATCCGCGATGTCCTGCCGGATCTTACGGTTTACGGGCGGCAGGCACTGCGCCCGGCTTTTGCCGCGCGCCTGGGAAGCCTTTTCGCAGAATGGGAGATGAACGGAATCGATCCGGTATCTCTGGCAGAAAAGGCAAAAGAAGACGGGGTGCCGCAGCTGCTGCAGCAAAAACTGGCGGATCTGACCTGCCTGTTTGCCAGCTATCAGAAACGTCTGGGCAACCGGCTGACGGCGGAAGAAAAACTGCCGTATTTTCTGAAATTGCTTCCCGGATCCTCCATCGGACGCGTGGAAACGCTGTATCTGGACGGCTTTACCGGCTTTACCGGTGTCCAGTACCGGATCCTGGAGATCCTGATGGGGCGGGCCCGGAACACAAGGATCGCCTTAACACTGCCGGAAAAAGAAGATCCGGATGCCTGGTTCAAGGCGGAAGGACGGCAGCGGGATGAGCTCTATGCCATGAGCCAGGAGACGATCTGGCGCCTGAAGCGGATCGCAGAACGTCTGGGCTTAAAGAGTGAGATCGAACAATACGCCTACAAGGCGCCGCCGCGTCCAGCTGAGCTGGCCTTCCTTTCGGAAACCCTCATGCAGCCCTCACCGGCGCTGTGGGAGGAGGTTCCGCAGCGCATCAAACTCTTTGCTTCGGACAGTCCGGAGGAAGAGGCGGAGTGGGCGGCGGCCCGCATTCGTGAACTGGCTCAAAAGGGACTTCGGTACCGGGATATCGCTGTCATTGTAAGCGATCCGGAAATCTATGTCCCCAGGCTGGAAAAGGTCCTCAAAGAAGCGGAGATCCCCTGCTTTACGGACCGTAGGGAGCCCTTAAGCGGCCATCCGCTGATCGGTCTCATAGAGGATGCGTGGGAGAGTGTGAGCAGCCGGGACCGGGATGCTTTTCTTCGCTATGTCAAAAATCCGCTCGGACCTTTGCAGCGGGAGGAAAGCGATATTCTGGAAAACTACCTTCTGAGTGCCGGGATCCGGGGTGGAAAACGGCTGGAAGAAACATATACAAAACCGCCGGCGCGCCGGCCGGGCGAAAAGAAGGAAGATTGGTCGCTCAGAGCGGAAAATGAACTGGCTGCTCTGAATGCGCTTCGGGAAAAAGCGCTGGCGCCGCTTGCCGCCCTTCGCGAGATGCTTTCGCGCGGCCGCTTTGCTGCAGCGGATATCGCCCGCGAGCTGTTAAAGCTGTTAAATGATCCGGCCATCCCGGAGGTCCTGTCCCTGCAGGCTGCTTTGCTGCGGGAGGCAGGGCAGGAGGCAAAGGCACAGGTCTGGGAGGAGGCACCGGAGGCGATCACCGAGTTTTTAAGCTCTGTGGAGCAGCTTTTCGGAGAGCAGAAGGTAAGCCGAGCCGAAATGACGGATATGCTGAAGACCGGTCTTTCGGCGCTCAGTGTCGGCAAGCTTCCGCAGTCGTCGGATCAACTGGTGATCGGCGAGCCCGAACGCAGCCGCTTCGGGGCCATTCGCCATTTGATCTTTCTTGGAATGAATGCAGACCTTCTGCCGAAACCGCGAAGCGGAGGCGGGCTTCTGACCGACGAGGAAAGAAGACTGCTGGCCAGCGAGGAAGCGGCCGCCTATACCGACGAACGCGCCCTGTTTGAAGAGCGATTCTATTTACATAACTTACTGAGTCTTCCCCGGGAAAGCATGGATTTAAGCTTTTCCCGCATGGACAGCAGTCGCAAGGCCAGGCAGCCCGCCTCCCTGATCTCGGACGTCAGGCGGATTTTCCCGCTGCTGCGGGAGCAGGAGGGCGGTGTCGCAGATCCGAGGCGGCTTTCTTTCCGGGCAGCCGCGCTGCGGGCCCTGGCCATCCATTTTCGGGAGGGTAGCCCTGCCTGGGCGTCCCTCTATACCCTGTTGCGTGAGGAAGAGGATGCGGGGGTCAAAACCGCACTGGACAGAATCGAGAGGGGATCAGGCTACCGCTTTGAACCGGCCCGCCTTTCGGCGGATACGGCAAGAGCACTGTTCGGGGAAAACCTGATCGGGAGCGTAACGAGGCTGGAGAGCTTTGCGGCCTGTCCCTACAAGCATTTCCTTCGGTACGGACTGCTTTTGAATGAACGGGATGAATATAAGTGGGAAAGCCGGGACCACGGAACATTTTTCCATCTGGTCATGGAGACGCTGCTAAAGGGACTGACAAAGGACGGCGTCCGGATCGCGGAGCTGTCCGAGGAAGACTGCCGAAAGCGGATCCACGAGGCGCTGGCGGCAGCAGAAGCAGGAAATCCTGATTTTGCCGAAAATATCAATGCGCCGTATTTGTTGTCGCGCTGGGAACGCTCTTTTATGCGTTATCTGAAGGTGATGGGGCGCTGGGAAGAGGAGAACGGCTTCCGGCCGCATGCTTTTGAGCTGCATTTCGGGCCGGACCCCACAAGCGCCCTCACGATCCCTTTAAAAGACAAGGGAGAATTAAGACTCCAGGGAACCATCGACCGGCTTGATCTTTACGAAGATCAGGGCAGGACGTACCTTCGGATCATAGATTATAAGACAGGCAATAAAAAACTGGATTTTGGCGAGATGACGCTCGGCACGCAGCTGCAGCTGGGGGCTTATCTGACTGCGGCGCTTCGGATCCTGCGCCAGAAAGAGCCCGGACGCACGATCCTGCCGGGCGGACTCTACTATGCGATCCTGAAAGAAAACTGGCTGCGGGAATGGAAAAAGACCGAAGACAGAGAGGAAGCGGCAGAGAAGAACTTCCGCCTGTCCGGGCTGACGGCAGGCGAGGTGCTGTCTGTTTCTTCTGATACGGACAGTGGCGGGAGCCGCGCCTTTTCGCCCGGCAGCAGCGGACTGGAGCTGCTTGGCCGAGGTATTTGCCGAACAATGAAAGAATTGGGAGAAGAGATCCTGGCAGGGAAGATCGAAGCCAGCCCGGTAGAGAGCGGCGACGAGCGCCTGCACTGCGATTTCTGCCCCTATACGGAACTGTGTGACCGGAAAAACGAGAACTTTACGACGCGCGAGGTCCCGAAGCTTACGGCGGAAGCGTATCTGCAGGCAGAAAAGGAGGCGGAAGATGGGATTCACTGAAAAACAGCAGAAGATCGTGGATCACAGAAACGGCTCCCTCCTGGTTTCGGCGGCCGCCGGCAGCGGTAAAACCAGTACGCTGATCGCCCATGTGGTGGAACGGATCCGGGAAGGCGGGGATCTGGGACGCCTGATCATCGTGACATATACCCGGGCAGCGGCCGGAGAGATGCGGGAAAGACTGCGTGTTTCACTGGAGGCGGCGCTGCGGCAAGAGCCTGAAAACAGACATCTGCGGCATCAGCTGGCTCTTTTGGGGCAGGCCAGGATCTCCACCATTGACAGTCTGTGCCAGCGCCTGGTCCGCTCATATTTCCAGATGCTGGAGGGGATTTCCCCGGACCTCAGGATCGCAGAGGAAGCGGAATTAAAGCTTCTCTCGCGGGACCTGATGGATGAAGTCCTGGAGGAGGCTTACCAGGAAGGTTCGGCGGATTTTTACGCGCTTTTAGACGGGTACAGCAGCGAGAAGGACCATGAAAGTATTATAGAGGAGGTCCTTAGCTTATACGATTCGGCGCAGAACGCGCCCTTCCCGGAGCGCTGGCTGGCCGGTGCCGCACCGCATTTCCCTGAAACGGTTCAGGAACTGAAGGACAGTTTCTGGATGCGGGCTCTGACGGAAAAAATGCGCCTGGCCGTTCAAAAACTGGCTGAAAAACAGGATAAACTGATCCGGGAGCTGGAAGAAAACGAGGCAGAGCATGCTGCCTTTCTGACCCAGCTCAGAGAGGAACGCCGTTTAAGCCGTACATGGGAAGAAGCAGAAGATTATTTTGCACTGCGGGACGCTTTAAAAGACTTCCGGGCGCCTTCCCTGAACCGGAAGGATCTTAAAGCGGATCCTGCCTATGAAGAGATAAAGGAGATCCGCGGGACGCCCAGCAGCGGAGGGTATTACAGCCTGCTGGCGCCGCTGCGCAAACCGCCTTTTGTGCCTCCGGAGGAAGAGCTCCGGCTCCTGAAGCTGACCGAGGCGCCACTTCGTGCGCTGATCAGTCTCGCGCAGAGCTTCTCAAAAAAACTGGATGCCGCCTGCCGCGAGCGGGGGATCGCGAGCTTTATGGATATGGAGCACTACGCGCTTCGGCTCCTGATCCGCGACGATGCGGAGGGGGCGCCGGTTCCGACGGACCTGGCCCGTGAGCTGCAGCAGGGCATTGACGAGATCATCGTGGATGAATATCAGGATATCAATCAGGTTCAGGAATATATTCTGAGAGGCCTTTCAGGTGAAGAAGCCGGCCGCCCGAACCTGTTTATGGTTGGCGATGTCAAGCAGAGCATCTACCGCTTCAGACGGGCAGAACCCGGCATTTTCATGAAAAAATATGCTGCGTTTTCTGAAAACGAGTCGGACCGGCACCGAAAGATCCTCCTGCGTGATAATTTTCGCTCCCGCGCCAGTGTTCTTCAGAGCGCGAACCGTTTGTTTGGCCGTCTGATGAGCCTTTCATTCGGCGGGGTGGATTACGATAGCGAAACCGCATTGAATCCCGCGGCGCAGTTTGAGGGACCGGATCCCAAGCCCCGTGTCCTGCTGCTCAGCTCAGGAGAGAGTGCCGCCAGACGCTTAAAAGATGAGGGGCGGCTGATCGCCTATACGATCCGGAAAATGATGGATGAAAAGGTCCGTGTCCGGACGAAACTGCCGGATGGCAGCATGGGAACACGGGACCTGTGCTATCGGGATATTGTGATCCTGAGCCGGAGCTTAAAAAATGGAGCTGCTTTTGCGGCAGCCCTGAAAAGCTACGGGATCCCTGCCGTGGCGCAGGAAAACAAGGGCTTTTACGACACCCTGGAGGTGCAGACCCTGCTTTCCCTCTTAACGGTCCTGGATAATCCGCGCCAGGATATTCCGCTGGCGGCGGTTATGCTTTCGCCCATTGGCGGATTTACCGAAGAAGAGCTGGCCCTGTCTTTGCCGGAAAGCCCGGCCGAGGCGGGCAGCAGCCTGTATGAGCGGGTTTGGTCTCTGCCGGCCGAAAGCGCGGATGGCCGCATTGGCATATTCCGGGAAAAACTGGAGCTGTGGCGTACCAAAGCGGGTTACTGCCGCGTCCCGGAGCTTTTGGATCTTTTGCTGGAAGAAAGCGGATACGACCTGTATCTGCAGGCCATGCCTTCCGGCACCGTCCGCCTGGCCAACGTCAGACAGTTAAAGGAGATGGCCGCCTCTTATGAGGAAAGCTCCTACCGGGGCCTGCATCAGTTCCTGCGTTACGTGGAACGGCAGAAGGATCTGCAGCTGGATGTCGGAGAGGCTCCGCTCCTGTCCGACGGCTCCGATGTTGTGCGGATCGGGACACTGCATTCCAGCAAAGGCCTGGAATATCCCGTGGTCTTCCTGGCCGGACTCGGCAAGCAGTTCAATGAGACGGATCTTGGCTCCTGGGCGCTGATCCATTCTTCCTACGGCATGGCGCTTTTGAGCAGCGACCGGGAAGCCTATATGAAATGCGGCAATCTCTGGCGCCGTTTTGTCAGCGAGGAGCTGCGGCGGGACGGCCGGGCGGAAGAGCTGCGGCTGCTGTATGTAGGCATGACGCGCGCCGAAGAACAATTGATCCTGGTTGGCAGTATGAAGGACGAGCCGGAGGAAGCGACCCGCAAACAGGCGGATAAAGCGCCGGAAGATGCCGCCAGTTTTCTGGACTGGCTGCTGCAGTGCCGCGGACAGGGCGATGAGCTGGGCATGCAGTGGGAATTCTTTACGCCGGAAGAGATCCCGGGACCGGCCGAGATGGCGCTTGAGGGGCAGACGAAACGGTGGAAAACACTCGCCGAGACCTCAGATCCCGTCCTCAAAGCAGACCTGAAAGCCAGGCTGGACTGGAAGTATCCGCACGGATCCATTCCCAAACTCAGCCTTTCGGTCTCTGAATTGAAGAAGCAGGAACCCTCTGCGGTGGGAAAGACAGAAACGAAAGGCAGAGCATCGGCCGGCAGTGTCCCGGCCGGAAGGCTTTTCCAATCCGACAGTCCGGAAATGGGTGAGGATGTTCTGAGTGCGGCTCAAAAGGGAACGGCCTTCCATAAGCTGATGGAGCATCTGCCGCCTGACATGACAGGTGATACGGAAGAGATCCGTGCGTATATCCGCCAGGCGCAGGAGAAGGGAATCTTCAGTGCCGAGGAGAGTGCGACGCTGGATGCAGAGGCGGCTGCCGCTTTCTTCCGGAGCTCTCTGGGGAAGCGGGCCCTGGCAGCCGCTGCCAAAGGGAAGCTGTACCGGGAAAAACCGTTTATCCTGGGCGTCCCGTATGCGGAAATCGACCCGGACAGCCGGCTGACCGAGACCGTTCTGCTTCAGGGCATCATAGACATGTATTTTGAAGAGGCGGGCAAGCTGATCCTGATCGACTATAAAACAGACCGGGTCAGCCGCCTTGAAGAACTGGTCCAGCGGTATCGCGTGCAGCTTATGTATTATCAAAGAGCGCTGCAACAGGCCACCGACCAGGTGGTGGCAGAGGTCTATCTGTATTCGACCGTTCATAAACGCTTTGTTGCCCTGCCGATGGCGGAGAATGTGCGCCAGGATGCCAACACGCTGGACAAGGCAAACAAAATGTGATATCTTATGCTTGCGATTTTATGCAGATCCTTTGTGCTTTTCAGGAGAGTCAATAAAGATGTCGGAAGAGATGGAAACGATACAAAACAGCACTGCCGATCACAACGTGCAGGGCAAGGAACATAAAAGCCGGAAGGACAATGAGGCCAAAAAGAAAAAGAGAAGGACGATCGGGATCTACAATATCGCCCTGATCCTTCTTGTTGCCATTATGCTGTTCTCCGGCTATCAGGTCGTCAGTAAACTGATAGAATACCGCAAGGCAGATGCCATGTATGCGGATCTTGGAAAAGATGTGGTACAGGTCCTGGACGGACCGCCTGTTTTCACAAAAGCCGCAGAGACATTGCCTTCCGTTCCGGAAAGCACCATCCCGACCATAACGGAACCGGCCGTTCCGGCAACCTTGCCTGAAGGGGAAAGTGTTCCGGCCACCCAGCCGGTTGCAACGAAGGAAAATGTTCCTGAAGAAACAACAGCACCGCCCCTCCCTACGGAACCGCCGGTGACGTATCCTGCCCCGCAGGGCAATCTTCCCTGGCTGGCAATTAATTTTGACGCGCTCAAAGCCAAAAATGAAGATGTGATCGGCTGGCTCTACGGACAGAACGGCGAGATCAATCTGCCGATCGCGCAGGGAACCAACAACAGCTACTATCTGCATCGGCTGCTGGACGGCACCTGGAATTTTGCCGGCACTCTGTTTGCGGATTATCGGAACAATTTCCTGGAGGATGACGTAACCATTATCTACGGTCACAAGATGCGGAACAAGACCATGTTCGGCAAGCTGGACCAGTATGATTCTTACAATTATTATCTGGAAAATCCGGTGCTGCGCCTGTATACGCCGACGGCAATTTATGAGCTGCAGATCGTAGCTTCTGTCTATACGGATACACAGGAGAAGATCATTTTGAACTTTGACAATGAAGCGGCGTTTAACGAGGCGGTGGCATCTTACCAGAAAAGAGCCCAGTACGATACGGGTGTCACGGTTGAGTACGGGGACAAGCTGATCTGCCTTTATACCTGCGCCTATCAGGTGGAAGACGGCCGGCGGTATATGATCTGCAAACTGGTGCAAATTGCATAGGAAAGCAAGTGCTTTCAAGAAGGGAGGATAACGATGGATAAATATGGCTACAGCGGACCGGAACGGTTCCGCCCCTTAAGTGCCTGGGCTTATTTCGGATACACGATCCTTTTCAGCATCCCGCTGGTCGGACTGATCTGCCTGATCATCTTTTCTTTAAGCGATGCCAACATCAACCGCCGGAATTTTGCCCGCAGTTTCTTCTGCGCGTTGGTCCTGATGCTGATCATTTCAGCGATCCTTGGCGGACTGGGCATCCTGGGAAGTGTTCTCAGCTATATCCAGACAAAAATCTGAGCCTATTCAGTAAATATAGCGGTCGCGGCCGGACAGATCCTGGACCAGCTTGAAAGCGGCCAGAAACATGGCGGCAATGAAGATTACAAAGATCAGCGTTCCGCCGCCGCCGGAGCGGGTCGCAATATAGTCATAGGTCCCATGCAGCAGAGCAGGCAGCAGCAGAGCAAGTACGCTCATGCGGCTGCTTTTTTCAGGGTAGCCGAAATTGTCATAGCGTTTGGCAATCCCGTAAAAGGCACCCATAAAGACACCGAAACAGGCATGGCCGGGAATGGCCGTCACGGCGCGGGCCAGGGCAGTGCCAAGACCGAAACGCATCACGTAGCCGACGTTTTCGGCCAGCGCGAAGCCGAGACTCACAAAAACCGCATAGACGACCCCGTCGAACTGACAGTTGAATTGATTGGAAAACCAGGTGCGCCGGCGAAGGAAGAAATACTTGGCGCCTTCTTCGGAAAGGGCAACAACAATGAAATAGAAGATAAGCTCATAAGCGGATGAATGGCCGAACAGACGGGATACGACTGTCCCGCCGATATTTTCCAGGATCATGGCAACAACTGTAGAAACGACGCCAAGGCCCGCCAGCCCGAGCAACGTCCGGGGCGATTCCGGCTCCAGGCGGTCTGCCTTATAAATCTTGTACATCAGGAACAAAGCCGGGACCACGGCAGCCGCTATCAGGATTGGATTAAAAAGATTAAACAGAAAAAACATAAGCATACCTCTCTTGTTATCAGAGAGTGTATCACAGAAAGACACAAATAACAAGCGGGACGAATGGCGCCGTCGTTCCGAAAGAAAAGATTCTTTCGAAAAAACCTTTAAAAGAGGCTTGAAAATGAAAAAGGAAGGTGCTATAATGCACTCTGCTTCGATTGAAGCAGAGCTTTTGGGGTATTAGCTCAGCTGGGAGAGCGCCAGGTTCGCAATCTGGAGGTCAGGGGTTCGATCCCCCTATGCTCCACTCCGAAAACC
>CADBSR010000174.1 GCA_902797385.1 uncultured Lachnospiraceae bacterium
CCGGCCGTGCTGAGCCATGCAGGCAGAAAGCTGCGGGGCACCAGACCGCCGCACAGGAAAAGGCAGACGGCGGCGATCCCCATGAGCAGGCCCGGCCAGCCCTTGCGTGAAGCCAGCGCAACAGCGCTGAAGCTGATAAGACAGGTGGCGATCAGAAGAGCCAGTAGCGCCCCGACGAGGCCGGGTGCGGATAATTTCAGGGGAAGAAAGCGTGACAAACCGTAGAGAAGCAGGACGTAAAGCGGAAGACGGAATAGCAGGGGATACAGGACCTTTCCGCTCATGTACTCCATGGGCCGGATCCCCATGCTGAAAAGTCTTGTCAGAAGGGAACGGCTGTTGTCGGCGGTGTACAGACCGGTAAAGAAGAGACCGGCAATGACCAGGAAAAGGCCGAGCCAGGTGACGGCGTAGTAGCCTTCCGTCGTCAGTCCCGTTCCGTTGTAGGGCGTCACGATATCGCTTGTTCCTTCGTCATACAGACCGACAGCCGCGTCCAGCAGCTGCAGGTTGCTTCGCGTCAGGAAATCGTTGTACACGTCTTCCGGCAGATCTGCCGCCCAAACGACTTCCTCTCCCGCAAAGACCCCGTACTGACCGGCTGCCAGCAGGCGCTCGCCGAAGTCGGCAACCGATGCGACAATTTCAGCCGAGGCGGCAGCCCCGCGGGACAGCAGGATCTCGCCTTTCCCCTCGCGGCCGTACATAATATTGTCCGTATATCCGTCGGGCAGGATGATGACGGCGGCATAGGTCCCGTCCTCGATCCCGTTTAAGGCCTTTCGCCGGCTGACCCGTTCCACATCCATCAGGGAAGCAATATAGCTCTGAGAACTGACCAGGTTGATACAGAAGCGGCTGACAAGCCCGCCTTCCTCGTCCACCACGGCCACCTGAACGGGGGAAGCGCCTTCCGAAGCGCCGCGCATGACTGAAAAGCCTGCCAGTGCTAAAGCGGCAGCCAGCAGGACAGCCAAAACAAGCGCGGGGATGAGCCCGCGCTTGAAAAGTACCAGGTCTCTTTGGAGCATCGGCTTCAAAGTGTCCTCCTTAATAACCGAATGAACTGCCGCCCGCGCTGCCCGCAGCGGACTGAACGATCTCTTGAAGCGCCTTCTGCAGATCCGTGATCAGATCATCCATATCATCTTCACTTAAGGTGAGGATGTTGGTGTACTTGGAAATGCTCGGGAATTTGGCACCGCTGTCCAGGGTCAGGGTAATGCCCTTGAGACTGAGGGAGTTACCGTTTGCAGTAAGCTTCGTAGGTTCGATCACGGTTTTCTTGCCGCTCTGGGTCATGTTGGCGCGAAGCTCCACAGACTGCTCGTCCCAGTATGTGGCATAGTCGACGCTGACGCGCAGGGTGCCTTCCTTCTTGTCCCAGGCGATTTTTGCCTTGAGCGGGGTGTCGGAATCCTGCTTTACGGTGAACGTGGCCTCATAGGCATTCTTATCGTTCACGGAAACCTTGTAGGTGGCAGATGTCTTGTCACCGTTGGGATCCTTCATGTAGAAGGTGATCTCTTCCGGATTCGCCGGATCCGGGCCGACGGTCAGGCGGATGGTTCCCTTGTCACCTTTAATTTTCTCTTCCAGTTCGCACTGAAGAAGCATTTTTCCTTTCAGGAAACCGGTGATCGTGAGGGAGAAATCTTCATCCTCCAGCTCATCTTCCAGATCGGAGACGGAATCCTTTAACGTATCCAGCCGATCATAGAAATCCTCTACGAAGTCTTCATCGATATCGGCGTATTTGGCCAGCGCGCCGTTTTCCAGCTTGTCAGCCACGTCGTTCAGGAAGGTCTTCAGCGCCTTGTCCTTGCGCAGGTATTCGACCATATCAGACGCAATGGCGCTGATAGCCTTGCCATCCAACTCAATGGTCACGGTGGAGGTGCTGATCTCCTGGTCGGCGATCGTGATCTTTTCGCTGCCCTTGGTGACCTTGGCGTTCTTGCTGACGGAGTCCAAAAGTTCTTTGATGATGTTTTCAGCGATCTTCTGCCCGTCCTTGGCCAGCCCTTCCACTTCGCTTATGACGGAAGAAGCGCTGTCCCCGGTCAGGGTGTCAAAGAGTTCCTGCGGCAGGGCATAGCGGGTATCCTGGTCGGGATCAAAGATGGAACCCTTCAGATTCTTGGAGAGGTTCTTTAAATCGATGCCGTAGTTGGTCTTGGAGAAAAGCGCGGTGCTGGAGACAGCCAGATCCTCTTTGGTTGCCGTAATGAGAGCATCTGCCAACGCCTTGCCGTCAAGCTTGGCATCCAGAGAGAGGGCAGCCCCGCCTTCCGTAAAATACAGGGCCAGGTCGGCCTGAGCATCCAGCTTCGCGGACGAATGCGTGAGCAGCTGCATCAGTTCATCTGCCTTGGACAGATCCAGGGACAGGGTCGCGCTGCCACCCTTGGCGACCTGCGTAACCGTGGAGACCATGGGCGTAGCCGTTAAGGACTTGGCGGTATTCCGCGCACCGTTCGCCAGTTTTTTGACAGGAGAGCCGGCTAACGAAGAGATCAGCAGCACAACGGCGGCGATCAGGACCACGGCGCAGCCTGCGATCAGACCGATCAGAAGACCTTTGGACGGCTTCTTTGCAGCTTTGGCAGGTGTGGGGCTGACCTTCAGCAGATCCTCCTCATTCATGACCGGCTGCTGATAGACCGGCTGCTGATAGACCGGCTGCTGCGGCTGGGGGACGTTTCCTTCGCCCTGCGCTGTCTTCTTGGCGGCTTCCTGCGCAGCCCGCATGGCTTTTCCTTCCGGAGTCAGGGGTTCTCCGGTAACGGGATCAAAATGGTTCATTTGTTTACTCCTTCCTCTTGTTCGCAAAAACTTCGGTAAACTGCCGCCACATTCCGGGCAGTTTCGTAAATATCGCGGGCCGGTCCGGTAAAGTGACCGGCTTCATAAACAACGGTTTTCTGCTGGCCCAGAAACAGGATCCGATCGAAAAAACGGACGTATTCCAGGGGGTCGTGTCCGGTATAAAGGATCGTTCGTCCGGCTGCCTTCAGTGTCAGGATCAACTCGCTCAGTTCTTCCTGATACTTGACGTCCAGGCCGGCGCACGGCTCATCGAAAAGGATATTCTGCGGATCGCCCAACAGAGCGCAGGCGATGCTGACCCGTTTCTTGCTGCCGCCGGAAAGAGCAGAAAGCTTTTTCTTCCGGTAGCGGTCCAGGGAGAACGGAAGCTCCCGGGGCACGGCGGTGCCGTTTAAGCCGGCAAAGAAGAGCAGATTGTCCTCGACGCTCAAGTCTTCGAACAAAGCTGTCCCCTGCGGAACAAGAGCCAGGGACCCTTCTGTGCGGATCTTGCCCGCAGCCGGTTTTAAAACACCGCTGATCAGGGAGAGCAGCGTGGATTTTCCGCTGCCGTTGGGACCGCTGAAGACCACGCATTCGCCGGCGCCCGCCCGGAAGGAAAGATCCCGGAAGAGCGTCTCCCGCCCATATGAAAAGGCCAAATCCTGCGTGATGATCATGTCTCCTCCTTGAAGCAGAGAAAATCAGAATAAATTATGTGCTAATAAATTATATACACATCCGTGAGTAAAATCAAGAAAAATCGTAAAAACCCTGTCCTGGCAAGGGAAAAACGGCGGATGGACGGGCCTTGGGGATGAAAAGGAGTGCTTGCGGGACGGAGCCTGCCGTGCTATACTCGTGAGAAAAAAGAAGGAGGGTCCAGTCATGGAACCTGTTGAACATAAAAAGAACCTTCTGGTCATCTGCGGCGGACAGAGCGGAGAGCATGAGATCTCGCTGCTTTCGGCGGTCACGGTGCTGCGGAATCTGGATCCGGAAAAGTATCTGGTCCGGATCGTAGGAATCACGAAGGAGGGCCGCTGGCTGCTGGCGGACAGCACGGAGAGGATTGCTGACGGAAGCTGGCGGCAGTCGGAAACCAGAGCCTTTCTGCTGCCCGATGCCTCGGAAAAAGCCCTGCTGATCTGCCATAAGGACGGCCGGACAGAAAAATGGCCGGTGGATGTAGCGCTCCCGGTCCTGCACGGACGTTTTG
Organism: uncultured Lachnospiraceae bacterium; assembly: GCA_902797385.1. GTDB lineage: Bacteria > Bacillota > Clostridia > Lachnospirales > Lachnospiraceae > UBA6987. Next base: position 4,028 of record CADBSR010000174.1, read on the forward strand.
GAGAAGACGGAACCATTCAGGGACTGTTTGAACTCGCCAGGATCCCTTATGTGGGATGCGGCGTAGCGGCTTCCGCCGTCGGGATGGATAAGCTCTACGCCAAGGTCCTGGTCAATGCCATCGGTGTGACCCAGGCCCGGTATATTGCCCTGACGCAGAAAGAAGTGGAGGATGCCCCCGCCGCCTGTGACAAGGCAGAAGCCGTGCTTTCCTATCCGATGTTTGTAAAGCCCTGTGACGGCGGTTCCTCTCAGGGCGTTTCCAAGGTCACTTCGCGGGAGGCCTTGCCGGCGGCGCTCCGCCTTGCGGCCCAATACGGGACGCGGGTGATGGTGGAAGAAAATATCACCGGGCGCGAGCTGGAATGCGCCGTTCTGGACACGCCGGACGGACCGAAAGCGAGCGGCGTCGGCGAGATCCTGGCAGCGGCCGAATTCTACGACTACGATGCCAAATACACCAATCCGGCTTCCGAGACCAATGTCGCTCCCGTGCTGCCGGATGGAAAGAAAGATGAGATCCGTGACGCGGCGGTGCGTATCTTCAAAGCGGTCGGCGGAAAGGGACTGGCCCGGGTCGATTTCTTCCTGGAAAACGGGACCGGCCGCGTGATCTTCAACGAGATCAATACTTTCCCGGGCTTTACGTCCATCAGCATGTATCCCAAGCTGTGGGAAGCCGCCGGCGTGCCGATCCGGACGCTGCTCGACAAACTGATCGAAAACGCCAGACTGTCATTATAAAGAACGTCAGCCAGGCCCATAAAAAACCGAGGGAGGCCTCTTCATCAGGAAGGACCTCCCTCGGTTTCGTTTACAGCGGGTATACTTATTTCGCGGCTTTATTGCGCTTGAACACGCGCTGGAAGAAAGACTGCTTGGCGGGCGGATCCGGGATCTTGCCGCCGCGGACGGATTTTAACTCCGCAATATAGATGCCGCTTAAAGCGACCTTGCATTCTTTCTTGACCGGGATGATCTCGAAAACCTTCTGATCAGCCATCAGGGACATGATCTGCGGACCGATCTTGGCCTTTACGATGGGCATCTTGGCGCGCTTGGCGTACCAGGGGATCTGGGAAAGTGCACTTTCGGGCAGACCGGATTCCGCAGGCCGCATCATTTTCTTGTCAATGACAAGAAGGGAGACGGTCTGCTTCATGCTCTGGATCTGTTCTTCCGCATTGGCCTGGCGCTTCTGCAGCTTGCGGCCGACAAAGTAGAGCACAACAAGAGCCACGAGAATGACGCCTAAAATGATACCTAACACACCCCAGACGCTGATCAGGGGAAGAAGGGGAAATGCATGCATAAAGATTACCTCCGGGTTTTGCGACGGACTGTCCGTCAGCCGCGTTTGAGTATATCATTATTTTTTTCCGGGCGCAAGACTTCCGGCTTGTCAGAATGAATATATTTTGATAGAATAAAAACAATTCAAAAAATAAGACCTGCCTATGAGGTTGACGGAATGTACGAGATTTACGAAACAAAAGAGCGAATAATAGAAGACAATGACGCAGTGGCGGCCCGTGTACGGGCGAAAATGAAAGCAGCCGGCGTCTTCTTTGTGAATCTGATGGCCTCCCCCGGCGCCGGAAAAACGACGCTCTTAAAGCGGACCATTGAGTCGCTGCCGGAGCTGAAGATCGGGGTCATGGAGGCGGACGTGGATTCGGACGTGGATGCCGCCACGCTGGCCGAAACCGGGGCGAAGGTGATCCAGCTGCATACCGGGGGCCTTTGCCACATGGACGCGGATATGACGCTCCGGGGACTGGAGCGCTTCGGAACGGAAGGCCTGGACCTGGTGTTCCTGGAAAATGTAGGGAATCTGGTGTGTCCGGCGGAATTTGACGTGGGGGCAGACCTGAACGTGATGATCCTCTCGGTGCCGGAAGGGGACGACAAGCCGCTCAAATATCCGTTAATGTTTACGGTGTCCCAGGCGGCGCTCATCAGCAAGATGGACGTGGCGCCCGTGTTTGACTTTGATCTGGACCGCTTCCGGGCCAATATCGCGCCGTTAAATCCGGATATGGCGGTGATCCCGCTTTCTTCGGTGACAGGAGAAGGCTTTGATGCCTGGTTAGAGTATCTGAAAGGGAGGCTTTCCGAAGCATGAAAGTCATACAGGTCGATAAATTTATCAGTGAAGCCAACGACAAGGACGCCGCGCGTCTGCGGGCGCAGCTAAAGGAGAAGGGCGTTTTGTTTTTAAATCTCATGTCCTCCCCCGGCTCGGGGAAGACGACCTTTTTGTCAAGGACGTTGAAGGATCTGTCCGATCTGCGTCTGGGCGTCATGGAGGCGGATATCGCTTCCACGGTGGATGCGGAGCGGATCGCGGCCCTCGGTGCCCGGAGCATTCAGGTCCATACCGGCGGCATGTGCCACATGGATGCCGGCATGACCGGCGCCGCGCTGGAAGGGCTGGGGACCGACGAGTTGGATATCATTTTCCTGGAGAATGTCGGGAACCTGATCTGCCCGGCGGAATTTGATACCGGCGCCCATAAAAACGTCATGATCCTGTCGGTGCCGGAAGGCGATGACAAGCCGCTCAAGTATCCGCTGATGTTCGAGCAGAGCGACGTGCTGATCATCAGCAAGACGGACGCGCTGCCGTACTTTAACTTCGATCTGGAAAAATGCCGGGAGCGGGTCAGACGCCTGAATCCGGCCATTGAGATCTTCCCGCTTTCCGCCAAGACCGGTGAGGGGATGGAAGCCTGGGAAGCCTGGCTGCGAAAGAACATTTTCTCCCGCTGAGGGCGGAGAGACAGCTGCAAGCATATAGGAAGGAATGAGAAGATGAAAGAACAGAAGAACAGGATGTTCAATGACGTGGACCGGGCGAATCTGCCGGAATACGTCTGTACGGACAAAGAAAAGGAAAAGCTGGTCTTAAAGCTCGGCACCATGATCACGGACCGCTATCTGGTGAAATATACCCGCACCATGAAGACGGACGATCCCGAGTTCTGGGCCCTGAACGAAGTTCTGACCAAGGAAGAGGTCAAATTCCTTTTGAATTTCAAGAAGACCCGCACCCCGTACGACGTCCCGCAGCTCGCCAAAATGAACGATATGAGCGAAGAGGACACCGAAAAAATGGTCAAGCACCTCTGCTGGGTGGGCGTTCTGGAAATGAACCGCGAAAACGAGGATCATCACAAACAGTACAACGTCCCCATTTTCGTGCCGGGCTCGGCCGAATTCATGATGATGAATGACGAACTGACCGCGCAGCATCCGAATCTGGCGACCTTCTTCAACCTGATGACGCAGATGCCGCTCGAAGGCGTCACCCCGATGATCCCTCCGGGAGGCGCCGGTGTCGGCATGCACGTCATCCCCGTGGAAAAGGCGATCGAGCATGAAAGCACGTCCGTCAGCATTGAGCATATTTCCCACTGGCTGAAGAAATACAACAAGTTTTCGGTCGGACAATGCACCTGCCGCAAGCAGCAGACCATGCGCGGCGAAGGCTCCGGTCAGATCAACGGCGAATTCTGCATGGGTGTCGGCGACATGGCCGAATACTGCGTGGACAAGGGCATGGGCCGCTACCTGACCTATGACGAGGCCATTGAGCTGCTGGAACGGGCGGAACGCCACGGCTTCGTGCATCAGATCACCAATATCGACGGCGAAGAAAAGATCGTCGCCATCTGCAACTGCGCGGCGGGCGTCTGCAACGCGCTCCGGACGTCGCAGCTTTACAATACGCCGAACATGTCTGCTTCTGCCTACCGCGCGCATGTTGACAAAACCAAGTGCGTGGCCTGCGGCAAGTGCGTGGAGGTCTGCCCGGTGGGCGCCGCCAAGCTCGGCCAGAAGCTCTGCACCAAAAACGGCG
>CADBSR010000175.1 GCA_902797385.1 uncultured Lachnospiraceae bacterium
CGGGTCCGCCTGGCCAAGGAAGGGGAGTATGATCCGGCCGACTATGTTCCGGTCAGTCCCTTCCCAATTGAGGAGATGTACGATCAGCTTCTGGGCTACATCCGCAGCGTACAGCATCCGCAGCTGCGGGCCCTGTTAGAGTCCTTCTTTGTCAATGACGCAGCCTTTGCCAAGGCTTTTAAGGCGCATTCCGCCGCCAAGAGCGTGCATCACAGCTTCTCCGGCGGTCTGCTTCAGCACACGCTTCGCGTGACGGAACTCTGCGATGACATGAGCCGCAAATATCCGCTCATCAACCGGGATCTGCTGCTGACCGGTGCCATCTGCCACGATATCGGAAAGCTCAAGGAGCTGTCCGCCTTCCCGGCCAACGACTATACCGATGCCGGCCAGCTGCTGGGGCATATCGTGATCGGCGTCCAGATGATCTGCGAAAAGATGGCTCTGATCCCGAATTTCCCTGAAGTTACCAAAAACGAACTTTGCCATATTATTCTGGCCCATCACGGAGAATTCGAATTCGGCTCCCCCAAGAAGCCGGCCCTACTCGAAGCACTGGCCCTGCATCTGGCGGACAATACCGATGCCAAAATGCAGCTCATGTGTGAAACCCTGGCCGATTCCAACGCCCATGGCTGGCTCGGCTTCCAGAAATTCCTTGACAGCAATGTCCGGAGAACGGAAACAAAATGACTTTCGTTAAAAACCAAACAGTGACCCTGACGATCACGGATATGACAGAAAACGGAGAGGGGATCGGCCATGCGGATGGCTATCCCCTCTTTGTCAAAGATGCCGTCATAGGCGATACCGTCGAAGTGATTATTACAAAAGCCGGGAAGAGCTACGGTTTCGGACATCTGAGCCGGATCCTTTCCCCCTCTCCCGACCGTGTCCCGCCCGCCTGCCTCCTGGCTGCCCCCTGCGGAGGCTGTCAGCTGCAGGCGCTCTCTTATCCTGCCCAGCTGCGTTTCAAGGAAAATAAGGTCCGCCAGCATCTGATCCGCCTCGGCGGCTTTGACGACGCCTTTCTGGCAGAGCGGTTTGAACCGATCATCGGCATGGACGTGCCCTGGAAGTACCGCAACAAGGCGCAGATCCCCTTCGGGACGGATAAAAACGGACAGATCACCGCCGGCTATTTCGCCGGCCGCTCGCACCGTATCGTCCCCATGAAGACCTGCCCCATCAATCAGGACGGCTTTGACAGGATCCTGCAGATCCTGCTTCAGTTCGCCCGCGATTTCAAGCTGGATGCCTACCAGGAAGAAAGCGGCCGCGGCCTCCTGCGCCATGCCCTGATCCGCCATGCGACGGGGAGCGGTGAATGGATGGTCTGTCTGGTGATCAATGGCCGAAACCTGCCTCACAGCGGGGAGCTTGTGCGCCGTCTTCAAACGGTCCCCGGAATGACGGACATCTCGCTGTCCGTCAACCGGAAAAAGACAAATGTGATCATGGGCGAAGAGATCCTGCCCTTGTACGGTCCCGGGTTCATCACCGAATCGATCGGGGACCTTACCTTCCGTCTCTCTCCTCTCGCATTCTTTCAGGTCAATCCGGCGCAGACGGAAAAGCTCTACGCGAAAGCGCTGGAATATGCTTCTTTAAGCGGCCGGGAAAACGTCTGGGATCTTTACTGCGGGACCGGAACCATCTCCCTTTTTCTGGCCCGCCGTGCCGCCAAAGTGCGCGGCGTTGAGATCATCGCGCCTGCCATCGAAAACGCCTGCGTCAATGCCCGGCAAAACAACATCCCGAACGCAGAATTTTTCACAGGCAAATCCGAAGAGATCTTCCCCAATTATTGTCGTGAGCACCCGGAAGAACGGCCGGATGTGGTCGTGCTCGACCCGCCCCGCGCCGGCTGCGACACAGCGTTGCTTATGGCTCTTCTCTCCTGTCTGCCAGAGCGTATCGTCTACGTTTCCTGCAATTCTGCCACCCTGGCCCGGGACTTAAAGCTCCTTTGTGCCAACGACACATACCGCCTTGAAAAGGTCTGCCCCGTGGATATGTTCCCGCAGGGAGTGCACGTTGAGACGGTATGCTGCTTGTACCACCAAAAGAAAGAGTTCATCTCAGTGCCGTATGAGCTGAAGGATGACGGCTATCTGAAACGCTTGAAATGAGACTGGTAACGTGATTTTACGAGGATAAATGCAGAATGATGATAGGAAGTTCAAATGATGCTGAAGCCGTAAGGACACAGTATTCTACATCGAATGGTTTA
>CADBSR010000176.1 GCA_902797385.1 uncultured Lachnospiraceae bacterium
CGCTGGCTGGAGATCAAGTATTTCGACTACGATCCGAAGACCGGCGTGCTGACCATTGATTTCGGGAAAAACGCGCCGGATAAAGCGAGCGGCACAGCGACCTTCCGGATCAATGCCGCCGGTCACCTGGAGATGACGAACAGCGGCGGAACCTTCGAATTCTACCGCGCACCGAAGGATTAAGGATCTGCCGCAACAGAAAAGGGACTATGCCTTTGCCAAAGAAGGCTTAGTCCCTTTAATTATTACATGATGGATCCCATCGGCGCGCTTTCGGATTGCTTTTACAACTTCTGCTTCTCTTTCAGAATCTCTTCCGCCAGGGCGGCGCATTCCCGGACAAGGGCATCACAATAGGGCTTTTTCGGAAGCCCGGCTTCGGCACCCACCCGAAGCAGCTCACTGCAGTCGAGGAGATCGTCATGCTTCTCCTTAAAGCGCCGGTGATATTCTCCAAGCGTTGCCGGATCATCAATTCCATAGAGACCTAAAGCCATCAGGCCGCCTGTGACGGCGCCGCAGACAGAGCCCCTGCGCATGCCGCCTCCGAAACCGGCTGCGAACTTCATGGCAGTCTCGGCATTGATCCCTGCGTTTTCCGCAAACGGGATAACAACGGCCTGCGCGCAGTTATAGTGCCGCTCCGCGCAGTCGCGAAGGATCTGGGATTTTTCGGCAAAGCTGGACATAAGAAGGGCTCCCTCCGTGTTTTTGTAGACAGGATCGATTATACGACGGTTTTCCGGAAGAGTAAAGCGGAAAGACGGATTGGAATAAGCGGGCCCCTTTTTAAAACGGCATAAAAGCGGCATGGAAAAACTGGCCGAGGCCGTTATAAACGGCGGATCTTCCGGTCCCGGAAAACTTATAGAGGAAAACAGACTGTCGGGGCGCTCCCGGCAGTTTGTTTTTATACAGAAGACGGCGGTACGTAAAGAGACTTCATTGAAAAAAAGCCAAAGGAATGGTACTATATAGACCTGATCAAAACTTCCGGGAGGAGGATCTGCCAAAATGAAGACCATCCGCGTGGCGGCGGCTGTCATTTGCCGGGATGCGCGTATTTTCTCCACCCAGCGCGGGTACGGGGAGTGGAAGGATTACTGGGAGTTTCCCGGCGGAAAGATCGAAGCCGGGGAAACACCGCAGGAAGCGCTGCGGCGGGAGATCCGCGAAGAACTGGCCGCTGAGATCGAGGTCGGCCCGCTGATCGAAACCGTGGAGTACGATTATCCGGCGTTTCATCTTTCCATGGATTGCTTCTGGTGCCGGCTGAAGGAAGATCACCTCACGCTTCTGGAAGCGGAGGATGCCCGCTGGCTGAGCGTCCGGGACCTTGGCAGCGTCAACTGGCTGCCGGCCGACTGGGGGCTCATCCAAACCATTGCGAAGGCCCTGAGACCGGAAGATGAGGGGGCGGAAAGCGTCCCGCACAGAGAAGAGAACTGTGCTATACTGTAGACAGGACAAAAAATCATTTTTCTGAGGAAAACTATGGACAAAAAAGAAACGGCCGTCATGCTGAAGCATAGCGGTTGCAACTGTGCGCAGGCTGTCCTGTGTGCATTTACCGAAGAAACCGGCCTTTCCGAAGAGCAGCTCATGCGTATCGGGGCCGGCTTCGGTGTCGGAATGGGCTGCATGGAAGCGACCTGCGGGGCCTTGATCGCCGCCCAGATCCTGATGGGTTTAACGGAATTTCAAGGCAGGCCGCTCTTAAAGGCAGCCCGGGAACTTCACCAGGCCTTTACGGATACTTGCGGGGCCTCCCTGTGCAAAGACTTAAAAGGTCGTGACAGCGGCGTGGTTCTGTGCGAATGCGACGACTGCGTGCGATGCGCTGTGGAACTGATTGAAAAAAGAGCAGGAGAAAAGCAAATATGAAAATAGCAGTAACTTTTGAAAACGGACAGATTTTTCAGCATTTCGGCCGTACCCCGGCTTTTAAGCTGTATGATGTGGAAGACGGTGCCGTAAAAAGCACGAAAGTGGTGCCGACCGGGGAAACCGGGCATGGCGCGCTGGCAGGCCTGCTGGCGGAGCTGGGGGCCGATACCCTGATCTGCGGCGGGATCGGCGGCGGCGCCCAGGCAGCGCTGGAGCAGGCCGGGATCCGCTTATTTGCCGGTGCCCAGGGTGACCCCGATGCCGCTGTCGAACAGCTGCTTGCAGGCACGCTTCCCGAGATCGGAGAGGCCAACTGCGACCATCACCACGAGGAAGGACATGACTGCGGGCACCATGATGACGACCACTGCTGCGGGCACCACGAAGAGGGCGGCCACGATGACGACCACTGCTGCGGACACCACGACGAAGAGGGCGGATGCTGCTGCGGTCATCACGGACAGGGCGCCGGCGCCGGAAAAAACACAGGCAAAAAGGTGCGCACGCATTACCGCGGGACCTTTAACGACGGAACCGAATTCGATTCCTCCTATGACCGGGGAGAACCGCTGGAGTTTATCTGCGGCGCCGGCATGATGATTCCCGGCTTTGACAAAGCCGTGGCCGACATGGAGGTCGGTGAAACCGTTCAGGTCCATCTGATGCCGGAAGAAGCCTACGGTCCGGCGGATCCCGATGCCGTTTTCTCCCTGCCGCTTGCGCAGCTGCCCGGGGCAGAAGCCCTGACCGCCGGCCAGCGGGTCGTGCTGCAGAATGCCTACGGCCAGCCGATCCCGGTCAAGGTCGTCGCCCTGGACGATACCACCATCACCTTCGATGCCAACCATGAAATGGCCGGCAAAGAGCTCAATTTCACCATCGAATTGGTGGAAGTTCTGGACCGCTAAGAGAAAAACCCATGCTGGAGACGATCGTATAGAGAAGGGCTTTTATATGAAATGCATCCAAAAAACTCTGGCGCTTTTCCTGGCCGTGTTGACAGTCTGCGCCGCCCTTGGTGCCTGCGGGACACAAGCGGCGGGTAGCAGCGGCCTGGCGGCAGCGCCGACCTCCGTGCGGATCAAAGAGAATGCCCGAGTCAGCTATCTGGGGCCGGAGGGAACGTATACCGAGGAGGCCGCAAAATATTTCTTTACATCCGGACTTTTCCAGCCAAAAGCTTCCGTCCCGGAGGCCCTGGCAGACCTTGCGGACGGAAACGCGGACTATGCGGTGATTCCCCAGGAAAATACGCTGGGCGGCGCTGTCACGAACTATGTGGACGCCCTGATTGCCGGAAAGGATATCTATGTGATCGGCGAGGTGATCCTGCCCATCAGCCAGACCCTGATGGGTCTTCCTGGCACCACGCTCGAGGAGATCCAGACTGTCTGCTCCCACGCGCAGGGTATCGTACAAAGCGCTGCCTGGCGGCAGGAACATCTGCCGAATGCCGTCACGCAGGAAATGTCCAGCACGGCGGCCGCTGCCAGCTATGTGGCGGAAAGCGGTGACAAAACGATTGCCGCCATTGCCGCGCCCGGCGCCGCGCCCCTGTACGGTCTGGAAATCCTGGCGGAAAATGTGCAGATCACGGATTCCAACAAGACCCGCTTTTACGTCCTTTCTTCCTCCCGCTTAAAGGAAGAAGGAAAGGCTCAAACGCAGGCCCTCTTCATTGCCGACTGCCCGGCAGAGAGGATCGATGATATCATCGTCCGGATCCATAAAAGCGGGGTGGAGCTGGTCACGCTGCACGACCGACCCGAAGGCTCCGCGCTCGGCCGCTACCGTTATATCCTGGAAGTGACAAAGGCGGACGGGATATCGGACAAGCTGATCGCGAAACTCGAGACCGTCCCCGAGCTGCGCTGCCTGGGAAGCTTCAACGTACGCATAAAATCCGGCGGCAAGCCATAACCGGTCAGCCGCTTCGGATCCGCTTCATTCCCGGCGAATACGATCTGGTCCGGGTCGAGAAAGAAAGCTAAAAACCCATGTTATCCATCCTCTTTTTTCTGCTCAGTATCATTCCCTCGGTCCTGATCATCCTCTGGCTCATAAAACGCCGGAAAGAAGACCCGGCGTATCAGGCATGCTGTAAAAATGCCGTCAAACGGGGGCTTTTCAGCGTGCTGCCGATCCTCGGCGTTTCCGCCATCCTGTGGATCCTGAACGGGATCCTGCGGCTGACGCTTCTCAAAGACGCGAACATCCTGATCTACCGCGCCCTGTATACGTTCTTCGTTCTGGCCTTTGCGGAGGAACTGGTCAAGTTTCTGGCCTTCCGCGGTCTCTTAAACAAGCGGATGTGCACCGCCTCCTGGGCCGATGTGACCGCCTTTATGGTGATCATCGGCAATGCGTTCGGCCTGATCGAAGACATTCCGTACGCGATCGGCGCGAGCCCCATGATCATGCTGATACGCGGTCTGACCATGGGCCACGTCGGCTACGGCTTTATAATGGGCTGGTTCTACGGGAAGAAGCTCTACACCGGAAAGAAGATCTACGGCGTGATCGCCTTTGTCCTTCCGTTCCTGCTGCACGGCTTGTATGATTTTTCCCTCTCAGAGGAGCTGCTGGAGGTCAATGAAGACCTGGCCATCATCGGTGTTTCGTTGGCCCTGCTGGATCTCATCCTGATCTTCCTCATGATCCGCTTCTTTAAGCGCTCCCGACGCAAAGAGCGTTACAATGAGCCGCTTTTGCAGGCCCTGCCGCTCGGATCCACCCCGCAGCCGTAAGATTTCTCAATTTACATATGTGAAATCCATGATATAATAGACTCTATCCGGTCGTAAGCCTGGTTTTGCAACGATAAAGAACCCGCCACCGGACTCCGGAAAGAACAATCTATACTAAGCACCACAAAAAGGATTGGAAAACTTATGGAATTCACACTCATTGAAACAGGCTGGTGGTCTCTTCTGCCGCCTCTTATTGCCATCGTACTGGCACTTATCACGAAGGAAGTATATTCCTCTTTATTCATCGGCGTCTTCTCCGGCATGCTCATTTACAGCTTTGCCGGCGGCGGGACCATCCTATCGGCAGCGGCGAACACCTTTGACATGATGTATTCCCGAATTGCCGAAAATGCCTACATGATCATCTTTTTAGCCCTGCTGTGGGCGGTCGTGGTCCTGGTTTCCAAATCCGGCGGGAGCGAAG
>CADBSR010000177.1 GCA_902797385.1 uncultured Lachnospiraceae bacterium
AAAGACACCGACTACTTCGGACCGTCCGGCGGCACCGTACAGAAGGGCTACAAGGTTTCCGATATCCTGAAGGCTGCCGGCCTGGAGAACGCGAATGTGACCGTAAAGGCCATCTCCCTCGGCGATTCCGCTACCACTGAGATCCCGTTCGATCAGTTCACCGAGCGTTACATCGTTCCGAACGATTCCAAGGATCGCGGCGCTTACACCGTCGGACGCAGCCAGGTTTACGGCGACGTGACCATCAACTGCGGCTTCTATGTCATGGATACCGAGGCTCTGTTCTACGTTCCTGAGACCGCTGTGAAGGATGCCGGCATTGCCTGGACCGATGCTCTGGCCCGCCTGGGTATCACCGACTACACCGCTATCCATGTGATCTGCGCGGACGGCTTCGACGAAGTCATCGATGCGGCGGATCTGGAAGGCATCTGCATTTATCACGATGCGGACGGCAAGATCGTTGTGGATTCCGTTGCTTACGCCGGAAACACCTTAAACGATGCCGTGACCATTGAAGTCCTGAAATAATCGCTGGTTTTTTCAGGCGATAAGGGGGCGGAGCCTATACTCCGCCCTTTCGCCGTTTAAAAAAGATGTACATTTTTCAGTCAGAAAGGTTGGTAAGAATGAAAAAAGCAATTTCCCTGCTCCTTGTATTCAGCCTGATCTTTTCACTCGCGGCCTGCGGGACGCAGACCGGCAGCACCACCGAGGGGGCAGCCGGAACGACGCCGGCGACTGTGAATACGACACCGGCCGCGACCGCGCCGCAGCCCACGGAACCCAGCCCCGCCTTTGAAGGCGATACCTACATGACCGGTGCCGCCGGCAAGAACGGTGCGGCTGCCTGTGCTTCCAGTCTGGCTTCGGATATCGCGGTCCAGATCATGGAAAAGGGCGGCAATGCGGTCGATGCGGCGGTCGCCATGATCTATGCGGTCGGCCTGCTGGAACCGGCAGCCTCCGGGATCGGCGGAGCCGGACAGATGGTGATCTATCTGGCCGAGACCAATGAATACGTTTCCATCGAATATATGACGCAGGCGCCGAAGGCGGCCTGGCCCGGCGCACTGGACACCTCCACGTCCTCCAATCCGCCTTCCGTGGAAGCCATCGCGATTCCCGGTGTGGTACACGGGACCCTGACGGCCCTGGAGAAATACGGCACCATGAGTGCAGCCGAAGTGCTGCAGCCGGTCATTGACCTGGCCCGCAACGGCTTCCCCTGCACGGAACGCTGGAACACCAATATCGAAGGCCGCTTCGACAATTTAAAAGCGTACGATTACACCCTGGGTCTTTATACGGATGAAGGCTTCCTGTATGAGATCGGTGATACCATCAAGAATCCGGATCTGGCCGATACGCTGGAGTTCATTGGCAAAGAGGGCATCAAAGGCTTCTATGACAGTGAGTTCACGGACAAGATGGTGGATTATATCAAGGGCCTGGGCGGTGTGCTGACCCACGAAGACTTCGCACAGTACACCTCCGTGATGCGTGACCCCATCTCCACGACCTACGACGGCTACACGGTCTATACGACCGGCGGCCCCTCCAACGGCGGTGTGGCGCTGCTGGAATGCCTGAATATTCTGGAGAATTTTGACCTCAAGGGCTATGGCTTTGACAGCCCTGAGACCCTGCAGATCATGGCGGATGCCTATGCCATGGCGTATCAGGACGGCGTTTCCTTCATGGCTGACCCCGATTACTACAATCTGCCGGTCGAGACCATGATCTCCAAGGAATATGCGAAGGAACGTGCGGAAAGCATCAAGATCGGTCAGCGCATCAAGACCGCGCGGGCCGGCCGTCTGGAAGTGACGCTCTCCGAGACCGGTCAGAAGGCCCTGGCCGACTACACGCCGGATCAGGGCGGCACGACCCATATGGTCTGCGCCGATAAGTTCGGCAACGTGGTTTCCTCCACCAATACCAACGGCATCAACTTCGGTTCGGCCGTGGCCGTCCCCGGTACCGGCTTCATTTTCTCGGCGCACCTGGGCAACCTGAACAATACGGACAATGCCCGCATCAACATGATCATGCCGTACATCCGTGTTCGTTCCACCACCTGCCCGACCATCGTGGCAGGCGCTGACGGCAAACCGGTGCTGGCGATCGGTTCCCCGGGCAACTGGGCTCTGGTCTCCGCGGCCATCGAAGGAGTCGTGAATTACATCACCTTCGGCATGAAGCTGGGCGATGTGATCAATTCCCCGCGCAGCTACCGTGACGGAATTTCCAAGACACTGACGCTGGAGTCCGGCTACAGCGAGGAGACAGCCAAGGCGCTGGAAGCCATGGGCTTCGAGCTGGAAGACTATGACAAGACCTTCAGCTCCCACGTCGGATCCCTGGCCGGCATTCAGATCAATGAAGACGGCAGCTTCTGGGCACTGGGCGACTTCCGCCGTATGTACGGCGCTTCTGCCTACTAAAGCGATCCGGGACCCTGCGGGACATCGTCCCCGCGGGGTCCCAGAAGGAGAGAATCGTTTATGCGAGAAGAATATATCGTCGCTCTTGTGATGTTCGGCATCCTGATCGTGGGGGAGATCGTCACCAGGAACGATAAAAAATGGTCGGCTGTCCTGCTGCTTGCCGCTTCGGTGGCGGGGAGTCTGGCGGCCGGGATGGGGATCCGCTTCCGCGAGATCGTGGAAGGCCCCTTCGGCTTTCTGGATGCGGCGTTAAGCGTAGCGGCAGCGGCCGTCTTTACGGGGCTGCTGTACCGGACGGGCTTTCTGGAAAAACTGCTGGAAAAGATCCTGAAAGTCCGCGCCAAGGCGCTGAAGGCTATCCTGATCCTGCTCTTTATAGCGCTGCCGGGGGCTTTTACCGGTCTGGGATCGCTCTGCATTCTGACCACCGGCAAGCTGGTCGGAGAGAAGATGAAGGCAAAGGGCATCGCTCAGGCGAAGATCGTCCGGACCGTCATGGCAGGCGCGTTCTTCGGTATGATGCTGCCGCCCAACTGTCTGCCGGCCATCATTGCCTCCAACGGCGCGGGCAGCGTGCTGCCGACCCCGTATGTAGGCTTCTTTATGCCCCTTTTGGTCCTGACTCTGCCGAGCCTCATCCTTTACGCCCTGCTGAACGTCAAAACGCTGGCGCTGGAGGACGAGACAAAGGAATCGGTGAAGCTGCCGGTCTTTGAACTGGTCGTTTTCCTGCTGGTCGTGGCCGCCATCCTGGTGGAAGGCCTGCTGACGTCCTTTGTGTATATCGGCGGCAATACACTGGCCTTCTTTATTGGCGCCGTCCTCCTGGTCTTTGCCAAAGGCGGCAGCGTCAATGCGGCTGTGGAGAGCCTGCATGACGCCGTGGTCCCGTTAGGGTTGCTCTTTGCCCTGGGGAGCTTTATCGAAGTCACCTCCATGACGGGCATTCGCGGCATCTACAGCCTGCTGACCCTGCCCCAGACGACGGGCGGTCAGACGGCGCTGCTGATGCTGATCCTCATGGCGATCTCGCTCGTGATCGGTCTGTTTTTATCGGTCCCGATCCCTGCTTTCCTGGCGACCTACGCGGTCTTCCCCATCGGGTGGCTGGCCAATCCGGTCATCGTGACCGGCGTGAGCGCAGCGGTCGGTCTGGTCTATCTCTTCACCCTGCGCGGCGGTCTGTTTACGGAGACAGCCGGCATGCTGGAAGACAAGAACACAAAGTGGGGCGAAAGCGTCAAAGCCATGCTGCTCCCGGCGCTGCTCATGTGCGCCCTGGCCGTTGTCATGGTCCTGTTCGGAGATCCGCTGGATTTCCTGATCATGTAAGGAGGTGCCCTGATGCTTGAGATCATCTATTTTCTGATCATTTCCGTCATGGCCGTTCTTCTGGTCGTGGATATTGTGAAAAAACATGATGTGGCAGAGCTTGTCTGCATTGCCGTGGTCCTGGTGACCTTTGCGCTGCGGGCGCTGCACATAAAGTAGGAGGGCGAAGATGAAAAAATACACTTATCTTTGGAAAAACGCCCTCATTCTGGCCCTGGCCCTGGTCTTTGCCATCCCGGCTTCCCTTGACTTCCTGGCCATGCAGAAGCGCGAGCCCGTGGCTGAAAACGGGAACCTGAGCGAGGTCCGCATGCTCTCCGAATACTGTGAGGGCTTAAAGGGAACGCCGGCCGATACGGAGATCTATGTCTTCGACAGCGGTGTAAAAGGCGGGACCTTCCTGATCTTCGGCGGGACCCACCCGAACGAAACTGCCGGCATGCTGGCGGCCGTCGCCCTGGTGGAAAACATGAAGCCGACCGCGGGCCGCTTCTTCGTGATCCCGTGGCTCAACAAGAGCGGCTTCACCCACACCTCCCCGCTGGATGGCATGCAGGATTTCTTCGACGTCAAGCTGGACGACGGTTCGGTCCGGACCTTCCGGGTCGGCAACCGTTTGACGAACCCGGTGCATCAGTGGCCGGATCGCACCTACTATGAAGGAACCAGCGGCCGGAAGCTGGTCGGGACCGAAACGGCCGAGATCCGCAACGTGAACCGCATGTATTACGGCAACGAGGACGGCGTTCTGACCGAAAAGGTCTGCTGGGCCATCTACCAGCTGATCTTAAAGGAAAACGTGAACCTGACCATGGATATGCATGAGGGATCGCCTGAATTCCTGTACCTGGACTGCGTGATGGTCAACGAAAAGGCGGACAATCCGACCGCCATGTCCATTGCCCAGGGCATGTCACTGGACATGGAATTTGACGATCTGACCATGCGGGCGGAGTTCTCCGGCATGAAGTCTTACGGCCTGTCTCACCGGAGCCTGGGTGACAATACCCAGTCCATGATGACGCTGATGGAGACCTACAACCCGTCCATGGGCCCGCTCCACGGCAAGATGACCGATGCGCTGATCATTGACGGCAAGGAGCCCAATTACGCGGAAGCGTATCAGAAGGGCTTAAACTATTTTAAGGTCGGAGAAGACGGATATCCGCTCATCAACCGGGTCGCCAGACATATCACCTGTATCTGGTATCTGGCACAGGAATATACCGTCAAGCATCCTGACCGGGCCATGGCTTTTGAAGGCCTTGGCAGCTACTACGACATGGTAGAAAAGGGGCTCGGCGGCCTGCTGAAGCCCGTAGAGTAAAGATGTCATCCCAAGGCGCAAGCCGAAGGATCCCATAAAACGAAAGAACCACAAGAACATTTCCGGAGGAAAGAAAATGAAGAAGTTTATTGTACTGTTCCTGGCAGCCTGCATGCTGCTTGGCCTTGCCGCCTGCGGCAGACAGGAAAGCACCTCGCCGACCGGCCAGGCGGATCCCAATGCGGGTACGGCCGCTGTCGATCCCAGCGCTCCCATCGAATTCGATATGCAGACCAGCGAAGAAAAGCACATCGTTACCATCGGAACCATCGACAAGAGCCTGTTCGAAGGCCCGATCCTGATCACCTCCTTCGGCCAGAGCACGGATGCCTCCACCCTGGATACCGCCCTCGGCCGTGTTTCGGGCGTGAACTACACCTACAAGGCACAGGCGATCGCGGATGAAATGGCCAGCTACAAGACCGTTATCATTGCGGTCGGCGCTTCCACCAAGGGCCTTGGCGCTGCCGGCATCAAGGACGATGAAGAACTGGCCCGCGCTCAGGCGATCATGGCCAAGTTAAAAGAGACCGGTGCGACCGTGATCTGCGCGCATATCGGCGGTCAGACCCGTCGTGGCGCCCTTTCCGACAAGCTGGCCGATCTGGTCCTGCCGCAGGCCAAGCTGATCATCCTGAAGGAAGATGCCAACTTCGACTACAAGTTCACCAAGTATGCGGAAGCCAACAATCTTCCCATCACCCTGATCTTCGCCGCCAAGGATACGGTGCAGGTCATGAATGATATCTTCGGCAAATAAAAACCAGATCCCTCACGGCGCTCCGTGCTTTGTTCCGGGCGCCGTGAAATATTTTCAAAGGAGATGATCCCTTGGATATTGAACTCATCTGTTTACTGGTGATGCTGGCGGTCTTCCTGCTGGCGAACCTGCTGCTTAAGCTTCCGGTCAGCGTTTCCATGATCCTAGGCGCGATCGCCGGAGCACTCACCGGCGGTCAGGGCATCCCGCTGCGGCATATGTTTGAAGGGACCTTTACCTATCTGGATACGGTCCTTATCATTTCCGCCGCCATGCTCTTTATGACGGTGATCCAGGAATCCGGTGCGCTGGAGGCGCTGAACGCTGCGATCGTAACGCGCTTCTACAAAGTTCCGGCCCTGATGCTGATCCTGCTCATGCTCATGATCATGTTCCCGGGTATGATCACCGGTTCCTCGACCGCGGCTGTGCTGTCGGCCGGTGCCCTGGTGGCTCCCGTGCTCATGATGATCGGGATCCCGAAGGCCAATACCGGTGCCATCGTGGCCATGGGCGCCATTATGGGTATGGCGGCCCCGCCCATCAACATCCCGGCGCTGCTGATCGCCGGCGGTGTGGATATGCCGTATATCAGCTTTGAAGGCCCGCTGTTCTTTATCACCATCCCCTGCGCCATCGTGGCGGTCCTGATCCTGGGTCTTAAGCACTGCAAAAACCTAGATATCGAGAAGTTGAAAGGCCAGCTGAATCTGGAGATCGGCAAAAAGTACGGCTTCCGCCTGTACCTGCCCATTCTGGTGCTGATCGTGCTCCTGGTCGTTTCCAAGTTGGTCCCGTCCCTGCCGCAGCTCGGCACGGCGCTCATCTTCCTGATCTCCTCCGCGGTCGGTTTATTCACCGGCAAGCGCTTCAACGTCTGGCAGAAGGCGCTGGAATCCATGGAGACCACCATCCCGGTCCTGGGCAAGCTGATGGGCGTAGGCATGTTCATTCAGGTCCTGACCCTGGTCGGGGCCAGAGGCTGGATCGTTGTCAGCTGCTTAAGCCTTGGCACGGTCATGCTGTACGTCTTTGCCTGCACCATCATGCCGGGCTTCGGAGCCATCAGCTCCTACGGCGCGGCTTCGGTCATGGGTGTTCCCTTCCTGCTGGTCCTGCTTCAGACCGGCGGCAACAACGATATCGTTTTGTGCTGCATGCTTTCCTTCCTCTGCTGTCTGGGCGACCTGATGCCGCCGACAGCGCTGGCCGGCAACTATGCGGCGCAGATCGTGGGCTTAAAGTACAGTCCGGTCCTGAAAAAATGCGTGATCCCGTTCCTGATCTGTCTGATCGCGGGCCTCGTCTGCATGATCTTCTCGGGATCGCTCTCGTTCCTGACGGCGTAAAGGAGGAAAAACTATGCAGATCGTATATTTGATCATTCTGGCGTTTGTTCTGGTTCTCATCGTCGTCAATATGTTTAAGAAGAAGGACAACTTCTTCTTCCAGCTGGACGCGGCTCTGGTGATGATCACCCTGATCCTGCGCCTGCTCTTACTAAAGTGAAAGGGGGAAGTGACTTATGAAGAAAATTCCCCGTCATATTCTGACTGCCTGCCTGCTGTGCGTTTTCGTGGCGGCCATGGTCGTCTATCTGGGCATTACTTTCCGCAGCGCCAAGGAGAAAGAACCCATCTATCCCGGCCCCGGTGTGACCGGCCAGGAGATGCTCAGCAAGTACTGCCCGAATCTGGAAGGCAGTGCGGGCGATACCGAGATCTATATCCTGGACAGCGGTGTTCCGGGCGCCAGCATGCTGGTCCTGGGCGGTACGCATCCGAATGAACCCTCCGGCTATATTGCCGCCATCTCCCTTATTGAGACGGCCAAGCCGACAAGCGGCATCCTGTACGTGATCCCCCGGGCCAATGCCAGCGCCTTTACCTGCAACGATCCGCAGGAAGGCTCGCCCATGCGCTTTACCATTCAGACGGCCGGCGGTGACCGCTGGTTCCGTTTCGGCTCCCGCGCCACGAATCCCATCGATCAGTGGCCGGACAGTGAAGTGTATGTGCACGCTTCCTCCGGACAGACCCTTTCCGGCAGTGAGATCCGCAACCTGAACCGGGCTTATCCGGGCCGTCAGGACGGAACGCTGACCGAGCGCGTCGCCTATGGCATCACCCAGTTCATTAAGGAACACAATGTAACCATTACGGTGGACCTGCACGAAGCTTCGCCGGAATATACCACGGTCAACGCGATCGTCGCGCATGAAAACGCCATGAATCTGGCCACCCTGTCCCTTTGGGAACTGGAGGAGCAGATGAAGATCACCGTGGAAGCCTCTCCCAAAAACCTGCACGGCTTAACCCACCGTGAGCTGGGCGACTATACCAATACCATGGCCCTTCTGATGGAGACGGCCAATGCCTCGCAGGGACGTCTGCACGGCACCGTAACGCCCGAAATGGTTGTGACCGGAGAGGATAAGTTCTACTACCGGGCGGGCCAGTACGGCGCGCTGACAGTGGAATATCCGGCCACGGGCATCGGCATCAGCGAACGCTGTGCCAGACACATTACGGCGCTCAACGAATTCTGCCGCTCCTATGACGGAACGGCCGGCAGCATCGATCTGGGCAATATCCCCAGCTACAAGGAGATCATTGCCAACGGCATCGGCGCCTATCTGGCGTCGCCTGCCAAATAAGTTCTTGAAAGATGGGCGGAGTGGCTTCAAAGCCGCCCCGCCCGGAGAGTAAGATGACAAAACGAATCATTCTTTATATTCTGGCCCTGACGCTGTTGCTTTCGGCCTGCGGCGAGGCGCCGGCTTCTTCGGAGGCGGGCAGCGCTTCGGCTGCGGAGCAGACGGCCACGCCCGGAACGACAGCGGCCAACAGCGGGACCGATGCCGAAACCACCCCGGAAGCGACCCACCTGCAGCCGGAAGAAGGCTGGCAGGTCATCACGATCCAGGGCGTCGAGATGCTTTGGGACGGCTACCGGGTCAAGGAACCGCAGGTGGATCTGGATATCGATTCCATGCACTTTTCCGACTTCGGGGATGATTTCTTTACAGAAGTTTACCCGGTGGAGATCGAGCGCTATACGCTTTGTGAAGGTGAGATCATGGAATCGGAGGTCCTTCACATCAAGGGCGCCGAAGAGGGACCCGTCATGTATATCGTGGCCGGCATTCACGGAGATGAGATCGCCGCCTGGTACGCCGGACGGCTGCTTCGGAACGTGACCATCAAAGCCGGAGAGCTGTATGTGCTCGCCCCTGCCAATGCGAACGGCGCCAGAAACCGCACCCGCTATGTCAAAGACCGTCAGGATATGAACCGCTCTTTCCCCGGCGATCCGGAAGGAAATGAAGCCGAACGCATGGCCTATGCCATTTACAAGGATATTGAGCGGGTGAAGCCGTTCATGGTCTTTGATCTGCATGAAGCTATCCTGTATACCGAGGGCCGCGATTTCCTCGGCAGCAATCTGATCTACACCAAGCTGACCGGGATCGAAGATCTGTACTTTGACATGTTTTTTGCGACCGAGGACGGGGAGATCTGCTCGAACCCCTACTCCAACAACGGCCCCGGTCCCATCGGAAGCATTAACAATACCGTGGCCAATCAGCTGGGGATCCCCGCTATCACGGTTGAGACCTTCCGCGGCTTTGCTATAGAGCGGCGGGTCCACGATCAGCTGGATATCGTACAGTATGCCATGAAGTACGTCGGCATGCGGTAGTGAGGCAAGGAGGAAACGATGACAAAGAAAAATAAAGAGCTCGTGATCAAAGCGTTTCAGGCACTGGCAAGCGATCTGAAGACGGAGGAGCTGCCGGACTGGCTTCTGGACCGCGGCAAGGCCCTGCCTTTCTATGAAAAAGCCGCCGAAGCCAAAGAGAAGGAAGCGGCTTTCCTGGCCCTGTACAATGCCTACGGAACGCTGCTCGGCTTTCGGCCCGGTGCCGAGGCCATGGCACAGGATCTGGGCTGCGACGTGAAAACGGTACGGGCGATCCTGGCGTATATCCGCCGGGATGACGGGGATACCGACAGCGCGGCGACAGCCGTGAAAAAACCTTCCGCCCGTGATTTAGATGCCTTAAAAAGCGGATTTCGCAGAAGATTTCTGGCCATGTAAACAGACCGCATTTTGCGGCAGATCAGAAAGGACGGGGCAAAGCCCTGTCCTTTTTTGCCCGGGTGCACCGCTGTTATTTTGTCAAAGTAGCGTCTTTTCGTGGCGACTTTATATTTTTGACTTGTAATCCGGGCCGGCTTCGGTATAATGACAGATACAGGAGAGTACCCTTATGAATGATCTGCTTTATCAGTTAAAGGAACAACGTCTGGAAAAAGGAAACGGTTTTGAGGCAGCGGACCGCGAAGCCGCCGTCCGGGCTTTAAAAGCCATCCTGGCCTTGCTGTACCCCGGATTTTTTACGGCCGAGGGACGCCGGGAGAAGGAAAATCTGGCGTATCTGGAAGAAACGCTGCCGGGTATCATCCGGGCGGCCTTTGCCATGTCCTCCCAGGCAGACGACAACGCGGAAGAAATCGCGCAGGACTATCTGCTCAGTTTACCGAGCCTGCTTGCCGCACTGGAAAAAGATGTGCAGGCCATTTATGAGGGGGATCCCGCCGCCGTCTCCCGTGAAGAAGTTGTCCTTTGTTACCCCGGGTTTTATGCCATTGCTATTTTCCGGATCGCCCATGGCTTTGCCAAACGCGGTGTTCCCTTCCTGCCGCGTATCATGACGGAATACGCCCATGCAAAAACCGGGATCGATATCCACCCGGGCGCCACGATCGGGGAATACTTTTGCATCGACCACGGAACCGGCATCGTCATTGGCGAAACGGCAGTGCTCGGCGACCATGTGAAGCTGTATCAGGGTGTAACCATAGGAGCAAAGAGCTTTGAGAAGGATGAAAACGGAAATCCCGTCAAGGGCGGCCGGCGGCATCCGACCATTGGAAACCATGTGGTGATCTATGCCAATGCGACGATTCTCGGAGGTGATACCGTGATTGGAGACGGAGCCGTGATCGGGTCCAATGCCTGGATCACCCGTTCTGTCGAGGGCGGACGGATCGTTCGGGAGACGGAGCATTAGAAACGTGAAAGCGTTTACTGGAGGAACAATTCATACACCAGCCGTACCATGAAAATGCCGAGAACGGTGAGCATGAGGGGAGTCGTAATACGGCTTCCTTTTTTTTGAAAGAAGCTGATGCCGATATAGCTGCCGGCCATGCTGAAAAAGCCGGCGATGATGCCAAGCGGAAAGAGAACCTTGCCGTTGATCAGGTAGATCGTCAGGGCAGAGATATTGGAGGTCAGATTCATGGCCTTGGTAACGCCGTTCGATTCGCCGAGCTTATAATGCGCCACCGCAGTCAGGAGCAGAATCATGAAGGTACCGGCGCCGGGACCGTAAAATCCGTCGTAGATACCGGTGAGCAGTGCAATCAGGCTGGCCCGGAAGACCATCTGCTTTTCCGGCAGAGGCTCTTTTTCTACGGCAGTCGGCTTCAGGAAGAGAATGTAAGCTGCTGTGAGCGGAATCACAAAGAGCATGATGATCTTAAAAATCCGGTCCGGCACCGACAGGGCCAACTGCGCGCCGGTGGTAGAACCGATCAGTGAGCAGATCATGTAGATCCAGACCTTTTTCCAGGGAATCTGCCCGGCCTTGGAAAGACGGAAGGCTGAAACACAGATCCCCATTCCAGCCGACATTTTGTTGGTGCCGATGGCAGCGTGAGCCGGTAGCCCCGCTATTAAATAAGCGGGGACGGAAATCAGACCGCCGCCGCCGGCGATTGCGTCCACAAAGCCCGCCAAAAAGACCAGCGGACAGAC
>CADBSR010000178.1 GCA_902797385.1 uncultured Lachnospiraceae bacterium
AGCCTCTCGGATGAAACATCAATTCACATCTCACGGCTGGAACCGGTTACATAGAAAAAACACTGTGGTACGAAGGAGGTTACCTTTCCCGAGTTACCCCCCAGAAAGAAGCGGAATCGCCGGAGCCTCCTTTCTGTCATTTTTTAGTGCGGTTTAAAAATCGCGAAAGCGATGCAGTAAATCGGAGAATCTTACACCAAGGCTCCTTTCCTTTGCGGAAGGAGCCTTTTCTCTGCGTAATGACGCTTTGCCGGTAAAATGATTCATGCTATAATGGCAGAAGAAGAGAGATATTTTCCCTCAGATCCGTAGTATATGAGTAAGACGAAAGGAAAGGAGGGCTTTGTATGGAAGACGCCGGGATCATAGATCTGTTCTTTGAGCGCTCGGAGCAGGGGATCGAGAAGCTGTCGGAAAAATACGGGGCTCTCCTGATGCGGATCGCCGAAAACATAGTGGGCAGCCGGGAGGATGCGGAGGAATGCGTGAGCGACACGTATCTGGCCGTCTGGAACCGGGTGCCGCCGGAGCGGCCGGATCCGCTCGCCGCTTATATTTGCCGGATCGTACGCAACCTGGCCTTAAAACGGTTCCATGCGAACACGGCCAAAAAGCGCGACAGCCGCTATGACGTGGCACTGGAGGAGATCGCGGACTGCTTCCCTGTCGCTTCGTCTGTAGAGGACGAGGTGGAGGCAAAAGAGACGGCCGCCGCGGTGAATCGCTTTCTGGAAACGCTGGATCAGCGGGACCGGATCCTGTTCATCAGGCGCTACTGGCAGGCAGATTCCATCCAGGAGATGGCGGAACAGTTTGGCATGCGGCCGCATGCCGTTTCGGTCCGACTGTCCCGGATCCGAAAAGCCTTGAAAAAGCAGTTGGAGAAAGAGGGAATATCGATATGAAAAAGGAAAAGGTATCGGAGATCTTAAGTCAGATAGACGAACAATATATTGACGAAGCGATCCTGTTCTCGGAAAAGGAGAGCCGGACCAAAGAAGAAAAAGGCGGGGCTTATTCGGGAAGGCGGTCCGTTTTGCGCCTTCGCCCGGCACTGGCAGCGGCAGTGATAGCGGTGGCCATTCTTTTGGGAACCGGCGCCTATATGATTCGGGCCGAAGCGCAGGAATACAGCAAGGCGGTTCTGTTTTTTGAAGATAACGGTCTTTCCGTGGAAGGACTTTCGCGCAGCGAGATCAAAGAGGTGTATCGCGACATCACGATGAAGCGCTTTACCTTCAAGAAAACGGCTGAGGTCATAAAGAAGGCGGTGCCCGGATGGGAGATCGCGCAGCAGGACCCGACCCCGGAGGCGCTGGCCCTCGCATGGCAGCAAAAAGAGCAGGTCGTTGACTGGACCGATCCCGCCGTGGATCCACGTCTGGGGGCGGGCATCCATTATATAAGAGAAGAAGTAATCCGGGAAAACTGGGATAAGAAGACGAGCAGTTTTGAGAAGAGCATCCTGAAATGCTACCGGGACCGGCAGCTTGTCTGGACGGCGGAATTTACATCCTTCTGGGTCACCGGCAGTGAGCATTTTTCGGAAGGAACCGTGGTTTGGGGACAGACCCCGCCGTTTTCTTCCGCACAGAAAGAGCTTTTGTGGCTCGCTTTTGTGGATGAAAGCGGAAAGATCCTCTGGCAGCGCTGCTATGATCACGCTTTTATGAATGAATACGCGGCAGCCGTTTTGGAAAATGATGACGGAACCTGGGCTGTCATCAGCCGGGGCGATCTGAAATTCGTGTGTCTGACCTGCGTGGACCGGGACGGGAAGGAACAAAGCTTCCGGAAGACCGAAGTGGGCAATCTCGGGATCTGGAACGCGGCTCGGCTCGGAGACGGGTATATCCTGCACCTGGGCAGTTATATCGAGGGGGATTATGCGCACCTGTACCGGATGGACCGCGAGGGGAATCTGACCGAGAACTTCTTTTATGAAGGCGACGGCTGTGTGTATCATATCGTGGATATGGCGGAGTTCGGCGGGCAGGTCTATCTTTCCGCTTATGCGGTGCCGGCTGATCAGGCAGGTATTTGGAAATACGGACGGGAGGAGATCGCGGCGCTTCTTGATTACTGCGTGTCCAAGCCGTTTAAGGATTGGCAGCCGGACCCTGGTGGGATGCTGACGGACGAAGAACTTCTCCCGCGTATGCGGAACCATTATACAGCCATGCTGCTTGTATGCAGTCCGGAAGGCGGACAGCCGCAGACCTTCTATTCCGTAAAGGGATCTCTGGGCGGAAAACTGACTGTCAGCGAGACAGGACAGCTGGAGTGGGATGTGGAAAGCCTGGCTTACGCATACTATTCGCCTGCAACCAGTTCGTTTACCATCGGCGGTATCTGTGACGTATTCCGGTATAGTTTTGACCAGGCGGGAAACCTGACCGGACAGAAAAAGACCGGAGAACAAACGAGGTACGCACGGTAAACGGCTTTCATAGATTTACAGGATGATATAGCGGCAGCAGCATTGCTCCGCTATTCTTTTTATGGTATCATGTGATTGGCAGACTGTATTCATAATCCGCAGTTTGCCGGGAGAACAGGAGGCACGGAGAATCCATGAAAAATAGCATTAGTCTCTTTCTTTTTATTGTTCTTGCAATGGGTTTTCTGTGCAGTTCGTGCAGACAAAATACGCCGGCTCCGACAGAGAGCCCGGAAACTGAGGAGGCTGTCATGCATTTATTGATTGGAGAAACAGAAGTGCCTGTGACATGGGAAAACAATGAGTCTGTCAAAGCACTTCGGACGCTTGCCAAAGAGGGGTTAGTTATCTCAATGTCCATGTACGGCGGCTTTGAGCAGGTGGGGGCGTTGGGACAAAGCCTGCCCAGAAATGACAGCCGTATAACGACGGAAGCCGGAGATATTGTACTGTATTCCGGGAACCAGATCGTGATTTTCTATGGGTCGAACAGCTGGGCTTATACAAGGCTCGGACATATCCGGCTTTCTGCCGGCGATATGGCAAAGCTGCTTGGCGCAGGAGATATTACCGTTACGATCACCTTTGAGTGAAGGGGTCTGATTTAAAGGGAGTCTATATGCTGTCTCTTATCATAGCTGCTTCCTGCAGCGCAGCACTGACACTTGTCCTGAAGATCTTTCGTGATCCGAAAGGAAATCGCTTTGGTATTATACTGGGCAATTATCTGACCTGTGTTCTGCTTGCCTTTGTGCAGATGCCGGAGAAAGGGCGGATCTTTGACCTTCATCCTTCCACACTGATCATGAGCGGAATCGGCGGCTTCCTGTACGTGAGCGGGCTCGTGTTTACACAGACCAGCGTGCAACGGAACGGAGCCACGCTGACATCGGCTTTTTCCAAGCTCGGACTTATTGTTCCGCTGTTTATCAGCTTTCTTTTCTTTGATGAGATCCCGTCCCTTTTGAAAATCTGCGGGGTGCTTTTAGCCATCGCCGCGATCCTGCTGATGAATTATCCGTCAAAAACGGAGAAGGGAGAAGAGAAGACTCCCGCTAAAGAAAAGAGCAGTCTTGTCATTTTGCTCCTTACGCTTTTTGCCTGTGGCTGCAGTGAAAGCATGGCAAAGATCTTTGCGCGCCTGGGAGATCAGCGGGAGGACACCCGTTACTTTTTCTTTCTCTTTCTGACAGCTGCCCTGCTGACATTTGTTTTGTCTGTGGTCGAAACGAGGAAAAACGGAAAAACGCTGCGGGCGGCGGAACTGGGCGCCGGGGTGCTTGCCGGGATTCCCAATTATTTTTCCTCTTACTTTCTGCTGCAGGCACTGCTGGATCTGCCCGCCGCACTCGTTTACCCGGTCTTCAGCGTCGGCTCCATCCTGCTGGTCGCGGGGGGCGGGATGCTGTTCTTCCGCGAGCGGTTGAGCCGGATCCAATGTATGGGCTTTGTTCTGATCCTGGGCGCTCTGGTCCTGTTAAACCTGTGAATCGTTACCACGAATCCTAAAGGAGGTTCCTATGAGTAAAGGCTACCCGTATATCGATCTTCACTGCGATACCCTTCCGCGCGCTCTGCGCCAGGAAAAGGATACATTGTTTGAACTGAAAGATACCATGACGGATCTGAAAAAACTGCGGGCGGGCGGCTGTCTGGCGCAGTGCTTTGCCATTTTCCTGCCGCCCGTTCCCTACGTGCAGAAGGCAGCTGACTACCCCGGCGATGAAGCTTATATTGAAGCCCTGCACCGGATCTTTATGCAGACGGAAGAAAAGCATGGGGACATTTTCTCCCGGATCGAGACGGCAGAGGATCTGAGCGGACTGTCTGCTTCCGGAAAGCTGGGCGGCATTCTGACCATGG
>CADBSR010000179.1 GCA_902797385.1 uncultured Lachnospiraceae bacterium
CGGAGGTATGCCTCATGAACCACCAGTTTCCCTTGGATGTGGAAGCCCCGAAGTCGTGCACCTTTGTGACGCGTCAGCTGCCGACTGTCACGCCCGAGCAGCGATGGAAAGCCCTTGAAGCCACGCACTTCAACGAATTCGCTTTCCCCGCGGGCATGCTCTACATAGACTGTCTGTCCGACTCCGGCACCACCGCCATGACCGATGCCCAGTGGGCCGCCATGTTCCTGGGCGATGAATCCTACGGCCGCAACAAAGGCTATTACATCCTTCTGGATGCCTTCCGCGACGTCTTCGAGCGCGGCGATGCCCAGAAGCGGCTCATCAACTACGTCCGCAACGGCGTGGACAAAGACGATGTCCAGAAAATGATGGACGAAGTCTATCTGGTCGACTGCGAAGGCGGCTTCTTCAACGGCGGCGCCTATCAGCTCGAGCGCCCGAACACCTTCATCCTGCC
The DNA here is from genome assembly GCA_902797385.1 of uncultured Lachnospiraceae bacterium. Taxonomy (GTDB): domain Bacteria; phylum Bacillota; class Clostridia; order Lachnospirales; family Lachnospiraceae; genus UBA6987. The sequence goes on from CADBSR010000179.1 coordinate 461, forward strand.
CCAGGGCCGCTGCGCCGAAGCCCTGCTCTTCGACGTCATAAAGCCGCTTCTGGCCAGGCGCCACCCCGGCAAAGTCTTCACCATCCCCTCCAACGCGCACTTCGACACCACCGAAGGCAATATCAAGCAGATGGGCTCCGTCCCGCGCAATCTCTACCACAAAGAGCTGCTCTTCGAGGTGCCGGAAAGCGGCCGCTACGAGAAAAACCCCTTCAAGGGCAACATGGATCTCGAGAAACTGCAGCAGCTTTTAGATGCGGTCGGCGTCGAAAACGTCCCGCTCATCTACACCACCGTCACCAATAACTCCGTCTGCGGCCAGCCCGTCTCCATGGCCAACATGCGCGCCGTGGCGGAAATCGCGCACAGCCACGGCATCCCTTACGTCATGGACGGCGCCCGCTGGGCCGAAAACTGCTACTTCATCCAGATGAACGAAGAAGGCTACGCGGACAAGAGCATCCCGGAGATTGCGAAGGAAATGTTCTCCTATTTCGACGTTGTCAGCGCCTCCTTAAAGAAAAACGGCCACGCCAACATGGGCGGCCTGCTCGCCTTCCGCGACAAAGGCTGGTTCTGGAAAAACTTCTCCGAATTCAACGCCGACGGCAGCGTAAAAACCGATATCGGCCACCTCCTGAAAGTCCGCCAGATCTCCGCCTACGGCAACGACTCCTACGGCGCCATGAGCGGCCACGATATCATGGCCCTGGCGCAGGGGCTCTACGAAGAGCAGCGCTTTGAATACCAGGACGAACGCGTGCGCCAGTGCGAATACCTCGCCCAGGGAATGCACGCCGCCGGCGTCCCGGTGGTCCTGCCGGCCGGCGGCCACGGCGTGTATATTGACGTGGATAAATTCTTTGACTACAAGCGCGGGCACGAAAGCTTCGCCGGCCAGGCCCTGTCGCTGGAGATGATCCACCGCTACGGCATCCGCTGCTCCGAGCTCGGCGACTTCTCCATGGAATACGACCTGAAGACGCCCGAGCAGCAGGCCGAAGTCTGCAATGTGGTGCGCCTGGCCATCAACCGCAGCCAGTACTCCAAGCAGCACATGGACTATATCATCGCGGCCGCAGCCCAGCTGCACAAGGACCGCGACACCATCCCGAACCTGCGCATCACCTTCGGACACAATCTGCCCATGCGTCACTTCCACGCCTGGCTGGAGCCTTACGCCCCCTCCGAAGCCGAGCTCTGCGATCAATAAAGGCCTTTCGTTTTGACGCGGAGCCGGTTTGCTTCGCCATCTTATGCGCCGCCGGGAGAGACACTGCTTCTCTCCCGGCGGCGCGAGTGCATGGGTCATTTTCGAGGGCGTTTGGGACCGGGTTTGTCATGTATTTCACCAGGGATCATCTCCGGCAGGCATGTGTAAACAGGAAAAAGCGGACACAATCCGGTATTTCATGGATTATGTCCGCTTTAGAAGCTGTTTCAGCTTCACGCAAAGACTTCATTCTCTGATTTGAGCGGTTCACTTCGCCATATGCGTCTTTTTTAACCGCTTGCGTCAGCTTTTTTCAGGTCGATCGTTGTTTCTTGCCCCTTTTAGTCCCTATAGTTTTTTGACCAATGTCAGCTGGTTTTGCCCGTCCTTGTATGCATAGTGTATTTCGTCCATGGTCTTCTTTGTCATGAAGATACCAAGACCGCCGATTGCGCGCTCTTCCGCAGGCAGGGTCACATCCGGATCCTCGTTTTCCAGCGGATTAAAGGGCGTTCCTCTGTCGATAAACGTGATGGTCGCCGTGGCCGGATCCCGGCTGATGGTCAAGCGTACGGTGGCGATGCCCTTTCCCGGAGCGTAGGCATAATTTGCAATATTGACGAAGATCTCCTCCGCTGCCATGCTGATCTGCATCTGCGTTTTCATGGAGCAACCGGCCTCCTCCAGCGGCTGCTCAAGAAAGGCCGTCAGCTCGGGAAGATTTTCCACCTCTGCCGGGATCGTCAATTCTTTACAATTTTCCTCAATCCGCGCGTCCCCCTTGAATTCCAGGCAGAGCATGGTCAAATCGTCGAATTGCTCGGCCGACAGAACAAAGTCGTCTACCGCCTCACGGACATTTCGCAGAATATTTTCCGATGAGGTGCCGGGAGCTTTATTCAGCGCCGTGAGCATCCGATCAATGCCGAACATCTCCCTTTGAGCGTTGGTCGCCTCGGGTACGCCATCTGTATAGAGGAAGAGCTTTGCGCCTTTGTTCAGTGTCAGCTCATACTCTTTATACCGCATTCCCTCCATGCCGCCTATCACAAAGCCGTGCTTGTCCTTCACCAGCTCAAACTGTCCGCCCGCCTGCATCAAAACAGGGTATTCGTGCCCCGCGTTGGCGGCTGTAATCTTTCCCGTTTCGGTATCCAGAATGCCAAACCAGACAGTAACGAACATCTCCTCGCGGTTGTTGGCGCAGATCTGATCGTTGACTGCCTGCAGTACCTGCGCGGGGCTGCGGCCTGTCATGGCAAAATTTTTCACCAGAATCTTGGATACCATCATGAACAGCGCCGCAGGCACGCCCTTGCCAGAGACGTCCGCCATCACAAGGCCCAAATGCTTCTCATCGATCAGGAAGAAATCATAGAAATCACCGCCGACCTCCTTGGCCGGATCCATACTCGCATAGATATCAAAATCCGGGCGTTCCGGGAAAGCCGGGAAAATATTCGGAAGCATGTCCGCCTGGATCCGGGTCGCCAGCGCCAGTTCCGTGCCGATACGCTCTTTTTCAGCCGTAATCCGGGTGAGGTTTTCCTCGTACTCTGTCAGGTCTCGCTCCATATCCGTCAGAATGAGACTCAGATTCTCCACCTCATCACCGGTGCGGATGTTCAGCCTGGCGAAATAGTCAGAACGTGGATTGCCGTTTTTCTTATCCTGTGCATAATTATGTGCGGCATCCGCAATTTCGTTGATTGGCTGCACAAGGGTCTTTTTCATATGCCTGGTGAGAAAATAACCGATCAGTACGGTGGTAACTGCAATGCCGATCGCATATTGGATCAGAAAGCTCTTGATCCCATTCCCTACCTCCGCAAGCGACACGTCCGCCAGCACAAAGCCGATGATCTCTCCGGCATCGTTTCGGAGAGGAATGCCCGCCGTGCAAAGCCATGCGAAGTTATCCCGCTTGCTGAAATAGTGGAGCTTGCCTGTCCCGTCCCATAACAGGAAGTGATCCAGTTCCTTCTCGCTGACAGGCTCCCAGTCACCGGGATAGCAGATATGTCCCTCCCGTTCATCCGGATCAACAATGTAAACGAGAGCGGACGTTTCCCTGTCATAGACTGCGAGATAGATGTCGTTGATGTCGCTGGAGTCCAAAAACTCCCGCAGCACGGTGCGCAGGACCAGATAGTCTTCCCTGGAGGAGATTTCGGTATAATTTGCCCGGTAGGCTTCCGTTCGGGACCCGGCGCGTTCCTCCTGGGACAGGTCGTGGTAAACGGTCATGACATCTCCGACAAGCGTCTCCATGTCGGCCATCTGCTCCATGATCACCGACGCGGATCGCGAGAGCCCAAAAGCCTCTCCCACATACTGTCCCACCAGTGCATACAGATACAGACCCAGCCCGATCAGCAGCGCGACAAGGCCAAGGACCGCGGAAGCCATTTCAACCGCATGAAACATGCGAGCTTCCAGAGAGTAATGTTTCCTCTCCATCGCCGTCATTTCTCTTACCGTTTTTTCTGGCATGGCATGTCTCCTTCCTACCGTTTTTTCTCGGTCAGCAGCGTCTTCATCTCATTCGATCATCAACATATCGGCAAAGTCGGTGACCTCGAAGATCTCCAGGATCGTCTCACCCACGCGGACGACCTTCATCTCTCCTATAGGTTTGCGAAAGCTTCTTCACGCTGCGTCATCCAGCGAATCGCTGTTGATCGGGAACGTGAAATAGGTGTTCGAATAAGGTTCATCTTCAAGCGTGAAGTGCCACCACTCCTCCTCCAGCGGACGGAAGCCGTGTTTCATCATAACCTCGCGCAGCAGCATGCGCATGGCATACTGTTCCTCCGTGATTTCCGTATAATCCGGATGGCTGAGTTCTCCGAAGAAGTCAAAGGTACCGCCCATATCCACTTCGCGCTCCGTGCTCATGTCAAAGAGCGTCAGATCCACCGTACTGCCGCGGCTGTGTCCGGAGTGCTCCGCAATATACCCCTGCGGGAAAAGGACAGCCTTATCCAGATCCGGATAAAAATACTCTTTCATCCGCGTGTCCTCCGTTTCCAGCGCCCAGTTCATGAAATGCGTCACCGCCATCTGCGGACGGTACGCGTCAAAAATCTTCAGACGGTAACCCATACGCATCAGTTCATCGCTGACCTCTTTCAGTGCGGCCGCCGCCTCTTCCGTCAGTATGGCCAGCGGTTCTTCATAGCCTTCTATGCGCTCCCCGACGAAATTGTATGTTGAATAGTAGCGAATCTCCAGGATCGCATCCGGCACAGCTTCGCTCAGCAGCACAAAGCCGGAGGCATCATCCGAGAAAATGATATCCGCCTCCTGCCCGGCCGACCACGCGGCGGTGCGGGCCGCTACATTTTCTTTCAGATTCGTAAAGAAGAACATATAGTCATACAGGTGATAGGCGCCTTCCGGGAAAATATCAAGCCCCGGAGGATAGTCCGCCGCAGTAACATCCGTCACGACCAGTTCGCCGCGGCTGCCAATATAAGCACCGCAGAGCGCGGGGATGGGCTCGCCGCCCATCTTCATGACTGCGCCGCGGTTCAGGGACTTATCTGCCGCCGTGCTGTCCGTCTTCCAGTTCAGGGGGTTGATGGAAAGCGCCTTCATCCCCGCCGGTATAACAATCGTCTCCGTCACATTTCCATTCTCACAGTCAAAGCTGACCACTGTGCCGATATCTGTCTCCCCGGCCGCAGGCTTGATCTGCGGATAGGCTTCCGTCATTTCTTTTGTAACGCTCCACCCGATGGAATAGACGGCAATCAGGTTGTCACGCAGCGCCAACGCCTCTTCGCTCTCTCCCCCAAAATACTCTTTCAGGAGTTCCAGGCACATCTCGCCGCCCTGGGAAAACCCGGCCAGGATGATCCCGCGGCCTTCATTTTCATGATCAAGATACCAGCGGAATGCAGCGGAAATGTCCTCATACGCAACCTGTTTGGCCTTATCCCGTTCTGTCTCGGGCAGACGATAGGCATTGATCGACATCTGGCGGTAATACGGAGAGAACAGACGCCCTGTTTCCTCGTATATCCCCTTTTCCAGGTCGAGCGCGTAGATGAAATTACTTTTCAGCTTGTCATTGAGATCAAAAGAGTTTGTTTCGCTTCTTGTGTCCACCGTCGGGCAAATCAGGAAAACGTCTACCTCCCGGTCCTCGCCCATTTCAAAGTAGGCCCAGTTTTCCATCACGCTGTAATCCAGGGCGGAATGCACTTCCCGTTCCTGATACTGTTCGGATGCCTTGGTAATCCCGTCTGCGTAAATCCGGGCAAAGTCATTTTTCATAGAGATCGGAATGAATCCTTTTGCCGAATAATCCGCCGATTTTTTCGCCCAATCCTGCGTGCCCCATTCCCGGACATTATCATCCGCCACGATCATATACGCCTGGGCAGGATATGGATTCCTGCTGTCAATCGTATAATTCATCATGCTGGTGTCGCTGCCGCTGTTCCCGAAGGCCAGTACCGGCCGCTGACCGATTTCTCTTTCAACATAAATGGATTTATTGGCGTTAAGGTTCTTCTGGATAAAGCCGCCGGTAAGGATCAGCTCATCCCCGTTCTCATATTTGAAATCCATATTCGAGGGGACCGATTCGTATCCCGCCTGTTTGACTTCGAAATCCGTACCGATCACGTGGTTGGGCGTGACATAATCCCTGTAGGGAGAATTCGCGATAATCGCCCGGGTCGTGGTCCGCTCCGTACCGCTGATCACATAAATTGTGAAGCCGTTTTCATACAGGTATTGCACAAGCTCCACCATCGGAAGGTAGGCGTTGTCAATATACCGCATGTTATTGAAGCTGGCTGTGTGCTTTTGTCCAAACTTGACTGCGTACTCATGGAATTCCTCTATGGTCATGCCTGCGTACGCTTTCGCAAAGTTTCTTGCCAGGTTCTCATCCGCTGTATATCCGGGTCTGATGGAAGCGGCGATCTGCTTCAGTTCGTCCGATACCCGCTCCGGATGATCGACCAGACAATACTCGATGAACATCATCGTATCGTAGTAGGTATAGTATGTCTCGCAGGTCAGCGTCCCGTCCATATCAAATACCGCAATGCGGTCTTTCTCCGGAATGAAGCCGGCTTTATTCTTCGGGTCGGTCACCTGGGTCACATAGTCCCTTAAGCTTTGCGCCGCCGCTGAATCAGGCGACCAGCTGCCGGACAGCGGTGTGCTTTTTGCCGACCTCTTCGAGAGGAGAATCCCTGCCGCTATGGCCGCTATGATCATGACCAGGATTATGACACTGATCACATCTGTTTTTTTGTTGTTTCGGATCACTTTGTTATCCGACTGTTCCATCTTTTCTGTTCCTCCCATGTTATGTTATATCCGATCATGCGCCGTGGGCATTTTGAAGCAGCATGCCGATCAGATTTGGTTCAATGCTTGTTTCAGTATTTCTTCTTCATCTGCGCCATCGATATCCAGGCCTGCAGCCTGAATCAATTCCGTCTCAGGAATTCCATAATAGCCCTGTGCCAATGCCTTTACGTACCCGTAGCCAAATTCCCAGGGGACATAGTTGCCACCCGCTGTGGTCACGTAATACAATTTACGTGCCTTGCACAGGCCCCGGGGGATCCCCTCCGGCGTATAGACAAAAGTGATTCCCAGAACATTAATCTGCTCGAAATATTGCTTCAGCGCAGCAGGAAAAGATAAATCCCAGAAAGGCGCGGCAATCACAATCTGATCCGCAGCTGCGAACTGACGCGCCATCGAAAACCATGTGTGCTCCCATTTTTCTTGCGCTATCAGCCGATCCCGTTCAGACAGAAAATCTTCGTCTGCCACTGGAAAGTCAACTTCATGCAGCCGGATTTCTTCTTCCTCGCCTCCCAGTTTATTCAGCAGCGCCTTCGCCAGGCGCATTGTCCGAGATTGCCCGCGAACACAGGCATTCACAAACAAAATCACAGGCATTTACCTCCTCTTATTTGCCAATCTTTGCTCATGGTTTTGTTCCCTTATAGCGATCCCTCTGCATTGCCTTTTTCCTTCCCATTCCGGGCCCCTGGCTCCGGAAGGATAAAAAGGTTTGTTTATTATACATTATGTTTCTGTTTTTCACAATCACAGCTCCGCCATGACTTTTCAAATTGGACATACTTTTTTTCTTGAAATGCTATGTGTGACAGATGGGTACGTCCCCTTGTCACGCGCGAGCTCTGGGGCCCTTCCGCGAATCCGGACAATAAAATACTGCGTGTTCATATGGCCAGCATTCGCCGGAAGATCGAGGAAAATCCCAATGAACCGCAGTATTTATTC
>CADBSR010000180.1 GCA_902797385.1 uncultured Lachnospiraceae bacterium
CTTGATCAGGATGGAATTGCCGCAGCCCAGCTTGATGCCCTTCTGCAGACGCTCGGTATTGGTTACGAACAGGTCATCGCCTACCAGCTGGACTTTCTTGCCCAGCTTCTTCGTCATCTTCTTCCAGCCATCCCAGTCTTCTTCGTCCAGGCCGTCTTCGATGGAATAGATGGGATATTTTTCAACCAGGCTGGCCCAGTGCTCAATCAGCTCGTCGGTGGTGAAATCCTTGCCGGACTTCGGCTGATGATAAAAGCCCTTGCCCTTTTCGCTCTTCCACTCGGAAGCGGCGGCATCCATGGCCAGGACGAAATCCTTGCCGGGCTTGTAGCCGGCGGTCTCGATCGCCTTCATGATCAGATCCAGCGCGTCCTCATCCCCCTTTAAGCTGTTGGGGGCAAAGCCGCCCTCATCGCCGACGGCGGTGACGTCCTTCATTTCCTTGATCAGCTTCTTTAAGGTCTGGAAGACCTCGGCGCACTGACGAAGACCTTCGGCAAAGCACGGAGCGCCCACGGGCATGATCATGAATTCCTGCGTATCCACGGAGGAATCGGCATGCGCGCCGCCGTTTAAGATGTTCATCATGGGAACCGGCAACTTGGTGGCCTGCAGGCCGCCCAGGAAGCGGTACAGCGGGATATCCAGGGCATTGGCTGCCGCTCTGGCCGCCGCAATGGAGACCGCCAGGATGGCGTTGGCACCGAGCTTGGACTTATCCTTGGTGCCGTCCAGCTTTAACATGACGTCATCGACCGCATAGATATCAAAAGCGTTCACACCCTTTAAGGCCGGCGCAATGATCTCGTTGATATTCGCGACCGCCTTTAAGACGCCCTTGCCGCCGAACTTGCTCTTGTCGCCGTCCCGAAGCTCCAGCGCCTCGAATTCACCCGTCGAGGCGCCGCTCGGAGCCGCGCCGCGACCGACGGTGCCGTCCATCAGGGTCACTTCCGCTTCCACGGTGGGATTGCCGCGGGAGTCAATAATCTGTCTTCCGTAGACCTTTTCAATCTGTAAATAATCGTTCATCATCGTACCTCACTTAAGAATATTGCTATAAGGATCACCCGCATCGCGCGGGATCAGTTAACGGATCACCAGGCTTTCGCCTGTCATTTCCTTCGGCTGCGGGATCCCCATCAGATCCAGCAGGGTCGGAATGATATCGCAGAGCTTGCCGCCTGCCTTCAGCCCGATACCCTCGCCCGCGTTTACCAGGATGAACGGAACCGGGTTGGTGGTGTGCGCCGTCATGGGAGCGCCGGTCACCAGGTCAAACATTTCGTCCGCGTTGCCGTGGTCCGCGCAGATGAACATCTGTCCGTTCACGTCGCGGATGGCTTCCACGGTCCGCCCTACGCAGGCATCCACGGTTTCAATTGCCTTCACGGCCGCTTCCATGACGCCGGTATGTCCGACCATGTCGGGATTGGCGAAATTGACGATGATCACGTCATATTTTTCGCTCCGGATCGCTTTGACCAGCTCATCGCAGACCTTCGGCGCACTCATTTCCGGCTGCAGATCGTAGGTGGCCACCTTCGGAGACGGCACCAGGATCCGATCCTCCCCGGGATTCGGCTCCTCCACGCCGCCGTTAAAGAAGAAGGTGACGTGGGCATACTTTTCGGTCTCTGCCAGACGCAGCTGCTTTAAGCCGAGCCGGCTGATATATTCCCCGAAGGTATTCGCCAGCGACTGCTTGGGGAAGGCAACCAGATGATGCGGGATCGTCGGGTCGTAATCGGTAAAGAAAACATAGCAAAGATCCTTCGGCTGTGTTCTCTCAAAGCCGTCAAAGGCTTCATCCAGCAGGGCGCGGGAGATCTCGCGGGCGCGGTCGGGACGGAAGTTGTAGAAGATCACGCTGTCACCGTCCGAAATGCGGGGCGTCACTGTCCCGTCCTTTTCCAGTACGATGGGCAGAACGAATTCATCCGTCACGCCTTCGTCATAGGAGGCCTGAATGGCCGCCGCTGCGTTTTCGGCCCGGTTTCCTTCGCCCAGGGTCAGCGCCCGGTACGCCTTTTCCAGACGCTCCCAGCGCTTGTCGCGGTCCATGGCGTAGTAACGGCCGATCACGGAGCCGATCACACCCACGCCGAGCTCGTCCATCTTCGCCTGCAGCGCTTCCAGGAAGCCCTTTCCGGAGGTCGGCGCGGTATCCCGGCCGTCCATAAAGCAGTGGACCACCACGTTCGAAAAGCCGCAGCGCTTCGCCAGCTCCAGGATCGCAAACACATGCGTGATGTGACTGTGGACGCCGCCGTCGGACATGAGACCCATCAGATGCAGCGCGCCGCCTCTGGCCTTGGCGCTGTAAACAGCCGCCAGCATGGCCGGATTTTCGAAGAAATCACCGTCTTCGATGGACTTTGTGATGCGGGTCAGGTCCTGATAGACGATCCGCCCGGCGCCCATATTCATATGGCCGACCTCGGAGTTGCCCATCTGGCCGTCCGGCAGTCCCACCGCCAGACCGCTGGCGTAGCCCTTTTCAAAAGGGCCCTCCGCCATCAGTCGGTCCAGGTTCGGGGTGTTGGCCTGCGCGACTGCATTGTTTTTCGTTTCATCCGAAAGACCGCAGCCGTCCAGGATCATAAGTACGGTCGGTTTTTTCATTCGGGTTTGACCACCTTTACAAAATCAAGCTTTAAGCTGGCGCCGCCCACCAGGCCGCCGTCGATATCCTTCTGCGCAAAAAGTTCCTTCGCATTGGCCGGAGCGACCGAGCCGCCGTACAGGATGCGCACGCTCTCGGCTACGTCCTTTCCGTACAGTTCGCACATCAGCGCGCGGATGGCGCCGCAGACCTCCTGGGCCTGCTCTGTAGTCGCGACCTTACCGGTGCCGATCGCCCAGATGGGCTCATAGGCGATCACGGTCTTTTCGACGTCCGCCGCCTTTATCCCGCAGTAGGCGATCCGGATCTGCTTGCGGATCCAGTCCAGGGTGATGCCCTGTTCGCGCTGCGTCAAAGTCTCGCCGCAGCAGATGATGGGCACGATGTCGTGCTCAATCGCCTTTAAGGCTTTCTTGTTGACACCTTCGTCAGTCTCAGCGAAATATTCGCGGCGCTCGGAGTGACCGATCACCACGTACTTCGCGCCGGCGTCCACCAGCATATTCGGAGCGATCTCGCCGGTAAAGGCGCCTTTTTCTTCAAAATACATGTTCTCGCCGCCGATCCCGATCACGCTGCCCTTCGCAGCTTCCACCGCCGGGATAATATCGATGGCCGGCACGCAAAGCACCACGTCGCAGTCCGCATCCTGAACCAGCGGGGCCAGCTCGCTGATAAATGCCTTCGTTTCGGACGGGGTCTTGTTCATCTTCCAGTTGCCGGCAACCAGTCTTCTTCTCACTATTGTTTCCTCCGCATCATCCGCTGCCATGACGCCGGGCAGCTCTTTTCCTTCCAAAAATTCCAGCGACGCGCCGCCGCCGGTCGAAATATGGCTCATCTTGTCCGCAAAGCCCAGCTGATTAACAGCTGCCGCGGAGTCACCGCCGCCGATGACGGTCACGGCATCGGTCTCAGCCATGGCTTTTGCCACCGCGCGGGTGCCTTCCGCCAGCTGCGGGTTCTCGAAAACGCCCATCGGGCCGTTCCAGACGACCGTCTTCGCGTTCTTGATCGCTTCGCTAAAAAGTGCGACCGTCTTCGGGCCGATATCCATGCCCATGCGGTCCGCCGGCATCTTGTCGGCTGCGTACACTTCGGTTTCCACCTTCGCGTCGATCGGCTCCGGGAAGGAAGCGGTGGTCACCGCATCCACCGGCAGCAGCAGGGTCTTGCCGAGCTTTTCTGCCTTTTCCATCATTTCGCGGCAGTAATCCAGCTTCGTTTCATCCAGCAGCGAGGTGCCGATCTCATACCCCTTGGCCTTTAAGAAGGTGTAGGCCATGCCGCCGCCGATGATCAGTGTATCGCATTTTTCCAGCAGGTTGGAAATCACGTTTAATTTGTCCGCCACTTTGGCGCCGCCCAGGATCGCTACAAACGGCCGCTTCGGATTTTCCACCGCGTTGCCGAGGAAATTGATCTCCTTCTCCATCAGGTAGCCGACCGCATTGTCGCCGCCCTTTTCGGAGATGAACTTCGTAACGCCGACGACCGAGGCATGAGCCCGGTGCGCGGAGCCGAAAGCATCGCATACGAAGGAATCGGCCAGATCCGCCAATTCCTTGGAGAAACCTTCCCCGTTCTTGGTCTCATCCGCACCGCGGAAGCGGGTATTCTGCAGCAGAACGATATCGCCGTCCTGCATGGCCTCAACGACCGCCGTCGTTTCGGGGCCGGTCACGTTGTCATTATCTACAAAGGTCACCTTTTTGCCAAGGAGCTCTTCCAGACGGACAGCCACCGGCGCCAGCGATTCGCCCGGATTCGGGCCGTTTTTCACCTTTCCCAGGTGCGAGCAGAGGATCACTCTGCCGCCGTCGCCGGAAAGCTTCTGAATGGTCGGCAGCGCCGCACGGATACGGGTATCATCCGTGATCACACCGTCCTTTAACGGGACATTAAAGTCGCAGCGGACTAAGATCCGCTTGCCCTTGATCTCGATCTGATCTTCTGTTTTCTTATGTAACATCTTATCCTCCCATGAGTCTGCGTGATGTTTGAATATAGTTTTCCAACTGGTAAGTATAGCATAGATACAGGAAGAAAAAAAGGGGCAGACACCGGAAAAACCGGTTTCTGCCTCTTTCTGCAGGTTCGCTTCTGGATTACAGTTCTGCGAAATACTTGATGGTGCGGACCATCTGGCTGGTGTAGGAATATTCGTTGTCATACCAGGAGATGATCTGAACTTCGGACAGCTTGTCATCGATCGGCAGCACCATGGTCTGGGTCGCATCGAAGAGAGCGCCGGCGGTCATGCCGATAACGTCGGAGGAGACGATCTCATCCTCGGTGTAGCCGAAGGACTCGTTCTGAGCAGCCTTCATGGCGGCGTTGATTTCCGCTACGGTAGGCTTGCCTTCCACGACCGCGAACAGCTGGGTCAGGGAACCGTCAGTCACCGGGACACGCTGGGCAGCGCCGATCAGCTTGCCGGACAGTTCCGGAATAACCAGACCGATGGCCTTGGCAGCGCCGGTGGAGTTCGGAACGATATTGACCGCTGCGCTGCGGGCACGACGCAGGTCGCCCTTGCGGTGCGGGCCGTCCAGAAGCATCTGGTCGCCGGTGTAGGCGTGGACCGTGCACATAATGCCGCTCTTGATCGGGGCGATTTCATTTAAGACCTTGGTCATGGGGGCCAGGCAGTTGGTGGTGCAGGAAGCCGCGGAGATGACCTGATCCTCAGCGGTCAGGGTCTCGTGGTTGACGTTGTAGACGATGGTGGGCAGGTCGTTGCCGGCGGGAGCGGAGA
>CADBSR010000181.1 GCA_902797385.1 uncultured Lachnospiraceae bacterium
ACGGATCTCCTGCTGGATGCCGTCCTTGGCGCACTGGCGCTTGAAACGACGCAGCGCGTTGTCGAGGGACTCGCCTTCTTTGACAATAACGGTTGCCATATTCTTGTATCCCCCCTTCCGGCTTGAAATCTCACGCAGCCCGTAAGCTGCGCAAAGCGTAAATCATTATATCATGTTATCGGAATGCGTCAAGTACTTTTTTGAGCATTCGTATAAAAACTATTTCAGCATGCCCGACAGGACACCGGCCGCTGCCGAGAGCGCTTCGCCGATTCCGGCCGGATTCTTGCCGCCGGCCTGCGCCATGTTCGGACGTCCGCCGCCGCCGCCGCCCACGAGCGGAGCGATCTGTTTGATCATATTGCCGGCATGTGCACCGGCTTTGATGGCAGCGTCTGTCGCGGTAACGATCAGATTGACCTTGCCATCTGCTTCAGAGGCCAGGACCACGACCCCTTCACCGAGTTTGTCACGCAGGGTATCGCCCATGTTCCGAAGTCCGTTCATATCCAGGCCTTCGGCCTTTAAAGCCAGCAGTTTGACGCCGCCGACCTCTTTTACCTGATTCATGACGTCGCCCATGGAAGCACCGGCGATCTTGGCCTTCAACTGTTCATTTTCCGCATTCAGGCTCTTGATCTCGGACTGATACTGACCGATCTTCTTTTCCAGTTCATCCGGCGTGGTCTTGGCTGCCTGTGCCGCCTGCAGAAGGCGCTGCTCCAGATCGCGGTAATAGGTCAAAAGATTGTTGGCCGTCAGGGCTTCAATGCGCCGCACGCCGGCAGCGATGCCGGATTCAGACAGGATCTTGAAGCATCCGATCTGTGCGGTGTTGGACACATGGGTGCCGCCGCAGAGCTCGGTGGAATAATTGCCCATGGTAACCACCCGGACGATATCCCCGTACTTTTCTCCGAACAGAGCCATGGCGCCCATCTTTCTGGCTTCTTCCTGACTCATGAGAAGTGTCTCTACCGGCGTCGCCGAGAGAATGGCGGCATTGACTTTCTCTTCCACGGTGCGGATCTCTTCCGCGCTCATGGCGGCAAAATGGCTGAAGTCAAAGCGGAGTCTTTCGGCATCCACATAGGAGCCGGCCTGTTCGACGTGATCGCCCAGGACCTCCCGCAGGGCTTTCTGCAGCAGGTGGGTGGCACTGTGATTCCGTGCGGTCGAAGCACGGCGAGCTTCATCGATGGTCATCTGGACCGTATCACCCAGACTAAAGCTCCCCTTCTTTACATAACCGACGTGGCCGATCTTTTCGCCCTGCAGCTTGATGGTATCCTCCACGACGAACTCGCTGCCGTCCGATTTGGTGATGCAGCCGGTATCGCACTGCTGGCCGCCCATGGTAGCGTAGAACGGGGTCTTTTCGGTCAGGATCGTTCCTTTATCGCCTTCGCTTAAGGTGCCGACGATCTCGTCAGACGTCAACGCCGTGATGACGGACTCGTCCCAGAGCTTGGTATAGCCGGTGAATTCAGATTTCAGATCCGCGGGCAGTTCCTGATATACGGTCACGTCCGCGCCCATGTAGTTGGTGCCTTTGCGGGCATGGCGGGCTGTTTCCTTTTGAACCTGCATGGCCTTGGCAAAGCCTTCTTCATCGACCGAGAAGCCTTTTTCTTCGAGTATCTCCTTGGTCAGATCCAGCGGGAAACCGTAGGTATCGTACAGACGGAAGGCATCGGCGCCGTCCAGGACCGTGCTGCCTTCTCCCGTCAGTTTTTCTTCGAGGCTGCCGAGGATCTGCAGGCCCTGATCGATGGTGCGGTTGAACTTGTCTTCCTCTTCCGAAATGACGGCCATGATCTTGGCGCGCTTTTCTTCCAGTTCCGGATATCCGTCACGGGATGTCTCAATCACAACGTTCGCCATACGGGTCAGGAAAGGTCCCTGGATCCCGAGAAGACGTCCGTGACGGGCCGCCCGGCGCAGCAGCCGACGCAGCACATAGCCGCGGCCTTCATTGGAAGGCATAATGCCGTCCGAAACCATAAAGGTCACGGAGCGGATGTGATCCACGATCACGCGGATGGAAATATCTTTCTTGGGATCGGTCTTGTAGGTCGTACCGGCGATCTTGCAGACTTCTTCATTTAAAGCCTTCATGGTGTCGATATCGAAAACCGTGTCCACGTCCTGCACAACGACAGCCAGACGTTCCAGCCCCATGCCGGTATCAATATTTTTATTGGCCAGTTCTTCGTAATTGCCCTTGCCGTCGCCGTTGAACTGGGTAAAGACGTTGTTCCAGACTTCCATGTAGCGGTCACAGTCGCAGCCGACGGTGCAGGTGGGCTTGCCGCAGCCGTACTTTTCGCCGCGGTCATAGTAGACCTCCGAGCAGGGGCCGCAGGGACCGGCGCCGTGCTCCCAGAAGTTGTCCTCTTTGCCGAAGCGGAAGATCTTCTCGGCCGGCACGCCTTCCTGCTTGTTCCAGATATCGAACGCCTCGTCATCGTCCAGATAGATGGACGGATACAGGCGGTTCGGATCCAGACCGACCACGTTCGTCAGGAAATCCCAGGTCCAGTGAATGGCTTCTTTTTTGAAATAATCACCGAAGCTGAAATTGCCCAGCATTTCGAAGAAGGTCAGGTGTCTGGCTGTGTGGCCGACGTTGTCGATATCGCCGGTGCGGACGCATTTCTGGCAGGTCGCCATGCGGCGGTTCGGCGGGATCTCCTGTCCGGTAAAGTAAGGCTTTAAGGGCGCCATACCGGCCGGGATCAACAGAACACTTTTATCGTTGTGAGGGACCAAAGAATAACTTCCCCGGGCCAGATGACCCTGAGAGGCAAAATAGTCCAGAAACATTTTACGAAGTTCGTTTACACCGTATCTTTCCATACTGTCTCCTGTAAAAAACCATAAAAAATTTTTACCCGCTTACTTTAGCACAAATCAAACGGGTTCACAAGTCATTTTCCTTGAAAATAAAGAAGAAACGCTATAGGACAAACGCACTTTTCGCTCCGAGCGAGTGCGCCAGTTCAACAAAGTGTTCGGCGTAGGAAAGCTCGGCCTCTGTTTTTCCCAGTTCCTGCTTATACTTTTCTCTTACGCCGTACGGACGATAGCGAATGAGCTTGTATCTTGTGTCCGGTAAGATCCGCTCGGACACGGTCCGGACGGTCTCTTCGTTTTCTTTATCCCGGCCCGGAAAAAGAACGGTTCTCACCTCATAAAGCTTTCCCACGGAAAGAAGGTACGAAAGGTTCTTTAGCACAAGATCCGGATCCCGGCCGATCAGTCTTCTGCTCCAGTCAGGCTCCGTGGCCTTTACGTCCAGCATGACCCCTTCCGATACCGCAAGGACACGGGGATCCTTTTCGAAATCGAAGGACCCGTTGGAGTCGATCAGGCAGGTCTTCCCGAGTCCCCGGACCTGGGTAAACAGGTCTATCAGGAATTCGTTGTAAAGAGTACATTCCCCACCCGAAGTCGTAACCCCGTTTATATACGGCGCGCAGCGGCGGATCTCCGCCATTACCTCTTCCACACTCATCCATCTGACGCGGGGAGACGCGCCGTGCGGACAGACTTTGAGACAGGTATCGCACTGTACGCAGGCCGCCTTATTCCAGACAACGGTTCCTTCCGGCGAGAGGGAAAGCGCGCCGGTGGGACAGGAACTGACACATGTTCCGCAGTGCCTGCACAGATGGATCGTTTCCGGATTATGGCAAAACAGGCAGTTGAAAGGGCAGCCCTGAAAAAAGACGGCGCAGCGATTGCCGGGGCCGTCTACATTGGAAAAGGGAATAATGCGGTTAACGGGCGCTGTCTTCATGATGCTGTACACGCCGGTCCAGGGCATGACCGCCGTCCTGGGCGCCTTTGCCGAATACGGTGACGTTGTTGACGGACTGCTTTCCCTGACGCAGTTTTTCGATCTCGCTCTTTTTGACCAGATAGCCGGTCACGCGGACGACATCGTTGTTTTCCAGATAACCGGAGAAATATCGGAGGCCCCGTTCGAAGGATCCCTTGATGATGGGAAGGATCGCCTCCGGCGTGTTCAGATAGGTCTCCTCGAATTTGAAAATATCTCCGGTCCCGGTCGGGAAATACGGATGGAACAGTTCATTGACTTCCAGCTGTTCCAGCATCGTCGGTTCCACGCCGATCGGGATACGGGTGCCCGGCGAATCATCCATACCGTCGGAATCGATCCCGACCTGTGCATGCAGGCGGTAACGATGGTCATAGGCATCGCAGTACGGAGCCACATGCGCTGCCACGCGGTCCCGGATCACATCCATGATCTTTAAGCCGAGACGGGTGGCTTCTTCGTTCATGCCGAAGCCTTTCTTCTTGTCGGTAATGCCGAGCAGATGGTTGCAGCATTCCGCAAGACCGACCACCCCGAACATGCCGGTAAAGTTTTCCTGCTTCACAAAGTCTTCCGTCACGAGGAAGTTCGTCTTGAAGAAGGTGGACTCCTCCACAATGAACTTTACGCGCTTATCCATATATTCCAGCTGCAGGTCGATATGACGCGGCAGCTCCCGGTTCAGGAAATCGTCCACGTCCTTCGCATCCAGGGAGCATTCATATAAGCGCAGGCGCGGCAGGGTAAATCCGCCGCCGGCGATGGAAAGGCCGTTATAGCAGGAAGCGATGGCATAGCGCTCGCCCCATTCCTTCACAAACATCCGGTGATTGGCAAAGGACGGCTTGGCGGTTTTCAGCATACAGCGAACACAGGCCAGAGCAAAATCATCCGATGTCAGCTCAGGGTCATAGCGAAGCGTCAGATTCGGCACCGCCAACTGCATCTCTTCGGTCAACTCCAGCAGGATACGGCCGGTGACGGTATCCTCGGGCCCGATATCCGCGTGTACGAAGGAGTCAGTCTGGACCTTGTCGATATTGCGAAGGAACAGTCCGATCACCTTTTTGGCAAAGGCACGGTCTTCCCGGATGACAAAGGGTTCCAGCAGTTTGTCCAGATCGCCCAGATAGACCGGGAACGAAGTAATGGACGGAACATGGCAGTAAAAGATCTCAAGCACATTCAGGGCTTCCAGGAGATCCTTCGGCGGATCCAGTTCCAGGAAGCGGCAGCCTTTTTTGAAAAGCAGTTCATAATCCGGGCAGATATACCGCGGCCGGTAAGGCATGACGCCTTCGTTCAAATCGCAGAGCGCGCCCTTCTTTTTGGCTTCATAATAGGCATCGGAATACCGGAGCGTATCATCGGTGCTCTCCCCGAGTCGGGCCAGCGCCAGGAGCTCCTGTTTATACGTTAACGTCGGATCCTGAATGATCTTTAAAGCTTCGGACAAGGATCTGTCCTCCTTTCGTTTGCTAAAATTTTATTTTACCAGATCTGAAATAAAAATCAATGTTTCTTTCTTAAAAACCCGCTTCAGTCCTCAGGAGATCCGGTGCGAGCGCCGGTACTGCAGGGGCGTCATCAGCAGTTCCTTTCGGAAGCATTCGATATAATAACTGACGCCGTTGAAGCCGGATTCGAGCGCCACCTGACTGATGGGCAGCTCCGTCTCCTCCAGAAGTTCAATGGACCTTGTCAGACGGTACGAACGCAGGTAATTCAGGATGGTTCCGCCGGTCACCCGTTTGAACAGCCGGCAGCATTCCCCGGATGAAAAGCCCACGGCGTGCCCCACATCTTCCAGAGAGAGCTCCTCCCGGTAATGCCCGCGCAGAAAGCGGATCATTTCCTGTACGGTGTCATGAGCTTTGCCGGCCGCCGGCACCGTCTTCTCTTCCGATAAACCGATCAGCCTGAGCCAGAGCTCGGCGATCTGGGCAGCGATCCGCAGTTCAAAGCCGAAAGCGGCTTCCCGGTAGAGCCGGCTGATCTCGGAGAGCTGGCGCAAAACGGCGCCGGCCCCCGGGTCGACACTTTCCAGTTTTCGATGCGCCATCCCTTCATTTTCCAGATACGGCGTCACATATTTCTTCTCGAAAATACTGCCGGCAAAGGAGCTCATCAGACGGGGATGAAAATCCAGACACAGATAGGCGGAATCCGGATCGGACTCGGGTCTCGCCATGTGAAGACGGCCGCTTCCGATAAAGAAACCGTCCCCTTCTTTGACAAGATACTGCTGGCCGTCGGCATAGAAGCGGATAGCCCCTTTGGTCACCAGGTTTAACTGGATCTCCTCATGCCAGTGCCAGTTGATATAGCCCATCACACAGTCACTCATGACATAGTGATATACGGCAACGGGAAACTCGAAGCTTCCGTGCTGCTTCATCTCGCGCTGATCATCGTAAACATTGATTGAGATCATAGAAAATCCTCAGGATTGTTATATTTTCTGCCTGTATTATGATATCTTTCCCCGAAAATTGCAAGTATAATCTTATATGAAAGGAAAGGACGTGTGATCTGGATCTGTCTTCGGATCCGCCGGTCCCGGCTATAAGCACGTTCTTAAGAATATGTTCAAAGGAGAAACACAATGAATTACGGTCGTACTTACAATTTTTCAGCCGGTCCTGCCATGATGCCGGAACCTGTGCTGGAGGAAATCCGCGATGAAATGATGAACTATCGTGGCAGCGGTATGTGCGTCATGGAAATGAGCCACCGCTCCAAAGTGTTCGAGGAGATCATTCAGGAAGCAGAAAAGGATCTTCGTGAACTCATGAACATACCGGACAATTATAAAGTTCTCTTCATTCAGGGCGGCGGCACCGTCCAGTTCGCCATGGTTCCCATGAACCTCATGAAGAACGGCAAAGCCTGCTATATCGAAACCGGTGCCTGGTCCAAGAAGGCCATCAACGAGGCCAAAAAATACGGAGAGGTCATCATTGCCGCATCTTCCAAAGACAAAAACTTCACCTATATCCCGGATTGCTCCGATTTGGATATCCCGGATGACGCCGACTACGTATATATCTGCGAAAATGAGACCATCAACGGAACCACATATTACAATCTGCCCAATACCAAGGGCAAGATCCTGGTATCCGATCAGTCTTCCATGTTCCTCTCCCGCCCCTGCAATGTTTCCGATTACGGCCTGATCTGGGCCGGCGTTCAGAAAAACGTCGGGCCGGCCGGTCTGGCGATCGTGATCATCCGGGAGGATCTGATCCGTGAGGATCTGCCGGCTTTCGTACCGACTTACCTCAGCTACAAGACCCATGCGGATGCCGCGTCCCTGTACAACACCCCGAACTGCTGGGCTATCTACTGCTGCGGCAAGGTCTTCAAGTATTTAAAGAAGTTGGGCGGCCTGGAAGCCATGAACCGCATCAACGAGGAAAAGGCTGCCGTCCTGTACGATTTCCTGGATAACAGCAAATTCTTCAAAGCCGCCGTTGTAAAGAAAGACCGCTCTCTGATGAACGTTCCTTTCGTAACACCTTCGAAGGAACAGGATGCGGATGTGGTCGCCGCTTCCAAGGCAGCCGGCTTTGACAACCTGAAAGGTCACAAGAGCGTGGGCGGCCTGCGGGCTTCCATCTACAACGCCATGCCGAAGGAAGGCGTGGAAGCGTTAGTGGCATTCCTGAAGGATTACGAAGCAAAACACTGATCATTTTTATCATACGACAGGGGCGCTGGTACACAGCGTCCCTTTTGAAGGAGGCAAAATGGCTATTCGTATCTTGGTAACTGACGGCATGGATGCCGCTGCAGTTGAAAAATTAAGAAATGACGGATATGAAATCGTAGAGAAGTATTATGAATCTGCCGATCTGGGCGAAGCTCTGAAGGATTTTGACTGCGTCATTATCCGCTCTGCGACCAAGATCCGCCGGGAGCATATTGATGCCGAAGCCGGCGGAAAGCTGAAACTGATCATCCGTGCCGGTGTAGGCGTGGACAATATCGATGTGGCCTATGCGGAAAGCAAGGGGATCACCGTGCGGAACACACCGAACTCTTCTTCCAATGCCGTTGCGGAACTGGCGATCGCGCTTCTCTTCTCCTGCGCACGGTATATTTCAGCTGCCGGTGCCACCATGCGGGAGCAAAAGTGGGAAAAGAAAGCCTATTCCAAGGGATTTGAAGTATCCGGCAAGACCATGGGGATCATCGGCTACGGGCGCATCGGCCGCCTGGTCGGTGCCAAGGCGCAGGCGCTGGGCATGAACGTCCTGTCCGTTGTCCATCGCAACAAACCCGAAGGGGTGGAATGCGATACCATGCATTTTGTGACCATGGACGAACTGCTTGCGAAATCCGATGTGATCACGCTCTGCGCCCCCAGTGCGGAAAAGCCGTTTGTGGATAAAGAAAGCATCGGCAAAATGAAGGACGGCGTCGTGATCATCAATGTTTCCCGCGGAAAGAACGTCGTGGAGGCGGATCTGCTGGAAGCCCTGAACAGCGGAAAAGTCCGGGCTGCCGGCATCGACGTCTGGATGGATGAAAAAGTCCCGAACTGGGAACTGGCTAAGCATCCTGCGGTTTCCCCGACGCCGCATATCGGCGGTGCCACCAAGGAATCCACGAAAAAGATCGGAAACGAACTGATCCACGTCGTCAAGGACTTCTTCGAGTGATATACGCTCCCGTGTATCGTATCTTATAGAAGGAACAGCTTATGAAGGATTCATTCGAAAACCTGGGTTTTTCACCTGCGGATATCCTCCTTCCCAAGGAGGCAGATATGACAAAGTGGGCGGTCGTAGCCTGCGATCAGTTCACCTCTGAACCGGAATACTGGGAAGAAGCGGAAAAGACAGTAGGGACAGCCCCTTCTGCCCTGCGCCTGATTCTGCCGGAAGCTCATCTGAATGCACCGGATGTAGACGAAAGGATCGCCCGGATCAACGCCAACATGCGCCAATATCTGGAAGACGGTGTTTTCCAGAGCTTTGACGATGCCCTCATTTATATCGAGCGCACGCAGAGCGACGGGAAGATCCGCCACGGTCTGATCGGGAAGGTGGACCTGGATGCGTATGATTTTACCCCCGGCAGCGGCGCGCTGATCCGCGCGACCGAAGGAACGGTGCTGGACCGGATCCCGCCCCGGGTGAGAGTCCGGAAAGATGCGCCCATTGAACTGCCGCATATCATGGTCCTGATCGATGATCCGGAAAAGGCGGTCATTGAGCCCCTGTCTTTGGAAACGGGGACCATGCGACTTTTATATGACTTTGATCTGATGCTGGGCGGCGGTCATATCCGCGGATGGCTGGTCAATGATGCGCAGAAAGCCGCCATTGCCAAGGCGCTGCAGCATCTTGCCTCTCCTGAAGTGCAGGAAGCCAAATACGGGATCCGTGACGCGGCACCGTTACTGTATGCCATGGGGGACGGGAATCACTCGTTAGCGACCGCCAAGCGCTGCTTTGAGGATCTGAAAGAAAAGCTCGGGGAGAAGGCCTATGAATCTCCCGCCCGCTATGCATTGGTGGAGTTAGTCAACAATCATGATGATGCTCTCGTTTTTGAACCCATCCACCGTGTCCTGTTCGGTGTTGACCCTGCAGAAGTCCTGGAAGCGTTAAAAGCGTATTATCCCGGTGCCCATGAAGGAGAAGGCGAAGGACATGTGATCCGCTACTGCTTCGGAAAGCGGGAAGGCGCCATCACGGTACCGCAGCCTGCCGTTCAGCTGGCGGTCGGTACGCTCCAGAACTTCCTGGATGCGTACAAGAAGGATCACACATTCGGGATCGATTATATTCACGGCGATGATACGGTGCGCCGTCTGGCTTCAGCGCCGGAGGCCCTCGGCTTCTTCCTGCCGCCCATGGGAAAAGAACAGCTCTTCAAAACGGTCATGGCCGACGGCGTCCTGCCGCGCAAGACCTTCTCCATGGGACATGCTCAGGACAAGCGTTACTATCTGGAAGCCCGCAAGATCCGTTAGAGTGCGGCTTTAAGACAAAATTAAGAGGAGGCCCTGTTCCATAGGATGCCTCCTCTTTTTGTGCCTGCAAAGTCCTGCGGCTCCGTCTTTTAATCGGGACTTACCGTCCCCTCTTCTTTTATATAATCATAAATGAGCGGATCCCGGATCAGGTGCTTCCAGACCGTATAGGTCGCCCGGATAAAATCGGGATCGAGCCGGGCCTGGCTCGTAATCAAGGGACAGGCGTAGGGCAGCTCGTCATCGCTGTAGATCAGGGCCAGTCCTTCTTTACCGCGAAAGACAAGGCCGGGCAGTGTTTCATCCGCCTTCAGGAAAACCGGTTTTAGCGGAAACGTCCGGCATTGAATGGGACGGAGCGCCCGCTTGCAATGCTCGGGACCCTGACAGTTCACAAAACAAACCTTTCCCTGCCAGGATGGCGGAAAATCGTACAGGTCCGTATCCAGCATCTCCCAGCTTAACCAATCATCGGTCTTTTGATGGATCTTGTCTTCTCCCGGGAGCAGAAACATCCCCATTTCGGGAAGCCCGTCCGCGTGACAGCAGGCGGCGCCGCAGATCCTTCCGCAGTCAAACGGTACGGGAGAAACCTGGTCCAGCAGTCGGTATATGGCACGGAAAGTACGTTTTCTGGTCGTTCCTTTGATCATGGCGTTGCAGTTCTTCGGTTTTGTTCAGCCTTCGGGGGCAGCAAGAGAAGGGCTTTGCTTTTTCCGGGCAGTCGGCTTTAAAATATGCCGCAGTTCGGCACATTTGGCCAGATTCCCGATCACCTTTAACTGTCCGTTCATAAAGAGACGGTCCGCGGAAATACTGCCGTCGGTCATCCCGATCAGGTTGTCAAAACTCGACGCCATCCAGGCATCTGCTTCATGGTAGTCGTAGGGGGCAATGTGCAGGGTCTGCCCTTTGATCTCAATGTAGAAGAATCCGGCGCCGTGACCCGTGATCTGGATCTGGAATACCCGGGAATAGTCCGGCGGGAAAGCATCCGGATGATGCCGCAGATAGTCCCGGAACAGCTTCTCATAGGCGGCCTTCAGTCTCTCAAAGGCTTCTTCAAAAGAAAGTCCCTCTCCACCGGACCCTGTGTCTGCTATATCACTGTACATGCGCTGGTAGCGCCCGGCACTTTTTGTCCAGGAAAAATCCTTCTTCATGCAGCGTTTGCGCAGCAGATGGAAGGTCTTTTCATCGCCGAAGTAGAGCTTGACCGCGGCCAGGATGGCCTGGTACAGGGCCTTGCCCGAATAATTGACAAAGGAAAAACCGTCTCCGATGCCGTCAAAATCGCTGTAAGGACGCACCGAGTCCTTTAACCCACCGGTCTCATGCACGATCGGGACGGTGCCGTAGCGCATGGCCATCATCTGTGAAAGGCCGCAAGGCTCAAAGCGGGAAGGCATCAGATACATATCCGCGCCGGCAAAGACCTCACTGGCGGTTTTTTCATTATAATCCGTTGAAAATCCAAGCTGTCCGGGCCAGACACTCTTGGCCCAGTTGAAATAATCCACATATTCCCCGTCGCCCTGACCGTACACGATCAGCTGAACACCCATCTTCATGAGTTCAGGCAGGATCTCCCGGATCAGGTCGATGCCCTTCTGCTCCACAAGACGGGCTACGGAGCAAAGTAAGGGCCATTCTTTTTCCCGCTCCAGCCCGAACTTGTCCTGAATATACTCCTTGCAGCGCGCTTTTCCGGCCAGCTTCTCGGCGGTAAAATGGAAGGGGATCTGCGGATCTACGGCGGGATCGTAATGATCCATATCGATGCCGTTTAAAATGCCGTAGGTTTTGCGCTCCACCATATGCATGACCTGTTCCAGCCCCATGCCGAACTGCGGATCATGCAGCTCCCGGGCGTAGGTTTCGGATACGGTCGAGACGGCATTGGCCATCATGATCGCGCCCTTCATGAGGTTGATATCGTGGCGGCCTTCAAATTCATAGCCGAGTCCGCCCTGATACCAGCCGCCCGGCAGGCCAAAGGTCGCTTCCAGCTCTTTGGCACCGAACTGTCCCTGATAGGCAATGTTATGGATGGTATAAACGGTCTTGATGCCCCGCAGATCGGAACGCCAGGCCTGTTCGTTTTTAAGATATAAGACCGCCGGGGCCGTTTCCCAGTCATTGCAGTGCAGGATGTCCGGCCGGAAGTCATAGTAAGGGAGCAGATCTATGACAGCCCGCGAAAAGAAGGCAAAGCGCCGCGGGTCATCGGCGTAGCCATAAAGCCGCTCACGATCGAAGAAATCGTTATACTCGATGAACCACACGCATACGCCGTCCCGTTCTCCGCGGTACAGTCCGCAGCTGGTCTCCCAGTCTCCAAGACGGACGCGCGGGGCCGCCACAAAACGCAGGTCCTGGCCGAAACGCTCCTTTACACAGCGATATAAGGGGGTCACAATTGCAATCTCCTCACCGGCCTTCTTTAAGGCAGGCGGCAGCGAAAAGGCCACGTCAGCCAGTCCTCCGGATTTGCTGAACGGAGCGCATTCGCTTGTCACAAACAGTATTTTCATAATAATCCTCTATTATCCTTTTTGTAATTTGAATAGAGCATAGATGGATCAGCGGATAAACATCGCATCGCCGAAGGAGAAGAAGCGATACCGTTCCTTAACGGCCTCCCGGTAGGCTGCCAGAATATGATCCCGACCGGCCAGGGCAGAAACAAGCATGATCAGCGTGGACTTGGGCAGATGAAAGTTCGTGATCAGCGCATCCACAGCCTTGAAACGGTATCCCGGATAAATAAAGATATCCGTCCATCCGCTGCCTGCCCGGACCAAACCGTCCTCTCCGGCTGCTGATTCCAGCGTCCGGCAGCTGGTAGTACCCACAGCCACGATGCGACCGCCCTTCTTTTTCATTTCATTGATGCGGGCCGCCACTTCATCACTGATCACATAATACTCGCTGTGCATGTGATGCTCTTCCACCTTGTCCACCTTGACAGGGCGGAAAGTCCCAAGCCCCACATGCAGCGTGACCTCGGCGATGCCGACGCCTTTCTTACGGATCTCGTCCAGCAGTTCTCTGGTAAAGTGCAAACCGGCTGTCGGTGCCGCGGCTGAGCCTTCTTCTTTCGCATAGACAGTCTGATAGCGGTCTTTATCCGCCAGTTTGTGCGTGATATACGGCGGCAGAGGCATCTCGCCCAGCTGATCCAGGATCTCTTCAAAGATCCCTTCAAATTCAAAACGGACGATCCGGTTGCCGTCCGGCAGTACGTTTACAACCTCAGCCTTCAGCAGACCGTCACCAAAGACAAAACGGGCGCCTTCCCGGCACTTCTTCCCGGGCTTTACCAGGCATTCCCAGCTGTTTTCGGCTTCCGAAACGCGCTTCAACAGCAGAACTTCGATCCCTGCTCTGGTATCTTCCTTTACCCCCAGAAGACGGGCCGGAATCACTTTAGTATTGTTCAGGACCAGAAGATCCTGCGGCCCCAGTTCGGAAAGGATGTCGCGAAAATGCTTGTGGGCGATTTCTCCGGTCTTCTTATCCAATATCAGAAGGCGGGAAGAAGCCCGGTCTTTTAAGGGATCCTGCGCGATCAGCTCCTCGGGCAGGTCATAATCAAAATCATTGACATTCATCTTTTCAACGAGAGGCCGGCCCGAGAGCATATCCCGGGCCGGCTCTACACACTTTCTTTCTATTTGCTGTTATCGGGTCAGCTGTGTATAGAATTCCACGACGAAATCCTTGGAAATATATCCATCCACACCGCTGGGAGTCTGCGCTTCACCCGTTCCGTTTTCGGTGAAGATATCACGGATATGATACCATCCGTCGAGCTCACCGATGATCAGGATCTGATGTGCATAGTGAAGCTGGGTCAGGATGTTGTCTTTCGTATCGGTATTCGGCGTAGCGCGGACACGGACGTAGTCGTCGGAAACATAGGCAGTCTTGTTCGGATCCACCGGAACTTCACCTTCGACATAAATGGGCGGTTCGGTCGGGTCTGTGACAGGATTCTCCGTCGTTCCAGGACCGGCTTCCTGGCTGGGATCGGTCGGGTTAGGGCCCGGATCTCCGTTCGCCGTGGTAGCCACCACATATTTTCCGTCGGCATAAAGCTCCAGGTAAGAGGACAGGACCTCATCCGATGCAATGGCAGTGTTGTAGCGCTCATCGGCCGCTGTCTTGATTTCACCGATCTTCTTGCTTGCGGAGAATGCTTTGGAGTAATAGACGAAGGCGGTTTCCTTCACTTCCGTCTTGTTGGTGGCCGCTTCTTTTTCAGCCGCATTCTTCTCCTCCTTCATCTCATCGTAGGTCATCAGACGCAGCTTCTTGACGGTTTCATCCTGCCGTGCATAGAAGACGTAGCTCTTGGGCGCTTCCGTCGCAATATTGACAAATTTGATATCTGTCAGAACGAACAGACAGGACTCACCCTCATTGATGCCGGGGTAGGAATAGATCTTGGTGTTGTTGAAGCTTTCGTAAATGTTGCTCTGATTGATCAGGGCCAGCCACTGAACGTTGGCATTCGAAACCAGTGTATTGCGCATCAGGGTTTCATCACCGTTCTTCAACGCCTCGAAATAATTCGATACCAGCGAGGTAATGGTAGGATCTGTATTCTCAGTCCACTCCTTGGTCGTATCATCCTGGTTCTTCTTAGGCCACAGAACGATCAGTAGGATAACGATGGCCAGAAGGATCGCTGCTGCGATCAGTATGGTCTTCCAGGGGATGCCGCTGCCGGAACCAAAAAGGCTGCCCTTCTTTTCACCTGCTTTGGCTGTTTTCCTCAGAGCTTTCTTTTCTTCATAGAAGTCCTCATCCTGGTCATCCTCTTCTACAGTGGGACGTTTCCGCACGGAGACGCTGCTCCGGTCGGATGTAAACGAATCGCCCAAAGAGGCGGAATCGGCGTCGGAGTTGTACTTCCCGTCCACAAAGATGAACGGCTTGACTTCCTCTTCTCCTTCCGATACCGGGATCACTTCGGGAGAATACTCAATATCGGAAAAGTCCGAATCGGTATTCTTGAGATCAAAATTCCAGTGAAACACATCTTTCTTATTATTGTCAGCCATGATACCCTCTCCTTTATATCATCAGCAAGTAATATTTTTCATTACTGTAATAATATCAAAGCCATATGTAAAAGTCAAAACTTTTTACAAAACTCTTGACACTTTTTTTCATTTGGTGTATTTTACTCTCTGCATGCACCAGTAGCTCAGTGGATAGAGCGGCGGCCTCCGGAGCCACAGACGTAGGTTCGATTCCTATCTGGTGTATTTTTTCATA
>CADBSR010000182.1 GCA_902797385.1 uncultured Lachnospiraceae bacterium
CCAGGTACAGCAGGTCGGAGTCGTAGAAGAAGCCGCTCTGAAAGCGATCGAGGCCGAAAAGCTGGCCAAGATCGAAGGGGTGCTCAGTACCGTCAACAAGAGTCAGACCGTTGGCCTGCTGCTGGTCATGATTGTGATCTCCCTCGTCTTCATGGTCTTGACGTACATCCTGTACATGAAGCACTACAAGCTGGATGAGCCGGAGTATGACCGCATCTGCAAAGAGCTCGAAGCCAGAAAAGCGCAGGCCTAAAAGCGCACGGCTCTGAAAGATCCTACCTTACCTCCCCGCTGCCTGCGGGGAGGTCTCTTATTTCTCCAACGAAACGCAGAAAGGATCCTTGCCAAAATGGAATCCAGAGAGAAAATCATCGTCAGGACCAGCATCATCGGAATCCTGACCAATATTGTCCTGGCCTCCTTAAAAGCCGTCGTAGGCCTGGCTGCCAAATCCATGGCCATGGTATCGGACGCGGTCAACAATTTAACTGATGCTCTGTCCAGCATCATTACCATTGTCGGCACCAAGCTGGCGAACCGTGCGCCGGATAAGAAGCATCCCCTGGGGCACGGCCGCATTGAATACATCAGTGCATCCATCGTTTCCGCCATCGTGCTCTATGCCGGTATCACGACCCTGGTCGAATCCGTCAAAAAGATCATTCATCCGGAGGAAGTGGATCATACCATCCTTTCCCTGATCCTGTTAGCCGTCGCCGTTGCTGCCAAGCTCGTGCTCGGTGCCTTCACCAAAAAGCAGGGTGAAAAGGTCAACTCCGGCGCTCTTGTTGCCTCCGGCCAGGATGCCTCACAGGATGCGATCCTCTCCGGCTCGGTCCTTCTTTCGGCCCTGCTGTATTTCCTCTTCCAGATCAATATTGAAGCCTTCGTCGGTGCCGGGATCTCTGTCTTTATCATTAAAGCGGGAATCGAAATGGTGACAGATGCGGTCAATGATCTGGTCGGGGTCCGGGTCGAAAGTGAAATCTCAACCGCCGTCAAGGAAACGATCCTTGCCGAAGAAGGCGTTCTGGGTGTATATGACCTTTTCTTTAACAACTACGGACCGGACCGTCTGATCGCAACGGCTCATATTGAGGTGGCCGATGAAATGACCGCCATTGAGATCGACGCCTTGACCCGCCGCCTGCAGGAAGCGGTTTTTCAGAAAAACGGGATCGCCCTCGCAACGGTCGGCATCTATGCTGCCAATACCGCCAGCAATGAAAGCGCGCAAATCCGGGAAAACGTACGCCACCTGATCATGGAGCACGAAGGCGTCCTCCAGTTCCACGGCTTTTTTGTCAACCCCGCGGAAAAGCGCATGTCCTTCGATATCGTGCTGGATTTCGACGTCAAGGACCGTCACGCACTGTATCAGGAGATCGTACAAGAGATTCAGGACGCGTATCCGGACTATACCATCCGGGCCACGCTGGATCTGGACCTGAGCGATTAAGGCTTACATCCGGGCATCAAAAAGGGGAGTCCCTTGCGGGGCTCCCCCTTTTTGGTGGTCAGATCATTCTTTGTTAATCTTCATCGAATTTTCTTCTTTTAATCACCAGGAAGAGGACGGACAAGAAGGATACCGACAGGATCCCGGTCCAAAGATAGATGCGTCCATCTTCCCCGGTGTCGGGAAGTTCCGTATCTGTTCTATGCTTGGAGGGCGCGGTCGTTTCTTCTGCCGGGGTCGTCATTGCAGGCGTTGTAGTCTCCTCCGGGGTGGTCGCTTCCACTGTCGTGGCTTCTTCCACTGTTGTCGTTTCCTCGGCTGTGGTGGTTTCCTCCGCTGTTGTCGTTTCCTCCGCCGTGGTCGTTTCTTCCGCAGTGGTGGTTTCTTCCGCTGTCGTGGTCTCTTCCGGCGTCGTCTCCGGCACGTAGGAATTTGTGAAGCTTGCGGTATTTTCCTCCAAGCCTTCCACTGCCGCCAGGAGCTGGCCCGATCCGTTGTCTGTCACCGTAACTGTAACGCTGTACACTTTCGTATCGTAGGTCCACCCCTTCTCGCCGCCGTCAAGCTCTGAGATCTCAAAGGTATAGGTCCCGGCCTTGTCAAAGGTGATTTCCTTGAAATTCGCTGCGCCTTCCCCTTCGATCGTAATGCTGTCGCTATAGTCGGCACCCTCTGTCGTTTCCTTCAGAGTAAAGGTGAAAGCCGCTTTGCCTTCCGCTTGCCCCTCAATGACCTTGCTGGCCGCCAATTCCACGCTGACCGGCTGAGCTGAATAGCGGTTGATGATGGTCAGAGCTTCCGCCCCTGCGTACTCAACGGCCGCACTCAGCGCGTTGGTCGCCGGATCCTTGGTAACCTTTACCGTTACAGGATATGCCTTGGTATCGTAGCTCATGCCGCCCAGGCGGCCGGATCCTTCCGTGATCGTATACTCGTAAACACCTGCCTTTTCGAAGAGGATCGGGCCGAAGCTGCCGGTCTGCTGCGCCTTCGTTGCTGTCAGCTGTACGTTTTCCGGAAGTGGCGCCCCCTCGGTCACCGCGGCCAGGGTGAAGGCGAAGGTATCATCCTCCTTCCATTCACGGCCGATCAATTCCTTCGTGACCAGGAGACTTACTTCAGCGGGCTTAAAGGTATTGATAACGGTCAGCGATGCCTTTCCGTCATACGTCACAGCGGCGACCAGCTGCCCCTCCGCATTCTTCGAGACCGTGACAAGCACGCTGTGCGGCGTGGAATCATAGTTTACCCCTTCGATTCCGTCATTGATTTCCGTTATGGTATAGGCATAACTTCCTTCTTTATCAAAGGACAGCTTGTCAAAGACAGCAAGCGGTGCGTCTTGCGTGGCAACGGCTGTCGTGTTCTGCGGAAGCGGAGCCTCTTCTACCGCTTCCAGTTTGAATGTAAAGCTTTCCGCCTTGCTCCAGTCATTGAATTCCTTTGTTACGCTAAACTGCGCCTGAGCGGAGCCGATCACTGCATTCTGAATATGCAACGAAGCGATATCCTCGTATGTGATCGTTGTGGTTCCGTCCTCTCCGCTGCCTTCCACCGGATTCGGCAGGCTGACATAAAGCGGCGGGACCGCTTCCAACACTTTCTCCGCATTAAGCTCTTCCACAAGCAGATAACGGCCTCTTTCCAGCGACAGGAAGGCATACCCGGTGCTGTCGGTGGTCAGACTGCCGGCCAGATTCGCCTCCTGCGCATAGAGGGCGATCTCCTCTGCCGTCGGTGTTTCGTTTCCATCCGCATCTTCCGGAACGCGATAAACATGGAAGGTGATATCCGAAAGCGGCAGTCCGCTGCCACTGGCCGTTTTAAAGATCCGGATGCCCATTTCAGCTTCCCGCTGGAAGGTGAAAGAGTTTTCCGCCTGAACACGGGTCGTTCCTTCTGCTACATTGACGAAGCACTGTGATTCTGTATAGCCGCCCGCGGTTTCATAGAAATAAACACCCCGTTCCAGCTTCTGAGTCCCGTTTACAACCACCTTGACCGTATCGCCGTCATGAGCTTGTACCGTCATTTTATAGACTGTTTTGCCATTGACTGTGACCGGCGTCGGGCTGGTCCAGCTAATGTTTCCATCTTCAGAAACAGCAAAAGCTTCCATGCTGACGTTATCTTCGGCGGATGCTGTTCCGTGATTTAAGAAAACATTCAGATCAATTTCAAAGGTCCCGTTTTCTCCGGGGATCAGGGCAGTTCTGGCAATCTCCACATCATTAATAACGATCTGATCATTCTGGGGCTTTGTTCCGGGCAAATTAATCAGGAATTGCGTAAGAGCATTGACTCTAACGGCTACATCATCATAATACGTATAACGATATGCAGACGCGGAATAATAGTCACCTGGTGCAATCAGATACCAGGTCCAGTCTTCATTGCGATAATCATGCAAAGAGGGCATCAACAAATAATCTCGTCTATCGCGTGCCTCTATAAGCGCTGCAGTGCCAGCATAATCTGTGTTTTTTTCGTAATTGGAATAAAACCATATTGCCCACTGTACAGAGGCGATCAGATCACTTCGTGTCAGCTCCTTGACAATATCCTGTTCAAGGCCGCCCTCGATCAGGAACTGTTTCATCTCCTCAATACTGACAAACGGGTAAGAATTCAGCACAATAGAGCGGATATGTTCTGCGCTGTCTTGTGTGTAATAATTCGAATCTTCCAGATTAAGTCGTTTGTAGCGCATTCCCTTATGTGCATTTGTAACAGCATCACAGCAATAAGCCACCAAATAATTGCTGGTCCCATAATGATAAAACTCATTCGGGCTCCAGGTGTCTCCACTGGTTGTTGTATCCACCAACGCATAACTGCAGGGATAGTCCGCTTTTTGCTCAGAGTTAAGGCAATACGAAAAACTAAGCTCATACGCCCGCAGATATTCAAAAACATATGGATCATCGGGATCTGTTGCCGGTGTCACAGAGATCGGAAGCTTAAGTTGCTCAGCAGTTTGCGATGTCTGTGCAATGATAAT
The DNA here is from genome assembly GCA_902797385.1 of uncultured Lachnospiraceae bacterium. Classification (GTDB taxonomy): domain Bacteria; phylum Bacillota; class Clostridia; order Lachnospirales; family Lachnospiraceae; genus UBA6987. The sequence goes on from CADBSR010000182.1 coordinate 4,461, forward strand.
CCGATCCTGAGTAAACCAAGACGTCGGAAGCGCATCATACGGGTCCAATTTAGCCAGATTGGCAGCTGCTGTTTCATCGGCTGCCAGCAGGGCCTTCTGTTCTTCCGTCAGTGCGTCATAAGCTTCTTTGGCCTTGGCCCGCTTGGCAAACATGCCCTCCACATATTCTGCATATTCACGCTGTGCGTTCTGATGATCTTCCTTTCTGTTTTCATAGTTTCCGGAAGAATAACCGCCGCTGGCATTCTTAAAATTATTTCTTGTCACCGTCACCCGATAATCCTGCATTTCCTGCAGGGAATCGATTTCTTCCAGCAATGCTTTGACTTCAGCGACAGCGGCATCCTCTTCCTCTGCCCGCGCATGAAAATGGATGAATGAAAGCGTAAAGACAGCGATCATCATCAGACCAAGCGATACCCGTTTCCCCAATTTTTGCATCGGTATTCCCTCCCGAAAATGCAATTCCCGCATCATCTTCCGATTGAGCTGCAGATTCCGTGTTACTTTACTATATTCAAAAATATTTTACAACAAAAAAAATGTTATTTTTCGCAGTTTTTTTGCAGAGTTGTGTTTGTTTTTATTGTTTTAGCCGCTTCTCCAGGAATTTATCCCCTCTGCTTTCTTTCCCTATCAAGAAAGGACTGTGAAACCCTTCACAGTCCCTTGCTTTCTGCCTGATCATCTTTCATCCGGCTATCTCTCCAGCTTATAAAGAGCCGCGAAACGAAGCAGTTCTTTATTCTTATTCCCGGATCAGCTTTGTGTCCAGCGCATAGATCTCCTTCAATGCAGCAATATCCTTCATGTGCGGCTGGGTCATGTGCACCTTCTGATGCTCCGGCGAGACCCATTCCTCATACAGGTGCAGCTCATTGGCAGCGCCCTCTTCCGGACGGTACTCGTACATCAGACAGCCTTCTTCGGCGCGGACCTTGTCCGGGGCGCCGCTCTTTTCCAGGGCTTCGTAGAAGGCCTGCTTGGCCCCTTCTATAACAGTATAAATCACATGCAGTTTCATGACTGGTTCCTTTCTTTGATAGAGGCACTTTACCCCCTCCAACGTCAACGACATCCCTTCGCTTTTTGCTCGGTCTGTCGGACGATGTCAAGTAAAACGCCTCGCTTCTTCCTCCACTGGAGGCGCTTCGGCGTTTTACACCGGGAAGACGCTGCCGCCGATAAATTCCTTGAGGAGGGAGTTCTGCGGCACCAGCGTTGAATCCAGCGCCAGGAAATAGCTTAAGAAGCGCAGCAGACGGTGTGCTTCCGGGAATTCCGGCGCATCCTCCGGAATGCCGAACAGCAGCTGCTCCGCATAGGACTTCAGGACTGAGAATTCATAGACCAGCGAGGAATTGAAAACCACGTCGGCGCTTTCCTGGAAGGGGATGATGTTCTTCTTTTCGCCCCGTCTGACCGAGCTCCAGCGCGCCAGGGTCTCCTGCGCTCCGTAGCCGCGGGTCCTGGCGTCGCGGATCATGCGGCGGATCAGACGCCCGTCCGAGGTCGGGATCCGGTTGTGCTCATCGATATTGGTGGTCTGCAGGGCACTGATATAAATACGGAACTTGTTCTCCGGCGGGATCTTCGCGCTCAGGCGATCATTGAGGCAGTGGATGCCTTCCACGACCAGAATATCCCCCGCTCCCAGCTGCAGCGTGTTGCCGCGGTATTCACGGTAGCCGGTCTTGAAATTGAAGGTCGGCATTTTCACGCATTCACCGTTTAAGAGTGCGACCATATCGCGGTTGAAGCCTTCAATATCGACGCCCTCGATGGACTCAAAGTCGTATTCACCGTTTTCATCCTTCGGGGTGAACTCGCGGTCCACAAAGTAGTTGTCCACTTCGATGGGATGCGGTGTCAGTCCCTGGCCCCGCAGCTGGACGGAGAGGCGGTGCGAAAAGCTTGTCTTGCCCGACGAAGAAGGACCGGCGATCATCACGCATTTGATCTTCGGGTTCTGCGCGATCTGTGCCGCGATCTTCGCAATATCCATTTCCTGTCTGGCCTCCGCCATCAGGATCATTTCCGTCGCCTGTCCGCGGGCGATCTTGTCGTTGATCTCGCCGACCGTGCCGATCCCCATCCGCTCGGCCCAGAGGGTCGAATCCTGCATCGTCTTAAATATTTTGTTCTGCGGCTTAAGCGGAGCCACCACTTCCGGCTCGTTCTGCGTAGGCAGCAGAAGCGCCAGTCCGGACTCGTAGGCTACCACATCAAAATACGGGATATGGCCGGTCGACGGCACCATGGCGCCGTAGTAATAGTCCACGTAATCATGGATCGCGTAGACGTTGACACCGCTGTGGCGGCGGTAGCGGAACAGCTTGTCCCGGTTCGGCATGCCCTTCTCGCGGAAATAGGAACGCGCCACTTCGATGGGGACGTTGTTCTTCTTTAAGGGGATATCCTCTTCCACCAGTTCCAGCATCCGTTGCTTGACTTTGGCGGCAAATGCATCGTCCACGGAAACATTTCCCCGGATTTCCACGTAATAACCGTTTATGACGGAGAACATGACGTAAACTTTCCCGTTTTCATCCCCCACAAGATCGCGGATCGCCTTGCAGAGCAGCATCAGGGAGCTGCGTTCATAGGTCAGCATCCCGTCGCGCTGAGCCGTTGTAATGAATTCGAGCGTCTCCGGTCCTTTGCAGATTTTGTGAAGTTCCTTGTAGCGATTGTTGGATTTGACCAGGACGATATCATGGTCAAATTGCTCCCGGACCCGCTCCGCCACGGAGGCATAGGTGACGCCGATCGGCACTTCGATCGTTTTTCCGCCGTTGTAGGTAATCGTAATCATCGTTCAAACCTTTCCTGTCCCTGCCTCAGAAATCAAGCTCTTCCAGCTTCAGCAGGGTCAAAATATACACCTTCAGCGCTTCCAGCAGATCCGGGAAGTAGGCGCCTTCATTCGCGCCATGAATGGATCCGACAAAATCAGGATATTTCCGTTCCGGGTGTTCCGGTCCGAAGCCTACGGCATTCGGGAAATGACGGGCATAGGTGCCGCCGCCGATCGTAAACGGCTGCGCATTCTTTTCTCCGGTCACTTCGCGGTATGCCTCCATGCAGGCCTTTAATTCTTGGGAGGTCGGATGCTTAAAGAACGGCTTCGCCTCTCCTTCCAGCTCCACCTCAGCCAGCGAGCCGGCCGCTTCTTCGAGCGCCGCTTTCAGCCTAGCCCCGTTTGTATTGGTCGGGAAGCGGCAATCCAGCGTCTGAACCATCCGGTCCTCTTCACTGTAGATCATGCCGCTGACCAGGGTCAGGGGCGTAAAAAGGCCGTCGTCTGCCGCGCAGCCCACCAGAGATCCGTCCGGCGCATCCGGGATCCTGACGGCAAAGCGCAGGAATTCCGCCTCTTTTTCGGAGACCATCTGATGGTCCAGCAGATAGTGTTCCAGCACGCCGATAGCGCTCTTCGTGCCCTCCGGCAGGGACGCATGTCCGCCGATCCCGTGTGCCGTAATATGCCACACGCCGGGTCTGGCTTCTTCCACTTCTATATCTTCAGCCGGCTCCGCATGCGCCGCCTGGACCCAGGCTTCCGCCTTGGAAGGGACAGCATTGTACGCAACGCCGCCTTTGATCTCCACGATCTTTTCAAGCTTCGCCGCCGAACGGATGCGTCCGCGCACGATGCCCTTTTCTCCGTTGATCAGAGGGAAGTCCGCATCCGGACTGAAGCAGAACAGCGGAGCTTTCTCCACAGCCAGATAGTGCTCCACATCCTGCATGCCGGTCTCCTCATTCGCGCCGAGGATCGCCCGCACCGGATAACGCAGTGCGCCGCCGTGTTCCTTGAGGAACTTTAACAGGTAAAGCGTCAGCACCGCCGGGCCTTTATCATCCATGACACCGCGGCCGATCAGGCAGTCATCCCGCACCTGAACCGTCCAGGGATCGCTCGTCCAGCCTTCCCCGACCGGCACCACGTCCACATGGCAGATCGTCGCCAGATATTCATCCCGCTCGCCCGGTACCACGGCATAGGCTGCCTTATGATCCAGATCGACCGTTTCCAGGTCCAATTCACGGGCAATGGTCTGGGCCATATCCAGGGCCTTCCGCGGGCCGGGGCCGAACGGCGCTTCGGGTTCGGGGGCTTCTTCCACACTGGGCACCGCCACGAGCCGGGTGATATCCCAGAGAATATTTTCCTTGTTTTCCTCAATAAACTGATCGATCAGACGTTTTAAATCCTGGTCCATTTCGTCTCCTTCTGCCTGGCAGAACTATCCTTTCTTCCTGATGCAGCTCCAGGCAAATCATAAGCCATATCTAGCTTAACTCCAGTATAATATGATATCATCTCCCTGTCAAAAAGGCAAGAAAAAAGGCGGTACGGATCCCGCGGCAAACCGTGATCAATCTTTTTCTTTACTGATTGCGCTTTGCGAAAAAAAACGGTAAAATGAAACAAGGAAAAGAGGAGCTCCTTCGGGCAAGGCCGGGCTCTGTACCATACACAACATTTTTCAGGAGGCTGCCATGAGCTACGCTGATCAGGTATTTATTGCGAACTGCAAACAGATTTTAAACGAGGGCGTCTGGGACACGGACTATGA
>CADBSR010000183.1 GCA_902797385.1 uncultured Lachnospiraceae bacterium
AGTTCGTTCAGTTCCAGAACGCTCATTTCCTTTAAAGCTTCGATTAATTCAGCAGCAGTAATCTTTGCCATGATATTTTTTCCTCCAGTTTAATGAATTGCGAGGGCTTTACGCCTCTTTCTTCTCTGCCACCTGCTTTAACACGCGGGCAAAGTTGGTGATCGGGGCCTTCATGCTGCCAAGCAGTCTGCCAAGCAGGACATCGCGGCCGGGAATCAGGGCGACCGCATTGATCCCCTTCTGATCATAGTAAGTTCCATCTACCACACCAGCTTTTAACTGGATCGTCTCGCCCTTCTTGTCGAAGGTGGAGATGATGCGGGCAGGTACAGTGGCATCCTTCTTCGTGACCGCGATGGCCGTGGGGCCGTTCAGGTCGCCGGACAGGGCTTCGAAGGGTGTGCCTTTCATGGCGATATTCAGCAGAGTGTTCTTGTAGACACGATAGGTGACGTCGTTGTTGCGCAGTTCCTTACGCAGCTGAGTGTCCTTGTCCACGGTGATGCCGCGGTAGTCCACCAGCACAGCAGCCGTCGCGCCATCCAGCAGTTCGGAGATCTCCTGAACGATGGGTGCCTTCAGTTCTACTTTTGCCATAGACTTTCTACCTCCTTGTAGATTTATCGCTTCACCTCTGCTATAGAAAATCCCCCGGCACGCCGGGGGACATAAAGAGTCTTTCGATCCTTACTTCCTCGGCAGGCGCTCTGTAAGCTTACACGGTTTCCCGTACCTGCTGTCTGCGGCAGTGGTGATACGTTTTCAGTTTTTACCACACTTACGTGCGGTTGTCAATCATTTTTTTACTGCCGGATCCTTAGGCGTTCAGCAGCTTGACGGTGTTGATCTTCACGCCGGGGCCCATGGTGGAGGTCACGGTCACGGTCTTTAAGAAAGCACCCTTGACAGCGGCCGGACGAGCCTTGACGATCGCACCGACGACAGTGTTGAAGTTCTCCAGAAGAGCTTCCTCGGTAAAGGAGACCTTGCCGATCGGGACGTGGATGATGTTGGCCTTGTCCAGACGGTACTCGATCTTACCGGCTTTGATATCGGCCAGAGCCTTGGTGACGTCCATGGTGACGGTGCCGGCCTTCGGGTTGGGCATTAAGCCCTTCGGGCCCAGGATACGGCCCAGACGGCCTACCACACCCATCATATCGGGCGTAGCAACGACAACGTCGAAATCGAGCCATCCGTCGTGCTGGATCTTCGGGATCAGTTCTTCCGCACCGACATAGTCAGCGCCGGCAGCCAGAGCTTCGTCAGCCTTGACACCCTTGGCGAAAACCAGGACACGGACGGTCTTGCCGGTACCGTGAGGCAGAACCACGGCGCCACGGATCTGCTGATCCGCGTGACGGCCGTCGCAGCCTGTACGAAGGTGAACTTCTACGGTCTCGTCAAACTTGGCGGAAGCCATCTTCTTGACCTGAGCGATGGCGGCATCCGCATCGAATAACTGGAAGCGGTCAAAAGAGGCAGCAGCTTCTTTGTATTTCTTTCCTCTGAACATTCTGACACCTCCTTACTCTTCCACGACGATACCCATGCTGCGGGCGGTACCGCAGATCATGCTGGTAGCGGCTTCGATGGTGGCGGCGTTCAAGTCGGGCATCTTCTGCTCGGCGATCGCGCGGGCGTCAGCCATCTTGATGGTGGCAACTTTGGTCTTGTTGGGGGCGCCGGAACCGGATTTGATCTTGGCGGCCTTCTTTAACAGGACCGGAGCGGGCGGGGTCTTGGTCACGAAGGAGAAGGTACGGTCCGCATAAACGGTAATAACAACGGGGACGATGGTATCGCCCATGTTCGCCGTGCGGGCATTGAATTCCTTCGTAAAACCTACGATGTTCACGCCGTGCTGGCCCAGAGCCGGACCAACGGGCGGGGCCGGCGTAGCTTTGCCGGCAGGGATCTGCAGCTTGATGAAAGCTGTGATTTTCTTTGCCATTTTGGTTTCCTCCTAAAATATTCCGGATAATCCGGGTTCGTGGTGTGAGGAGAAGGTCCTCTCCCACTTACAGGCGTTTGACCTCCGTGAACGCCAGTTCCACCGGCGTAGGGCGGCCAAACATATCAACATGAATGGTAACGCTTTGTTTCCCTTCGTTGATCGTTTTGATGACTCCGGCGGTGCCTTCCCAGACGCCGGAAATGACCGTAACGGTATCGCCCACCTTGAAGTCGATGACAAGGTTTTCATTGTGAATACCCATCCGGTCGACCTCTTCTTGCGAAAGAGGTACGGGTTTGCTTCCCGGGCCTACAAAACCGGTCACGCCGCGCGTATTGCGGACAACATACCAGGTATCGTCGTTCATGACCATGTGAATGATCACGTAGCTGGGAAACATTTTTTTCTGGGTGACCTTCTTGATGCCGTCTTTGACTTCCACCACGTCCTGCATGGGGACAGCCACCTCCAGGATCTCGTCCTGAAGCTTCCGGTTCTCAATGGTCATTTCCAGGTCGGCTTTCACTTTGTTCTCATAGCCGGAATACGTATGGACAACGTACCAGTTTGCTTCTGCCATCGGTCTCTCCTATTTGATAATGAGCCCCAGGCCGAACTTTACGACCGCATCAATGATCGCGATCAGCACGCCGAGCGCCACTCCGAAGAAAACGACGGCGCCGGTCTCCTTGGCAACGGTGCCTTTATTCGGCCAGATGATCTTCTTAAACTCAGCTTTTACGCCCTTGAAGAAGCCGGTCTTCCGGGCGGGAGCTTCCTGATTCTTTTCTTCCGCCATGGTTGCTCTCCTGATTACTTGCTCTCTCTGTGCAGGGTGTGCTTCTTGCAGAAGGGGCAGTACTTCTTGGTCTCCATCCGCTCAGGATGGTTCTTCTTCTCCTTGGTGGTGTCGTAGTTTCTCTGCTTACATTCCGTGCAGGCCAAGGTAATTCTGGTGCGCATATTTGCTACCTCCCTTTATTTTCTCGCAGCGCTTCAAGCGGCGAGCCGGTATCCGAAAGCCCATACGAAAAAAAAGGACCGGAAACGCGGCTCTGCTACTATAGCAGGCCCGTTCCGGTTTGTCAACTGCTTTTTTGCCCTTTCGCAAAAGTTTTTCGGGGGTTTGCCCCGCTTATTTGTTTTTCTTGCGGCTCAGCAGGATCAGCAGGATCCCGATCAGGGTGCAGAACAGATCCCGTATCCGGTAGATCAGACCGCCCATCACGCCGGTCACCGAGTCAACACCCAGGATATCCAGGGCGATCGCCATGCCGCCCTCTCTCGTTCCCGCCTGCATCGGAACCATAAAAAGGAGGTTCCCCAGCAGCGAAGCCAATGTCAGGATCAGGACCGCCCCGCTTACGCGGACCGGGACGCCGAGATAGCGGAAAATCAGGAAATACTCCCCGGCTTCCAGCAGACGGGCCGCATATTCCAGCAGGATCACTCGATAGACCGTTTTCTTGTCGCCGTAGAATTCCGCATAGCAACGGTCGGCTTCCTGAAACGCCTCTTCATGACGCTTGGCATAACTTTCCGCTTTTTTTCCCACTAACGGCAGTTTCGAGAAGAAGCGGAACGCCGGTGTGATAAGAGCCCGATGGCGGAAGGCAAAAAAGTACAGACAGATGATCAGCAGCACGAAGGCTGAGATGATCAGAAGGATCGAAACGAAGCTGTCGGCCGGACTGCCCATCAGGAAGTAGATCAGGATCCCGGTCAGCCATAAAAGGATATGGCCGATCACATAGGTCAGGCTGAAGCTGATGGTGGAGGAAGTGGCTTTCTCCGTGCTCATGAAATTCCGCAGCTCCAGGATCCGGTACGGTTCCCCGCCGACCAGACCGGCCGGTGTCACATTGTTCAGGGCAAAGCCGGTCACGCAGATCCTGTACAGATCCAACCGGCTGATACCGGCGCCCGCCTCCCCCATCACGAGGCGGAAGGCTCTGGCATGAAGGGCGTAAATGAGAGCCCAAAGCCCCAGCAGGAGCGTCATCAGCCCGATCAGCCTCGGTCCGAAAAACTCCTGCCAGTCCATCTCGTCCGGCCAGGCACTTATGGCAAGCAGAACAATGCCGGCTATTCCTATTAAAAAGAATATTGCTTTGTAATGCTTTTTCATGACTCTTCCCCGATGCAGATCCCGCCGGCTTACTGCCGGCCGTCGGAACAGTAATGTTGGTAAAGATCTTTGGCTATGGTTTCATACCGGATGATCATGAACCATTTGACCGCTTCCAGGACGATCAGAACGATCGGGAAGTAGTAAACGTGGAGACCCAAGAAAAGGAGCAGATACAGGGCATAGGCTCTGGGATGGTAGGTCAGCACATTGGTCAGCTGAATATAGCGGCGGCTTTTCTGAACGTACTCTTCGGATACATCTTCCGTCAGGACGGTTCCCTTGCTCTCCAGGGCGTCCAGCAGGCGCTGAGCCCAGGGCGCACGCTTTTCCTGACTGTCTGTGTATATCAGATAAAAGATCCGGTAGATGCGTTCATACAGCGGGCTGTTCTTCGGCAGGGCCGCCAGCTCCGCCTTCAGATCCTTGGTCCGGGCCAGCGACGCACTGCTCCGGCCGTGCAGGAAATACAGGTGCAGGCCCCGGTAATAGTCCGCCATCCGGGACTGACCGGCATGAAAAAGCATGGTCACCAGGACGATGGCCCAGATATAGAAGGACCAGGGACGGTTCGTAAACGGGATCGTCTCCTTCATCATCCTGAGGCCCAGGAAAATATAAACAGCCAGGAAATTGGTGGTATCCACCAGACCGTCCAGGAAACGGCCCATCTGACTGCTGGTATGCGTCAGTCTGGCGATCTGGCCGTCGCAGCAGTCCAGCAGCACGGCAAAGATCTCCATGAAAATGCCGATCAGATTGATCCAGCGGTTCTGCGGGTAAAACAGCACGCTGCCGGCCACACCGACAACAAGCGACAGGCAGGTCACGGCGTTGGCCGACCAGCCTGCTTTAATAAAACCGTGCGTCATTTTGATGGCTACGGGATCGTACAGGAAGGTTTCCACGGGATCATCCGTGTCACCGGACTTGCGGGCTGCCTTGATATCTTCTGATACTCTTTCCAGCAGGGATCGGTGTTCCCATGCTTTGACTCGCTTTATGATCCGTTTATCTTTGGGAATAAGTTCCATGTGAACAAGTACCACCTAAAAGTAATAACTAATATAGTTTACCACATTTTGGGAAACTGTAAAGACCTTATTTGTGTAAAATGGACAAAAAGCGAAAACGCGCCATGTTATAAAAGCGGCTGCGGTCGTCCAGGACGAGCCGCAGCCGTTTTCAGAAAGACATAGGGAAGCCGCTTTTATGCGCGGAAGAACCGGACTGCCGATTCAAAGAGCTTCATGTCATAGTTGCCCGGCACATTCCGGTACAGGTTCTCCCCGACACGTTCGCAGTGTCCCATCTTGCCCAGGATCCGGCCGTCCGGCGAGGTGATCCCTTCGATCGCCAGCACAGAACCGTTCGGGTTGAAATGAATATCCTGGGTCGGGTTGCCGGCAAGGTCCACATACTGCGTCGCGACCTGTCCGCCGGCAATCAGCTGCTGCAGAACTGCATCGGATGCCACGAAGCGACCTTCTCCATGCGAAATGGGGACCGTGATCACGTCGCCCACGGAAAGACCCGCCAACCACGGTGAAAGCTTTGAGACGACCCGGGTACGAACCAGCCTCGACTGGTGGCGGCCGATCAGATTGAAGGTCAGGGTCGGGGCTTTTTCGTCAGGATCCGTAATGCGTCCGTAAGGAAGCAGACCCAGCTTGATCAGCGCCTGGAAGCCGTTGCAGATGCCGAGCATCAGGCCGCTCCGCTTGTCCATCAGATCTTCGACGCCAGCCCGGACCGCTTCACTGCGGAAGAAGGCGGTAATGAATTTGCCGCTGCCGTCCGGCTCGTCCCCGCCGGAGAAACCGCCGGGGATAAAGATCACATTGGATCGGCGCATCCCGTCCGCGAACGCATCTACCGAGCGGGCGATCTCTTCCGCGCTGCGGTTGCGGATCACGAAGATCTCCGCCTCGCCGCCGGCTTCTTCGATCGCTCTGGCGCTGTCGTATTCACAGTTGGTACCGGGAAAGACCGGGATCAGGAAGCGGGGGCGGGCCGTTTTGACGCTCGGAACCACACCGGAAGCTTCCGTGTGGAACGGAATGTCCTGCACAGGGGCTGCATCCGCGCTCTGTCCTTTGACCTCGTTGCATTTATAGACCGATTCCAGACGGTCCTCGTAAAGAGCCAACAGCTCGGAAAGGGCGATCTGCTCGCTGCCGCAGGCTATAACGGCCTCTTCGGTGACTTCGCCCAGAAGCGCCGCCGGCAGATGGGCGGGAAGTTCTTCCGCCGCCTCCACGACCAGTGCGCCGTAATGCGGGGCAAAGAGGAGTTCCTGATCCGCCTTGTCGCTCAAGCGAACGCCCAGGCCGTTCCCGAAGGCCATCTTCATGAGGGCAGCCGCCGCTCCTTCCGCACCGGGCACGTAGGCGGAAACGATCTGTCCCTTCCGGATCAGCGCCGTAACCGCGTCAAAGTTCGAAAGCAGGCTTTCGCTTTCCGGCAGACCGTTTTCATCCTCGGCCGGGCAGATCAGATACAGTTTGTGGCCGGCCTTTTTCAGTTCCGGCGAGATGATATGAGAGGCTTTGTCGGTGGTGACCGCAAAGGACACCAGTGTCGGCGGGACGTGAATATCTTCAAAGGAACCGCTCATGGAGTCCTTCCCGCCGATGGATCCGATCCCCAGATCCAGCTGGGCCTTTAAGGCGCCAAGCAGAGCGGATAAGGGCTTGCCCCAACGCTCCGGATCGCTGCCCAGCTTTTCAAAGTATTCCTGGAAGCTGAAATAGGTATCCTCCCGGGACGCGCCGGCTGCGATCAGCTTGGCCACCGACTCTGCCACAGAGACGTAGGCACCGTGGTAAGGACTTTTTTCGGAGAGCTCCGGATCAAAGCCGTAGGCCATGAGCGAGCAGGTATCGGTATGTCCGTCCGGAACCGGGAGCTTGTGCACCATGGTCTGGATGGGTGTGAGCTGGTTTTTGCCGCCGAAGGGCATCAGGACCGTCGCGGCCCCGATGGTGGAGTCAAAGCGTTCCGACAGGCCCCGTCTGGAGCAGGAACGCAGGGACGCCGCCGCTTCGCGCAGGGCGTTGGTCAGGCTTTCGGCCTTCTTTGTTTCCTGGTTTAAGGATACCGGGGCGATATGCGCCGCCGCTTCCTTCTGAGCCCCGTTGGAGCTTAAGAATTCACGGCTGATATCCACGATCTTCTTTCCGTTCCAGTGCATCACCAGCCGCGGGCTTTCGGTCACGACGGCCACACGGACGGCGGAGAGGTTTTCCCGGGCTGCCAGAGCGAGGAACGCAGCTTCATCCCCGGCCGCGACCACGACCGCCATTCTCTCCTGCGATTCGGAGATGGCCAGTTCGGTTCCGTCCAGGCCTTCATATTTCTTGGGAACTTTGTTCAGATCGATCTCAAGACCGTCGGCCAGTTCGCCGATGGCGACCGAAACGCCGCCGGCACCGAAGTCGTTGCAGCGCTTGATCAGGCGCGTTGCCTCCGGATTCCGGAACAGGCGCTGCAGCTTCCTTTCCTCGGGGGCATTGCCCTTCTGGACTTCGGCGCCGCAGGTCTCCACGGAATGTGCGTCGTGGGCCTTGGAGGAGCCGGTGGCTCCGCCGATCCCGTCGCGGCCGGTCGCCCCGCCGAGCAGGATCACCACGTCGCCGGGTTCAGGACGTTCTCTTCTGACATTCCCCGCCGGCGCCGCCGCGATCACCGCACCGATCTCCATACGCTTGGCCGCATAGCCGGGATGGTAGAGTTCATCCACCAGGCCGGTCGCCAGACCGATCTGGTTGCCGTAGGAAGAATAGCCGGCTGCCGCCTGCGTCACAATAGTCCGCTGCGGAAGCTTGCCGGGCAGCGTTTCCGCAATAGGCGTCGTAGGATCCGCCGCCCCGGTCACCCGCATGGCGCCGTAAACATAGGCCCGGCCGGATAAGGGATCGCGGATCGCCCCGCCGATGCAGGTCGCCGCGCCGCCGAAGGGCTCGATCTCGGTCGGATGGTTGTGTGTTTCATTTTTAAAGAGGAGGAGCCAGGGCTCTTCCCGGCCGTTTTCATCTACGGTGATTTTGACGGTACAGGCATTGATCTCCTCGGATTCATCCAGCTTGTCCAGCTTTCCCTGCCGCTTCAATTCCTTGACGGCAATGGTGGCCAGATCCATCAGGCACACCGGCTTTTTGTCGTGCAGGCTTTCCCGCAGGGCCAGGTAGGCCTGCCAGGTCTTTTCAATGGCCGGATCCTCGATCTTTACGTCATGCAGCTTCGTCATGAAGGTCGTATGACGGCAGTGATCCGACCAATAGGTGTCCAGCATGCGGATCTCCGTGATGGTGGGTTCGCGGTCTTCTTCCTTAAAATATGCCTGGCAGCAGGCAATATCCCGCTCGTCCATGGCGAGGGCGTATTTCTTCACAAATGCGGCCAGGCCCGCCTCGTCCAGCTCGTTAAATCCGTGCAGGACGGCAACAGCATCCGGGGTCTCATACTGCATTTTCAGTGTGGCAGGCTTCTCAAGCGAGGCTTTTCTCGCCTCCACCGGATTGATGACGTGCTTTTCGAAAGCGGCCAGCTCTGCCTCGGACAGGTTCCCGTACAGGGCATAGACCTTGGCGGAATGCACCAGCGGCCGGTCTCCCTGGGAGATGATCTGGATGCACTGCGCGGCGGAATCCGCCCGCTGGTCAAACTGACCCGGCAGGTATTCCACGGCAAAGACCGTTGCCCCGTCCAGGGAAAGCGCTTCGCTTGCGGTATCCACCTGCGGTTCGGAGAAGACGGTCCGGACCGCATATTCAAAGAGGTCCCGGGAGATGCCCTCAACGTCGTAGCGGTTGATGAGGCGCAGGCCGGTCAGGGAAGTCAGGCCGAGCAGTTCTCTGGCTTCCGCCAGCAGGTTCCCGGCTTCGTGATCGAATCCGGGTCTCTTTTCTACAAAGATACGATATACCATGCTATTCCTCCAGCTCCAGTGCACGATGACCGATGTCATGGCGCCAGAATGCATTTTCAAAATGGATCTGTTCTACTTTTTCATAGGCTTTGGCCAGCGCTTCCCGGATGTTTTGTCCCCGGGCCGTAACACCCAGGACCCGTCCGCCGTTGGTCACCAGCTTTCCGTCCTTCAGGGCCGCGCCGGCTACGTAAACATCTTCCCGCAGGGCTTCGGGAATGGTGATCTCAAAGCCTTTTTTGTAAGCGGTCGGGTAGCCTTCGGAAGCCATGACCACACAGGCCGCCGCTCCCTCCCGGTTCCGGACGCGGTAATCCTTCAGACGGCCGGCCCGAACGGCCAGCATCAGGCTCAGAAGATCGCTCTTTAAGAGCGGCAGCACGACCTGCGTCTCCGGATCGCCGAAGCGGCAGTTGTACTCGATCACCTTCGGTCCGTCCTTGGTCAGCATCAGACCGAAATACAGGCAGCCCTGGAAGGGCCGGCCCTCTTCCTTCATGGCGCGGATCGTGGGCAGGAAGATCTCCTGCATGCAGCGCTCGGCCACTTCCTTCGTATAAAAAGGATTGGGCGCGATGGTCCCCATGCCGCCGGTGTTGGGGCCTTTGTCCCCGTCCCAGGCCGCCTTGTGGTCCATGGATGAGCTGAGCGGCAGGATGGTCTCGCCGTCCGTCAAGGACAGGACCGAGATCTCCGGTCCTTCCAGGAACTCTTCTATGACCAGACGGGCGCCGCTCTCGCCAAAGCGCTTGCCTTCCATGGCATCCCGGACGGCTGCCATGGCTTCTTCACGGCTCGCGGCCACTGTCACGCCCTTGCCGAGCGCCAGGCCGTCGGCCTTCACAACGATCGGGATGGGGGCCGTCTCCAGATACCGCAGGGCCTCCTGCATATCATCAAAGGTCTCGTACGCTGCCGTCGGGATACCGTATTTTTTCATCAGGTTCTTGGAGAAGATCTTGCTGCCTTCGATGATGGCCGCATTCTTCCGGGGACCGAAGCAGGGGATCCCGGCTTCCTCCAGCGCGTCCACGGCGCCCAGGACCAGCGGATCGTCCGGTGTCACCACGGCAAAGTCGATCTCATGCGTTAAGGCGAACTGTACCTGAGACGGGATATCCGTTGCGGAGATATTCACGCATTCCGCATCCTGTGCCATGCCGCCGTTGCCGGGCAGAACATAGATCTTCGATGCCAGCGGGTTTTCTTTGATCTTGCGGATCACGGCGTGTTCCCGGCCGCCGCCGCCGATAACCATAATGTTCATACAAACTCCTTATGCTTTTCCTTTCGGAAAAGGCCGATGAATCAGTGATGGAAAAGACGGATGCCGGTAAAGGCCATGACCATGCCGTACTTATCGCAGGCTTCGATCACGGCATCATCGCGGATGGAACCGCCGGGCTCCGCCACATACTGCACGCCCGAAAGCTTGCCGCGCTCGATGGAATCGCTGAAGGGGAAGAAGGCATCCGAGCCTAACGCCACGCCCTGGCGGGTCGCCAGGAAAGCCCGCTTTTCTTCGGCCGTAAACGGAGCCGGCTGTCTGGTAAAGTAACGCTGCCAGATGCCGTCCGCGCACACGTCTTCTTCGTTCTGATTGATGTAGCCGTCGATCACGTTGTCGCGGTCGGGGCGCTTCAATTCTTCTTTAAACGGCAGATTCAGGACCTGCGGACTCTGACGCAGGAACCAGGTGTCCGCCTTGGTGCCGGCGAGTCTGGTGCAGTGGATCCGGGACTGCTGCCCCGCGCCCACGCCGATCGCCTGCCCGTCCACGGCAAAGCACACCGAATTGGACTGGGTATACTTGAGGGTGATCAGGGATACGATCAGATCCCGCGCCGCACTCTCAGGCAGATCTTTGTTTTTGGTAACGATATTCTTTAACAGCTCGGCATCGATCTTTAAATTGTTGCGTCCCTGTTCGAAGGTCACGCCGAAGACCTGCTTCTTTTCCTGCACGGCGGGCACATAGTCCGGATCGATCTGGATCACGTTGTAGCTGCCCTTCCGCTTGCCCTTTAAAATCTCCAGAGCTTCCGGCTCATAACCGGGTGCGATCACGCCGTCCGAGACCTCGCGGGCGATCATGGAAGCCGTGGTGACGTCACAGACATCGGACAGGGCCACAAAATCACCGAAGGAGCAAAGGCGGTCGGTGCCGCGCGCTCTGGCATAGGCACAGGCCAGGGGAGAGGCATCCAGCCCTTCCACGTCATCCACAAAGCAGGCTTTCTTCAGTTCCGCCGGAAGCGGCAGACCGACCGCAGCCGAAGTGGGGCTGACATGTTTGAAGGAAGTGGCGGCCGGCAGACCCAAGGCGGCCTTTAACTCCTTGACCAGCTGCCAGGCGTTGAACGCATCCAGCAGATTGATATAACCGGGACGGCCGTTCAGGACCGTGATGGGCAGATCACTGCCGTCTTCCATATAGACTCTGGCCGGCTTCTGATTCGGGTTGCAGCCGTATTTTAATTCCAGTTCGTTCATGTTGTTCTCCTTTTCGGCTTACTGGTATTTGTTGAACAGCTTATCCTGGGACCGGCCGTTCTTGACATTGATGTACAGGACGTACAAAGAGATCTTGTTTTCCGGATCCAGGGCGTTCCAGAGTTCTTCGGCAAAGCTGTCCAGATCGTCCTCCATTTTGACGCGCTTGGGTTCCCCTTCGAAGGAAGGAAGCGGATTGCCGTCGCATACATAGGTGTGGATCAGATGTCCGAGGCCGGGCGTGCCCGGATATTCGAAATGATAGCGCTCACAGTCGCTGCCGGCTGCGTCCACGCTCTTTAAAATGCTCATTTCATAGTCAAACTTGCTGCCACCCTTAAAATTCAGCACGCCACTGATGCGGGGGGTGAAGTTCGGGACATCCGGTTCAAACTGACGGCTGCGCAGGGACTCTTCAAATGTTTTGCCCTCCTGGAAGCCGTCCCGGATGGTATCAGTCTGGTCGCCGTTCGTAACGATCAGATGGTTCTTGAACTGCCGAAGGGCAGCATAGATGATCAGGCTCGGATCTTCCACCTTGGCCGGATCGAAGGGCTCGGTAAAGACCGCTCCCTGCTTCTTGACAAAAACGCGGTTGCGGGAATTGGCGCTGCGTCCCATGATAAAATACGCCGCCACGGCATTTTCTCCGTCCGGCGTCATACCGATCAGGATGCCCCGTCCGGGATAGGTATTCCAGACAAGAAGTTCGGTGACTGTTTTCTGCTCGTAATTTGCCATATCACACCTCTCATTCATTGTGTTATGAGTTTACTGATTCAGGTCACGCGAAGCCATTTCCTTCGCGACCGTCTCAAGTGAGGTCGGCAGCAGTTTCCACTCCGCCTGACGCATCACACGTTTCTGCAGCTTTTCCGGCGTATCGCCGGGATAGATCCGCACGGCTTTCTGGGCGATGATCTCGCCGCCGTCCGGAATTTCGTTCACAAAATGCACCGTCGCCCCGGTGACCTTGACGCCGCGCGCGAGCGCTGCCTCATGGACCTTAAGGCCATAGAATCCCGCTCCGCAGAAAGAAGGGATCAGGGACGGATGAATGTTGATGATCCGCCGTTCATAGCGCTTTGTAAAATCCTCGCTTAAAATGGACAGGAATCCCGCCAGCACGATCAGTTCTATTTCATGCTCTTCCAGTTTTTGGATCAGAGCCGCCTCGAAGGCCGCCTGCGAGCCCAGCTTCTTCTTCACGCAGGCAAATGCCGGGATCCCGGCCTGCCTTGCCCGCTCCATGGCGAACGCG
Source organism: uncultured Lachnospiraceae bacterium (assembly GCA_902797385.1). GTDB lineage: Bacteria > Bacillota > Clostridia > Lachnospirales > Lachnospiraceae > UBA6987. Next base: position 12,770 of record CADBSR010000183.1, read on the forward strand.
CCCTCCTGCGAGGAAAGGACCAACGACAGCGCCACGTGCGGAAGCTCGCCCGCCTTTTCCCGGTCAATGATCGCCTGCAGGTTCGTGCCGCCGCCCGAAACAAAGACGGCTGTTTTGATCTTTTTCATCGCTTTCCCTCTTATTTTTTCTTAAGGCCTGCCATGAAAAGCAGACGGTCAAAGGCCAGCGCACCGATCGAATTGCCAAGCACGACCAGCAGGATAAACACGATGGCCTTTCCGGAAAAATCGCCGGCCGCCGCAAAGTAGAAGGCGTCCGCAATGGAGTGCTCAAATCCGCTCAGGATAAAAACCGGAATGCCGATCAGGATCCCGAGCGGCGTTTTTTTATCGCGGAAAAGATTGACCGCCACATAAACCAGGATCCCGCAGAACGCGCCCCGGATCACGGTCTCGAGCGGAGCCTGCGCCAGCTTAGCCGCGCAAAGGGGCGCTGCTGCTTCACCTTTGGTGCTCTGCAGCAGCAGGCCGCACAGGGTCGTGGCGATCAGGTTGCCGATCAGGCCAAAGACAAGATCCGTAAGACCGTCTTTGTCATGCTTATCGAAAAGATAGCCGATACGTCCCGTGTACAGATTGGCGCCGTAATAGCATACGCCCAGCAGACCGATGGTAAAGGCCACAGAGCCCACCACCTTGTCCTGGCAGGATAAAAATACTGCTCCCCCGATGCTGATCAGGAGTCCGGCAACGATTCCGGAGAAAATTTTCTTTACCATAAAGTGACCTTTTCTTCTGATTTCACGATCTCGCCCATCACGTAGGCGTCCACCCCGTTCTCCTTCAGGATGGCCAGCGCGCGGTCCGCCTCTTCGGGCGCCACGACCAGGCTCATGCCGACCCCCATGTTGAAGGTGTTGAACATGTCATGCTCGGAGATCCCGCCGCGTGCCTGGATCAGTTTGAAGATGGGCAGCACACGGACGTCGTCCTTGCGGATCTTCGCGCCCAGCCCGTCCGGGATGCTGCGCGGGATATTTTCGTAGAAGCCGCCGCCGGTGATATGCGAAAGCCCCTTCGGGGTGATCTCTTTCATCAGGGCAAGGATGGGTTTGACGTAGATCCGGGTCGGCGTGAGCAGCGTCTCGCCGAGTGACGCGCCGCCCAGTTCGGCTACCGGCGCCTTCATATCGGTATGTTCTACGTCAAAGACCTTGCGCACCAGCGAAAAGCCGTTGGAATGCACACCGCTCGAAGGGAGGGCGATCACCACGTCCCCCGCTGCCATGCGGTTGTTATCGATGATTTTGTCCTTGTCGACCGCGCCGACGCAGAAGCCGGCCAGATCGTATTCCTCTTCCGGATAAAAGCCCGGCATTTCTGCCGTTTCACCGCCGATCAGCGCCGCTTCCGACTGCACGCAGCCTTCCGCCACGCCCTTTACCAGCTCGGCGATCCGTTCCGGAACGTTTTTGCCGCAGGCGATATAATCCAGGAAGAACAGCGGTCTTGCCCCGCAGCAAAGGACGTCATTCACACACATGGCCACGCAGTCGATGCCGACCGTGTCGTGCTTGTCCATCAGGAAGGCGATCTTCAACTTGGTGCCGACGCCGTCCGTGCCGGAGACCAGGACCGGCTTTTTGAACTCTTCCAGATCCAGCTCAAACAGACCGCCGAAGCCGCCGATGCCGGAAGCAACGCCCTTCGTCATGGTGCGGGCAATGTGCTCCTTCATGAGCTCAACGGCCCGGTATCCGGCTGTGATATCCACACCGGCCGCCGCGTAGGCCTTGGATTCCGATTTTGTATTCATATTATTCTCTCCCATTCCAGCAATAGGTGCAGAGTTCTTCTTCCGGGAGACCGATGGCCTTGACCACGCCCTCCAGACTCTGGAACTCCAGTGAGGCAAAATTCAGTTTTTCGCAGATCGTCTGACGCAGGGCCCGGCCCCGTTCCGTGTCGTTTCTGCTGTATTCCTCCAGATGCTTGAAGCCTTCTTCTCCTTCCAGTTCCATGATCACCCGTCTGGCAATAAGCTCCATGTCGGAGGTCGCCCGGGAGAAGTTCAGGAACTTGCAGCCGTACATGATGGGCGGGCAGGCCGAACGCATGTGAACGGATTTGGCGCCGTTTTCATACAGGAACTCGACCGTTTCCTTGAGCTGAGTCCCGCGGACGATGGAGTCGTCCACGAACAGAAGGTTCTTGTCCTTGATCAGCTCATAGACCGGGATCTGCTTCATTTTGGCGATCTGTTCCCGCTCCTTCTGCTCCGGCGGCGTAAAGCTGCGGGACCAGGTCGGGGTATATTTGATAAACGCTCTGGCAAAGGGGATCCCGCTCTCGTTGGCATAGCCGATCGCGTGCGGGGTGCCGGAATCCGGAACGCCGCCCACATAGTCGATGGGATCGTTTTTGCCGGCCGCGGCATCATTCTGTGCCATGATCCGCCCGTTGCGGTAGCGCATGGCTTCCACGTTCACGCCTTCGTAGGTCGAGGTCGGGTAGCCGTAATAGCTCCAGAGGAAGGCGCAGATCCGCTTTTCCTTGCCGGGCTCGGCCAGCTGCGTGACGCCGTCCGGTGAGATCTCCACGATCTCCCCGGGGCCCAGTTCTCTTTCATCCTCATAGCCCAGCTTCTGATACGCAAAGGACTCAAAGCTGACGGCGTAGCCGTCGGCGCTCTTTCCCACATGGACCGGAAGGCGTCCGAAACGGTCTCTGGCCGCGACCAGAGAGCCGTCATCCTTCAGGATCAGAATAGAGGCTGTCCCTTCAATGACTGCGTGGGCGAAATGAATGCCGTCCACGAAATTGTCTTTTTCACTGATCAGCGCGGCAACCAGCTCGGTGGAATTGATGCGGCCCCCGCTCATTGCTTCAAAGTGAGCGCCGGTGTCCAGATAGCAGCGGATCAGCTCCTCTGCGTTATTGATGACACCGGTAATGCAGATGGCGTAGGTGCCGATCCGGGAGCGGACCAGCAGCGGCTGCGGATCCACGTCGGAAATGCAGCCGATGGCGCTCGTTCCGCTCATCTCCTTGAAAACATCTGCGAATTTGGTGCGGAACGGGGCATTTTCAATATTGTGAATGGTACGCTGCAGGCCGTCTTTTTTATTAAAAGCAACGAGACCGGCCCGGCGCGTGCCCAGGTGCGAGTGGTAGTCTACGCCGAAGAACACGTCCGCCAGGCAGTCCCGCCTTGCCGTAATGCCGAAAAAACCTCCCATAGGGGATCTCCTTCAATTTTGATAAAGAAAGCCGCCCCCGGAAAGGGGGCAGCTTAAATGAACAGATTATTCGAAGAACAGTTTCGAAAGCGTCATGGGCTGAATATACTCGCCATCCTTGTAGACGCGCATATTGCCGGAAGCGATCTCGTCGATCAGCATGACTTCGCCGTTGGCATCGTAGCCGAATTCAAACTTGATATCGTACAGTTCCAGTCCGCGCTTGGCCATCTCTTCAGCCACAACGGCGGTGATCGCCTGGGTCTGGGCCTTGATATCGTCATACTGCTTTTCGCTCATGACACCGAGCACCACCAGACCGTCCTTGGTGACCAGGGGGTCGCCCTTCGCGTCGTTCTTGAAGGTCATTTCCACGTAGGAAGGAAGCTTGGCGCCATTTTCCACGTATTCTTCATAGCGGCGGAAGAAGCTGCCCACGGCGCGCAGCCGGCAGATGACTTCCAAACCCTTGCCGAACACCTTCGCCGGAAGGACTTCCATGGTGGTGTTTTCCAGATCCGCGCTCACATAGTGCGTCCGGACGCCTGCCGCCTTCAGTTTCTCAAAGAAGTAGATGGACATGCGCAGATTGACGTCGCCCACGCCTTCAATGGTCAGACCGACAGAGTTCATGCCCGGGTCAAAAACGCCGTCCTCACCGGTGCAGTCGTCTTTGAACTTTAACAGATAGTTGCCGTTGTCCAGGGCATAGACGTTTTTGGTCTTGCCGGTGTAGATAAGTTTGTTCGCCATGGTTGTTCTCCCTTTCCGATATTATATTTATAAGGATAATTTGCTGTCTTTTTCCAGAACGGCTGCGGCTTCCGCCCTGCGTCTTGCATCCAGTCTGGCCGCCAGGGAAGCGTCTTCCACGGCAAGGATCTGCGCCGCCAGCAAGGCTGCATTCACGGCTCCGTCAATGGCGACCGTGGCCACCGGGATCCCGCGCGGCATCTGCACCGTGGCCAGAAGGGCATCCATCCCGTCCAGGACCGAGGACTTTAACGGGATCCCGATCACCGGCAGCGTCGTATTCGCGGCAATGGCCCCGGCCAGATGAGCCGCCATGCCGGCCGCCGCGATCAGCGCGCCGAAGCCGTTTTCCCGGGCATTCAAGGCAAAATCTCTGGCCTGCACGGGGGTCCGATGGGCCGAGAAAATGTGCACTTCGTAAGGGATTTCAAGCGATTTCAAGGTATCAACAGCCTTCTGCACCACCGGCAGATCGCTGTCGCTTCCCATAATGATCCCGATTTTTTTCATGTGAACCTCTCAAAAAGTAGAATGAGCCCACTAAAAGCCTTGTTCTTTCAGTGCGCCCAGACGGCCGGCAGAAAATGCTTTCTTTGTTCCTCTGCGGTGATCCGCTTAAGCCGTCAGTTGCAAAGAAGCTGTGAAATTGACGCCGTTAAGTATAAAAGAAAGAAGCAAGCCCTGTCAAGGGAAAATGACGTTTTTTCTCCTATTTCTCCAATACTTTTATATCTTAAGATAATAAGACGCCTTTTCTTCTTGCTTTTCCTTTTCCCGTGTGCTATATTGCTCAGGAAGTACGGGCAGAAAACTGCCCTAATAATCATGGAGGAACTCTAATGAAGAAGATTCTGGCGATGATCATGGCTCTGTGCCTGATCCTGTCCCTGGCTGCCTGCGGAGAAAGCGGCAAAGAAACTGCTGCCGACAAGACCACGGAGGCTGCCGCCAAGAAGATCAAAGTCGGTATGGTCACCGATATCGGCGGCGTCAACGACAAGTCCTTTAACCAGACTTCCTGGGAAGGCCTGCAGGCCCTGGCCAAGGAAGATCCCACCTTTGAAGTCAAGTATCTGGAAAGCAAGACCGATGCTGACTATCAGACCAACATCAACACCTTTATTGATGAGAAGTATGACCTGATCATCTGCGTCGGCTACATGCTGGCAGATGCCACCAAGGAAGCCGCTAAGGCCAACCCCAACCAGAAGTTCGCCATCATCGATGACGCCACCTGCGCTGACCTGCCCAACGTTGCCTGCTTAATGTTCGCTCAGGAACAGGCCTCTTACCTGGTCGGTCTGGTTGCCGGTTCCGTGACCAAGACCAAAACCGTCGGTTATGTTCAGGGCATGGTCTCCGATACCATGAACCTGTTCGGCATCGGCTATATCAGCGGCGTTCTGGCTGTCTGCCCCGATGCGAACGTCCTGCAGTACAATGCCAACGCTTTCGGTGATGTGGCCGGCGGACAGACCGCTGCCAAGGACATGATCACCAAGGGCGCTGACGTCATCTATCATGCCGCCGGCGGCACCGGAATCGGTGTTATCAATGCCTGCGCCGAAGAAAAGATCTGGGCCATCGGTGTTGACTCCGACCAGTCTTCTCTGGCTCCCGACTACGTCATCACCTCCGCTATGAAGCGCGTTGACGTTGCCTCTCAGGATATCTCCAAGGCCGTCAAGGATGGCACCTTCAAGTCCGGCGTTCACACCTACAATCTGAACAACGGCGGTGTTGACCTGGCTCCGACCCGCGATCACATCCCGGCTGACGTGCTGGCTTTAGTCGAGCAGGCCAAGAAGGACATCATCGATGGCAAGCTGGTCGTTCCGACCGACGTCAAGGATTGCCCTAAGTTCACGCTGAAATAATCCATACGCCACGCAAGGAAAGAGCCCTGGCAGTGCCAAGGCTCTTTTTGTATGCAACTGATTTCTGCCCTCAGTCCTTCCGTTCGGAAGGACTTTTCCCTGCAGCAAGCTTACCGGGCGCTCTTTCCCGGGAGCAGCCTTCGCTTTACGTCAGCTGGTCCACCTGCTTTAGCAGCTCGACCAGTTTTCCCCGGCAATACGCGATCTCTTTTCTGCCATCTTCCGTGTTCTGTCCGCCCCGTCTGATCCGCCGGCTCATGATCCGCATATAACTGATCAGCTGCACCTGCTTATACATTCTGGCCCGTGCCGCTTCACTTTCATCTTCCATATAGTGATAGAAGGATCTCTCCCAGAGCTCTCTGGCGCTGTCAAGGGGGATCCCCAGAAATTTCCGGGAGGATTCCGGGTTGGTCTCCGGGAAAGCGCAGTACGCGTTGTAGATGGAGGCTAACTCAAAGACGCTCTGGCCGCAGCTTAAGCTGTCCATGTCGATCAGGAGGGTTTCTCCCTGCTGCCACATCAGGTTTTTGATATGGTAATCTCCGTGGATCAGGTGATCGTCCTCCGGCAGGGCTTCCAGCATTCCGTCAAGTTTTTCATACGCCTCCTCCGGTAGATAGCCTTTCAGGGCTTTTACCCAGGAGATGGCTTCCTTCTTCACAGGCGGGATTTCGGCTCCGCCCCGGATGGCATGGATCTGCTTTAAGAGCGCCGTGCTCATGACGGCCAGCTCATCAACACTCTTCTTTCCGCTTTGCAGGAGTTCTGCATAACTTTCAGCCTCGAGCAACTCAAATACGGTTCCGTAGCCGCCCTCCTCCAGACGGACCACACCATAGGAGATCGCGGTGGGGATGCCTAACACAAAGGCCCGCTTGGCCAGTTCCCGCTCCCGGAAGATCTCCTGCAGGGAATCCCTGTTCCGGTACACCTTCACGATCGTCTCCGGATCCAGCCGGTAGACGATCCCCGAAGCGCCCTGCCCTATCATTTTGGCCCCTTTTAAAGAAATGGTGCGATAGGCGCGGCTGACGTTGAGGATCTCCAGAAATCCCGTCATTTCCAGGATCTCATAGATCTCTCCGGAAACGTTCACAAGCTTCAGATCCGGGACAGTCCGTTTTAAGCGCAGCAACACCCTGAGACCGGCACTGGAAATATACTGCAATTCGCTGCAGTCCAGGATCAGGCCGGAGGGCCCGTGTTCTGCTATTTTTTCCCGGATCAGGCGTTCCTGCTCCGGTGCATTTTCGGCATCGATCCGGCCCCTCAAAGGCAGTGTCATGACTCCGTTTTCCATCATTTCTTTCACTTAAAGCGTCTCCTCTTCTTCCTTTTCAAAAATCAGCCGGTACAGGCGCCTGTATTCCTGCCAGGCTGCACTTTCTTCCAGTTCCTGCAAAAGCTCCATGACCGTGCGGTAATACCAGGCCTGACGGTCCACATTCTTCTCATGATACCGCTGCCACATGGCGGTGCCTTCCCGGGTATACTGCCTGTACAAAGAGCGTATATTCGAGAGCTTATCCGAGAGCCACAGGATCTTCGTTCCCGGATCCTGCGCCTTCCTCAGTTTCTCCAGAGACTCCTCTTTCCGGCGCAGCCAGCTTTCCTCGGGCGGAACATCCGCATACTTCTCCTCCGTTTCCGTTTCCACGAAGGCCGCGACCCTCTCCCCGAACAGCCGGCGGATCTCGCTTAAATCTTTTCCCGCGTCTTCCACTACGTCGTGCAGGACGGCCGCGCTTAAGATCTCCCGGTCACGGCTTAAAGTCCCGCAGATCCCCGCCGCTTCCAGCGGGTGCAGGATATAGGGACTTCCGTCTTTTCTGAAAGCGCCGGCATGCGCTTTGACCGCATAGATCACGGCCTTATCAAACAGATCCATCTGCCCCTGCCTCCTCTTTTTTAATGATATATACCGGAAGGCAGTATAGCATAAAATCGGGCCCCGGGAAAGCCTTTGAATTCTTTCGGCGGCGCTTCTTTTTCCGGTTGACTTTTAGGCCCGCTGACACTAAAATAAATCTGTTAAAAAACAGAACGTATGACTCACTTTCTGAAAGTGAAGAGAAAGAGGGGACACACACTTGGCAAAAGAACATGTGGATATGAGCAAACCCGTCATCGAGATGCGGAACATCGTCAAGAAGTTCGGTGACTTCACCGCCAACGATGGCATCAATCTGACTGTCCACAAGGGAGAGATCCACGCGATCCTGGGCGAAAACGGAGCCGGCAAATCGACCCTGATGAACCAGCTCTACGGCCTGTTTAAGCCGACCTCCGGTGACATCCTTGTAAATGGTCAGAAGATCGAAATGAACAACCCCCGCGACGCGATCGCGGCCGGGATCGGCATGGTCCATCAGCACTTCATGCTGATTCAGCCCTTTACCGTGACGGAAAATATCGTTCTCGGCACGGAGCCTGTCAAGGGCGTGGTCATGGACATGCAGAAGGCCAGGGAAAATGTCAAAGCGCTTTCGGAGCGCTATGGCCTGGCCATTGACCCGGATGCGAAGATTGAAGATATTTCCGTCGGCATGCAGCAGCGCGTTGAGATCTTAAAAGCCCTGTACCGCGGCTGCGAAATCCTGATCCTGGATGAACCGACGTCATCGTTAACACCGCAGGAGATCCTGGAGCTGATCGATATCATGCACGCCCTGACCAAGGACGGCAAGAGCATCATCCTGATCACCCACAAATTAAAAGAGATCAAGGAATCCGCCGATTACTGCACCATCATCCGCCTCGGCCGCTATATCGCTACCGTGGACGTGGACAAGGTCACGGAGAACGACCTGGCCAGCATGATGGTCGGCCGTCAGGTCACCTTCAAGGTCGACAAGCCCGAAAAAGAACCCGGCGAGGTCGTCCTGGACGTGAAGGATCTGCACGCACTGGATTACCGCGGCGTCGAGATCCTAAAGGGGCTTTCCCTGACTGTCCGCCGGGGGCAGATCGTCGGCATCGCCGGCATTGACGGCAACGGTCAGACCGAGCTGGTCGAGATCCTGACCGGCTTAAAGAAGGGGACCAGCGGCGAAGCCACCGTGAACGGCGTCAGCGTCTTCAACCGGACGCCCCGCTACGGTTTCGATCACGGCGTGTCCAGCATTCCCGCCGACCGTCAAAAGCACGGTCTGATCCTGTCGCAGTCGGTGGAGGACAACCTGATCCTGCAGAATTACGGCAAGGAGCCCTTCTCCCGCCATGCGCGCTTAAACCGGCCCGCCATCTTCTCTCACGCGACCGATATGATCGGCAAATACGACATCCGACCGGGCGGAAGTGAAAAGCGGCCGGCCGGGACGCTCTCCGGCGGCAATCAGCAAAAAGTCATTATTGCCCGCGAGGTCTACAACGACAAAGATCTTCTGATCGCCGTCAATCCGACGCGCGGCCTGGACGTGGGCGCCATTGAATATGTCCACCGCTATCTGGTGGAGCAGCGCAACAAGGGCAAGGCGATCCTCCTGGTCTCCTTCGAGCTGGATGAGATCATGAGCCTGTCCGATGTGATCGACGTCATCTTTGACGGAAAGATCGTCAGCCGGATCCCTGGCAAAGACGCAGATGAAAATGAACTTGGCTTACTGATGGCAGGAGGGAAAAAACAATGAAAAAGAAAAGCGTCATAGAGATCATCGCCTCCACGCGTTTCCTGCATATCCTGCTTTCCATCATTCTGGGCTTTGTCATCGGGGCCGGATTCCTGGCTGTGATGGGGATCTCGGTCAGCGAAGCCTACGGCAAGCTGATTTCCAGTATCACGAGCGTCAAAGGCTTTTCCTACGTGATCGTATACGCGACCGCCTATATCATGACCGGTCTTTCGGTCGCGTTCTCCTTTAAGACCGGCGTCTTCAATATCGGCGCCGAAGGCCAGTTCGTCATGGGCTCCATGGGCGCGGCCGTCGTCGGGATCCTCTTGAAGGATCTTCCGAAGCCGGTCCTGATCCCGCTCTGCTTCCTGGCCGCCATGATCGCCGGAGCCATCTGGGGCATGATCGTCGGTTTCCTCAAAACCAAGTGGGGGATCAACGAAGTGCTGGCCATGATCATGTTCAACTGGATCGCCTTCTACTTAAGCAACTACATTGCCGGCATTCCTGCCATTCACAACGACGGGACCGCCGAAGCCACCAAGACCATTTCGCAGAACGCCCGGACACTCCTGAGCCAGGAGCTGCGCACAAAGTTCGATCTGGCGCCCACCGCCAACTGGGGCATTCTTGTCGCCATCTTTTTCATGTTCGTGATCTGGTATATCATTGAAAAGACGACCCTGGGCTATGAGCTCAAAGCCGTCGGTGCCAACCGCAATGCTGCCGAATACGGCGGTATCGGCGTCAACAAGTCCATTCTGACAGCGCTGGCCATTTCCGGTGCGTTGGCCGGTCTGGGCGGAGCCCTCCAGGTCATGGGCATGGGCGGCCGCATCAGTATCTTTACCGGTCAGGAAGGCTTCGGCTTTGCCGGGATCGTGGTAGCCCTGATCGGCTGCTCCAACCCCTTCGGGGTACTGGTGGCCGGTCTCTTCTACGGCGCCCTGACCTATGGCGGCAGCAAGCTGAATCTGGTCGGTGCTCCCACGCAACTGACCAGCGTTATCATCGGGACCGTCGTCTTCTTCATTGCCATCTCCGTCATCTTTGAACGGTTAGGCGGCGGCGTCCGGGCCCGCAAGAACATTGAAGGCCGGAAGGAACGGGAGAAAGAAGCCGCATCCCTTCCCGCGGGAAGCGAAAAAAAGGAGGATGAAGCGAAATGACAGACTTTATCAACAGCTTCGGCATTATTTTGTTCGCCACGCTGGCGTACGCGACCCCTCTGATCTACGCGGCGCTCGGCTCCTGCTTCTCGGAAGTTTCCGGCGTCGTCAACATCGGGATTGAAGGGATGATGACGGCCGGCGCCTTCACCGGCACGGTCGTGGCCTATTTTACCGGAAATCCCTGGCTCGGCTTTTTATGCGCCGGCCTGGCCGGTATGCTCTTCGGCGCGCTGCACGCTTTGGCGACGGTCCGTCTGGGCGCAGATCAGACCATTGCCGGTACCGCCATCAACATGCTCGGCCCCGGCATCGTGATCATGATCGCCCGCGTGATCTTTGACTCCACGGACACCATCCCCCTGACCGCCAAGCAGCGCATCCCGACCCTTTTCAAAGGACTCTTCGATACTTCCACGGTCTTCGGCCGTTTCATGGACAACGTCTTCGCGACCTATGCGTCCACCTATCTGGTTTTTATAGCGGTGTTCATTGTCTGGTTCGTCTTCTACAAGACCCGCTTCGGTCTGCGCCTGCGGGCCTGCGGGGAACATCCGGAAGCCTGTGAGACCCTCGGCATCAACGTCCTGTCCATGCGCTTCAAATGCGTCTGCATCTCCGGTTTTCTGGCCGGTCTCGGCGGCGCCTGCGTCACCATGGCGATCTCGAACCAGTTCCGGCCGATCTCGATCGTCGGGCAGGGCTTCATTGCCATCGCGGCGGTCATCTTCGGGAAATTCCGGCCGCACGGTGCGCTGATCGGCTGCCTGCTCTTCGGCTTCTGCTCGGGCTTAAAGACCGTTCTGGGCGGTTCTTCGGGCATCGACACGCAGCTGATCTCCATGATCCCGTACGTGGTCACCATCATCATCCTGATCCTCTTTGTCGGCCGCTCGCATGTGCCCAGCGCCAACGGCAAACCGTATATAAAAACGAGATAATCGCCGAAAAATACGGGAAGGGCCTTTACACCCGGAAACAAAAGAGATATTATATTTCATTATTTATATGTGCTTTCGGAGCACTTCGTACCATCTCACCACAAGGAGGAACATAAAGTGGAAATCACCCGTTATGTACCGATCGTCTTAGGCGCACTTGCTTTATGCTTTGCGGCATACCTGATCCAGAAGGTCACCAAGCATGACGCCGGGACTGACCGCATGAAAGAGATCGCCGGTCACATCCATGAAGGCGCCCGCGCTTTCCTGATGGCCGAGTACAGGATTCTGGTCATTTTCGTGGCCATTCTGTTCGTTCTGATCGGCTTTGGCATCAGCTGGACGTCTGCCATCAGCTTCCTGGTCGGCGCCCTCTTCTCTACCGCTGCAGGCTATATTGGCATGAACGTGGCTACCAAAGCCAATGTACGCACCGCAGCCGCTGCCAAGAACAAAGGCATGAATGCCGCTCTTTCCGTTGCATTTTCCGGCGGTGCCGTCATGGGCATGAGCGTGGTCGGCTTCGGTCTGCTCGGGGCCTGCGTGATCTATCTGGTCACCGGCAATGTGGACACCCTGTCCGGTTTCTCGTTAGGTGCTTCCTCCATCGCGCTGTTTGCCCGTGTGGGCGGCGGTATTTACACCAAAGCGGCTGACGTCGGCGCCGACCTGGTCGGTAAAGTCGAAGCCGGTATTCCGGAAGATGACCCCAGAAACCCGGCTACCATCGCGGACAACGTCGGTGACAACGTCGGTGACGTGGCCGGCATGGGCGCTGACCTGTTCGAATCCTATGTCGGTTCCCTGGTCTCTGCCGTAACGCTTGGTGTGGTAAACTATCAGGCTCAGGGCGCTTTCTTCCCGCTTCTGATCGCCGCACTCGGCGTCCTGGCCGGTATCATCGGCTGCTTCTTCGTCAAGGGCGACGACAACTCCAACCCGCATAAGGCTTTAAAGATGGGCAGCTACGTTGCCTCCGGCATCGTGGTGGTCGGCACCATCATCCTCAGCCTTGTTTTCTTTGACAGCCTCAACGCGGCCATCGCCATCATCTGCGGTCTGATCGTAGGTCTGATCATCGGTACCGTCACCGAGATCTACACCTCCTCCGATTACCGCTTTGTCAAGAAGATCGCTCAGCAGTCCGAAACCGGTCCCGCGACCACCGTCATCAGCGGGATTGCCGTCGGCATGCAGTCCACCGCCGTCCCGATCCTTCTGATCTCGGTCGGCATCATTGCGGCTTACCTGTCCTTCGGTCTGTATGGCATTGCCCTGGCAGCTGTCGGCATGCTCTCCACCACCGGTATCACCGTTGCGGTCGATGCTTACGGTCCCATCGCAGACAACGCCGGCGGGATTGCCGAAATGAGCGGCCTGCCCAAGAACGTCCGCAAGATCACCGACAAGCTCGATGCCGTCGGCAACACCACCGCTGCCATGGGCAAGGGCTTCGCCATCGGCTCCGCTGCCTTAACCGCCTTAGCCCTGTTCGTGTCCTACGCCCAGGCCGTCGGCCTCTTCGAAAAAGGCATCAACGTCCTGGACTACAAGGTCATTGTCGGTCTGTTTATCGGCGGCATGCTGCCCTTCCTCTTCTCTTCCATGACCATGGACTCCGTTTCCAAGGCCGCCTACAAGATGATCGAAGAAGTGCGTCATCAGTTCCGCACCATCCCCGGCATCCTGGAAGGCACCGGCAAGCCGGACTACTCCCGCTGCGTTGCCATTTCCACCCACGCTGCCCTACGTGAGATGCTGATCCCCGGTATCATGTCCGTCATTTCTCCGGTCCTGATCGGTGTGCTTTTAGGCCCGACAGCCCTCGGCGGCATGCTGGCCGGCGCCCTGGTGACCGGTGTTCTGCTGGCCATCTTCATGTCCAACGCCGGCGGCGCCTGGGACAATGCCAAGAAGTATATTGAAGAAGGCAATCATGGCGGCAAGGGCTCCGACGCCCACCATGCTGCCGTCGTCGGCGACACCGTCGGTGACCCCTTCAAGGATACTTCCGGTCCTTCCATTAACATTCTGATCAAGCTTATGACCATTGTATCGCTGGTCTTTGCCCCGCTGTTCATGAAGATCGGCGGACTGTTCTAAGGAGGCAAATATGTTTGAATATCCGCAGGAATTTAATCAGATCGTAGAAAAAGCGAAATCCTTCAACCGTCCCTGGAAGGTCGCTGTGACCGGTTCCGACAGTGAGAATATCTTAAAAGGCGTTTTCGCCGCCCAGGAAGCCGGTTTTGCCGAACCCATCCTGATCGGCAATTTCAAGAAGACCAAAGAGATGCTGGACAGCCTGGGCCTGGCCGACCGCAAGTATGACTTCTACCCTGTCACCAACAACACCAGCCCCGTTCAGTATGCCATTGAAATGGTCCGTGCCAAGAGTGCCGACGTGCTGATGCGCGGCAATATCCAGACCCGGGATTTCCTGCTGCCCATCATGAACAAGTCCAATCACCTGCTGCGGGAAGGCCGTCTGGTCACCCATATCAACGTGATGAGGATGAAGGAATATCCCAAACTGATCGCCGTTTCGGACTGCACCCTGCTGGTCGAGCCGTCTCTGGAGCAGCGTGAGGAAGTCATCCGCAACATGGTGGAAGCGCTGAACCACTTCGGGATCCGCAAGCCCAATATCGCGCTTCTGTCCCTGGTCGAAAAGCCCAGCTTCCATATGAGAGACACCGTTGAGGCGCAGACCATCGTCATGCATCACAACGAAGAGCCGATCGCGGACTGCAATCTGTACGGTCCCATCACCTACGACCTGATCATCAGCAAGGAAGCGGCCCGCTTAAAGCATTATGACTGCGAATACTGCGGCGATTTCGACGGAATCGTGGTTCCGAACCTGCTGGCCGGCAACCTGATCTGCAAGTTCTGGGATGCCCACCTGCACGGACAGGGCTGCGGCGTTCTGATCGGCGCCAACGTGCCGGTCGCCATCTCCGGCCGCAGCGAATCGCCGGAGCACGCGTTCCTGTCTCTGGCCGGATCCATTGCGATGTTCTCGTAAGGCTTCGTCACAGAATGAAAAAGGATCGGAAGGATTTCCTCCCGATCCTCTTTTTATACGGTTTATCCGGGCAGCAGCGCCCTGGATCTGCCAGGGTCCCGGCGACGCGAGCGAATCATTTCCCAGCGACGCGAGCCGTTTTCTGCCCTTACTTTTCCGTCTCCAGATACTTCGCCGTCTTCAGGATCGCCAGCTGCGTCTTGGCATCCGGGATCTCCCCGCGCATCACAGCTGCCACGGCCTCCCCGAGCGGCATCCGGAACACATTGATATTCTCATCCGGGTCCAGATCCCGTTCACCCTGCGAAAGCCCCCGCGCCAGATACATGCGGATATGCTCATCGCTGTAGGCCGCTGCCGGATAAAAATCACCCAGATCGATCCACTCGGCCGCATGCAGGCCCGTCTCCTCTCTTAACTCACGCTTGGCCGCCGCCAGCGGATCCTCCTCTTTCGAATCCAGCTTTCCCGCCGGCAGCTCCGTCAGAACTTTATCGATAGGATAGCGATACTGCCGCTCCAGCACGATCTGGCCGTCTGCCGTGACCGGGGCAATACAGACCGCCCCGACGTGCCGCACGAGCTCTCTCGTGGCTGTCCGGCCGTTATAGACACGCACGGTATCGACCTTCATATCCAGGATCTTGCCGGCCCGGATCAGGACAGACCCTTCCGGAACCTCCCGCAGCTGTTCGTATTCCTTCTTTTCCGCTTCCGTCATCTTCCCACTCCTCTTGGTTTTTATCCCGTGCCGGCACCGCCGGACACAGGGAATCGTTATTTTGCTCTCTTACTTATACCATATTCCGGCGAAATTCACAAAAACTTCACAAAAT
>CADBSR010000184.1 GCA_902797385.1 uncultured Lachnospiraceae bacterium
CGAAGTGCTGAAAGCAGGGGCAGAAAGATTCGAACTCTCATCGATGGTTTTGGAGACCACTGTTCTACCCTTGAACTATGCCCCTAAATGTGAAAAACACTTGTCCTTTATAGCGCAAAACAAAAACACTGTCAAGCATTTTTATCAAAAAAATTTGCACGGGACACGCCTCTTTTGCACCGGGGCGGATAATCGGAGCCTTTTGGGTCAGTTTTTGCCTCTTTCCGAAGGGTCCAGCACGTCCCTCAGACCGTTGGCCAGGAGCGTAAAAGCGATCATCAGCACGGAGATCGTAAAGGCCGGGAACATCGTCTGAGTCGGATACAGTTCCAGAACGGACCAGGCACCCGACAAAAGCGTTCCGAGCGAAGGTTCCGGCGCCGGGATCCCCAGCCCGATATAGGCCAGAAAGGATTCGGTAAAAATGGCAGACGGGACCGCCATCATCCCGCTTGTGATAATGGGACCGACAGAATTCGGCAATATATGCGTAAAGATCAGACGAAGATCCGACGCCCCCATCACGCGGGACGCCAGAACAAATTCGCTGTTCTTCTTCTGCAGGAACTCTGCCCTGACGATCTGGGCCGTCTGTGTCCAGCCCCGCACCGCCAGCGCCAGGATCATGGTCCGGATCCCGGTTCCGAACAGCATAATAAACAAACTGCAGATCACGACGTTGGGGATGGAGCGGATGATCTCGCAGACACGCATCAGGATCAGATCTGTCTTTCCGCCGTAATACCCGCAGAAAGCACCGTAAACCGTCCCGATCACCAGATCCGCCGCGACCGCGACCAGGGCGACCAGCAGCGAGATCCGGGTCCCCCGCCACAGCCGGGTCCACAGATCCCGGCCAAGCTCATCCGTCCCGAGCCAGAAATTGACGTCCTCATCCACGCCCCGGAGGCGGTAATAGTCCACCACAACGTCGCAGTAGGACAGACCGGAGCTGGCGGTCCTTTCGTTGAAGACCCGTATGACACTGCCCTCCGGATAGCGGGCCGGATCGCTCAGATAGTCCGTTCTTCTGTCTTTTAAGGTCATATACCCGCGGGCGATCCCCAGCTTCTTCAGGAATGGGATCCGGGGCGGCATGTTTTTCAGGTAATCTCCCGATGCCGAAATCATCTGCTCTTTGTAGCTGTAGGGAGTCATGAGCGGTCCGAGGACAGACAAAAGGATCAGAGCCGCCAGGATCCAGAAGGCGGCCATGGCCGCCCGGTTCTTTTTAAGACGCCTAATCATTCTTCCCACCTCCCAAACGGATGCGGGGATCAATAAACCCGTAGGAAAGATCGGTGATCAGGACGGTCATCAGATTGATAAGCGCATAAAAGAAAAGAACGGCGATGGTCAGGAAATGGTCCCCTGCCTGGATCGACTGCGTGACCAGACCGCCGACGCCCGGGATCCCGAAGATCCGCTCCACCACGAGAGATCCGGAAAGGATCCCCGTAAACATAGGCACAATGACCGGCATGAGCGGGATCAGGGAATTCGGAAAGGCATGGTGCAGAAGGATCCGCCCCTTCCGCAGTCCCTTGGCGCGGGCCAGGAGCAGAAAATCCGCGGAAAAGGTCTCCAGAAGCTCGCCGCGCAGGTAGCGGCAAAGCGTGGCGACCGGATAGAACGTTAAGGCCAGAACCGGGAGAACCAGCGAATGAAGCCGCTCCGGAAAGCTGCCCAACGACTGATAAATGATCGGAAAGGCATGGGTCTGATAGCCAAGAAAATACTGCAGCACGGAGGCAATGACAAAAGAAGGGACGGAAATAAAAAGGATCACCAGCAGACTGATGAGATAATCCGGCAGTTTGGAGCGGTGAAGGGCGGCCAGCATACCGGCCGCCAGACCGAGCGGAAAGGACAGCAACAAAGACAGGAAATTCAACCCCAGTGTGACAGGGATCCGTTCCCGAATCACCTCCCACACGGGCACCATGGGTTCGATCTTGAACGAGACGCCCCAGAATCCTTCCGTCACGATATTTTTCAGAAATGCGGCGTACTGCACCGGGATCGGATCGTGCAGTCTGTATTTTTCTTCCAGCATCCGGACCAGATCCGGGCTGTAATCCGGGTCATCAAAGGGAGACCCCGGCATCCATCGGATCACGAAGAATGCCAGGGTAACAATGACAAACAGTGTCAGCAGCATCATTCCCAAACGTTTCAGAATATACTGAAGCACATGAACTCCCTTCGGTCAGCCGCGAAACGGGCGGCTAAAAATCACTCCCCTGTCTTTTCGGCCAGCCAGGGTTTGAAGGTAAAGCCGAGCGAAGGGCTCGGTGTTTTTAACGGCAGGATCAGCTTCGGGCTGATCAGATACTGGAAGGACGTCTCAAACATCGGGATCGTCAGGCGGGCCTCAAGTGCCGCCTTTTCCATCTGTCCGGCCATTTCGGCATTGTAAGCCCGGTCATTTTTGATCCGGGGATCCGTATCCTGCAGTGCGATCGTTTCGTTGATAAACGCATTCCCATACGGGGCGTTGGCCTGTGCCCAGTAGGTATCGCTGTAAACGTCCAGCACGTTGAAGGGACTCTCGTCCGTCGCTGCGCGGCTCCAGTTGGAAAGCGCCAGTTCATAGGAGTCCGGATCCTTCCGGAAGGCCTTCATGGTGGAGAGTCGGGTCTTGTCCACGACCTCGTCCACGATCAGCTCGAAGCGGTCTTCTCCGAAGATCTCCGCCAGATGCTGCTGCAGGAACATCGCCGCCAGATGCTGCTCCGGCTTGTCCGTTCCAATCATCAGATGCAGCGTCAGCTTCCCGTCAATGTTCTCTTCTGCCAGCGCTTTTTCAAAGAAAGTCTTCGCTTTTTCGGGATCGTAACTGGCGTTTATGTCTTCCCGGTAGGCGGCCGCGATTTCGGTGTCCTTAAAGTAGATGCCCTTCTCGGGATCCGCCAGCGAGGTGTCCGGTATGATGTAGTTGGCCGGTGTTCCGGCTACAAGCTTTGCCAGCGTCACGCGGTCAATGGCATACCACAGGGCGTCTTTAAAGTTTGCATTGTCCAGGATCCTCAGTTTCGTGTGGCCGCGGTTGATCTCGATCTGCATGATATACCGCGCGGGATAGCTGAGGTAATCCTCCCGTTCCAGATACTGGACGGCGGTTTCCGACGTCAAGGCCGTCCCGTCCAGCTGGCCGGACAGATACATCTCCGCCTGCGTCTGATAGCTCTCCACGTAGTGCAGCTCCGCTTTATCAAGCTTGATCTCATCGGCAAACACGTAGTAAGGATTCTTGGTCAGGCTGATGACGGATTCCTTGACCCATTTTGTGATATAAAAGGCGCCGCAATACAGCGTTTTATCCACGTCCGTCCCGTAAACCGTACTGGTCCCGTCGGCACTCTTCAGGGATGTAAACAGCGTCGGATCCGTCGGGATGGTGCCGTAATCAATGAACTGCTGCATGACGTTGCGCTGGGTGGCCGACGCAGACAGCGTCAGCTCCAGTGTCAGCTCGTCCACGGCCCGGATGCCGACCTTGTCCCAGCTGACCGGCGCCTCCGGCGTCTGCCGGAAGTACTCTCTGGCGTTCAGAATACTGATATACTGCCCCAGGTTATCCCCGGCCCGCTGTTTTAAGAGCGGATCCAATGCCGCTTTCAGCGAGGCTTCAAAGGTCGCGGCATTGATGGGCTTATCCGTCTTCTGTCCCTGGCTGTCCGTAAAATACAGGCCCGGACGGATCCGGATCTGCCAGACCTTTCCTTCCGTATCCATCTGAACCGGCTCCGATTCCGCCAGCTCCGGCCGGATATACACCGTCTCCCTGTCCTCTTTGGCAAAACGCCGGTACAGTCTGGCCTGCGTAAAGTCATTGATCATGTCTTCCGAGGCATTGGCCAGATACGGATTGAGCGTCGACCATTTGGTATCCGGAAAGCGCAGGACGGTCTCCGTTTTCGGTTTTTCCGGCTGACCGCAGGCGGAAAGCAGGAGCATGGCCCCCGCCAGGATCAGATACATAATGCGTTTGCTGCGCATAGGAATGTCCTTTCTGCCTTTCTATGAACGGCGGTCTATGTACGCCTTCAGGAAAGCGATCGCTTCGTCCGGCGTATCTTTGACGCAGATCGAGTCTTCATCGCTCAGATCTGCCATCCCTTCTTCTTCCATCTTTTTCAGATAATCCTTCATGGGATCATAGAAACCTTTGATATTGACCAGTACCAATGGTTTATCTATCTCTCCGATCTTGTTGAGGCAAAAGACCTCGGAGAATTCGTCCAGGGTCCCGGGCCCGCCGGGCAGCGCCAGAAAAGCGTCCGCCAGCCGCATCATCACGGCCTTGCGTTCCGACATGTCCCTGACATAGACAGCCTCCTGCAAATCCGGATAAACATGCTCCAGCATCATGGGGATATTCGGGATCACGCCGTTTACCCGTCCGCCGTGCTGCCGCACACTGTCGGCCAGCACTGACATCAGTCCGTAATTCTCACCGCCGTAGACCAGTTCGTGTCCCTGGCTCGCAAGAAGCTCTCCCGTCCTGCGGGCGGCTTCGGCATATACCGGATCCTTCCCCATGCGGGAAGAAAGAAAAACCCCGATTTTCATGCAGATCCTCCTGTCATCTTGGTCTTTGCAAGGCATTTTCGCTTTGCATACCACAAACAGCGGGACTTTTCGTCTCGCTGTCTCAAGTATAGCAGATGAAAAAAGAAAAAGCCACCAGATCGTGGCTTTTTCCTTCATTCCTTATTTTCGAAACTCCCGGTCGACCACCGGCAGCAGCGCCTTGGAGAGGATCACCGTTGCCGCGACTTTCAGCGCGTCGCCCGGCAGATAGATCAGCATTCCGACGCGGAAGATCGTAGCTACATCCATGCCCTTCTTTAAGTGCAGGTTCAGGATCGCTGCCATATACGGCAGGCCGATCAGATACAATACCGCCCAGCCGGCCACGCAGGCCAGGATCAGCCAGGGAATCGTTCTGTGCTCACGTTTGCGTGTCAGGGCACCGACCACAGCCGCGCAGGGGATCAGTCCAATCAGGAAACCGAAGCTCGGTTTCAGTACATAGGCAAAACCGCCGCCCTCTGTAAAAATAGGGACACCGACCAGCCCTAACAGCACGTAAACCAGCTGCGATAAAGCCCCCCAGCCGGGCCCCAGCAGGACGCCTGCCAGGAATGTAAAGAGAAGCTGCAGCGTGATCGCGACGGTCGCCGTCGGGATCTTCAGGAAAGCCCCCACCGCTGTCAGGGCGACAAAGAGCGCTGTCAGTACCATCATCTGTACATTATACTTTTTTGTTCTCATGAGATTCCTCCCGGATCAGTTTACCGTAATGTAAACCATAATACGCATTACCGGTTTACATTACAACAAACGTAAACGTTTGTCAAGAGGTTGTTTACATTTTCCCTGAAAAAGCTTATACTGGACGGTATCACAGAGTCAATGGAGGATGAGGCTATGAAAGATGCCGTTCTGACCTTACTGATGAATCACAAAGGTCATTTTGTCTCCGGGCAGGCGATCAGCGATGCGCTGCATGTCAGCCGCGCGGCTGTCTGGAAGG
Source organism: uncultured Lachnospiraceae bacterium (assembly GCA_902797385.1). Taxonomy (GTDB): domain Bacteria; phylum Bacillota; class Clostridia; order Lachnospirales; family Lachnospiraceae; genus UBA6987. The sequence goes on from CADBSR010000184.1 coordinate 5,543, forward strand.
ATATAAAAAACCTGCAGGAAGAAGGCTTTGTTATTGATGCGGTGACCAGACGGGGCTATTGTCTGAAGGAAGGGCCCGACCGTCTGCTGGCCGGAAGCATCCTGCCGCTTCTGGAGCAGGATCATGAGGACAGTCTGATCTGTCTGAAAACCATCGATTCAACCAACAACTACGCGAAGACACTGCCTCAGAAAGAGGGGCAGGACCGCGTTTATATCTGCGCGGAGGAACAGACCGGCGGACGCGGGCGCCGCGGCAGAAGCTTCTACTCTCCGGCCGGTCTCGGCTTGTATCTGACGGGCTTATACCATCCGGCATCCCTGCCGCCTTTTCTTTCCAACTTTACTGCCTACGTGGCCGTTGCCGTCAGTCTGGCCATAGAAAAGACCAGCGGCATTCGTCCGTCCATCAAGTGGCCGAACGATATCCTGTTCGAAGGCAAAAAGCTCTGCGGGATCCTCACCGAGCTGGCCTTTGAGGGGGAAAGCGGGGCTGTCCAGTATCTGATCACGGGGATGGGCGTCAACGTCGGTCAGAAGCCGGAGGACTTTCCG
>CADBSR010000185.1 GCA_902797385.1 uncultured Lachnospiraceae bacterium
GTCCACGATCTTTTCCAGCTGATCAATGACCTTCCGGCAGTCTGCCATTCGTGCCGTGATCTCCTGACTGCAGATGGCCAGCTTTTCAACAGACGATTCGGCCGCATCCGCTCTGGCGATCGTCTCCTCCAGGGCATCCGCCGCCTCCGAAAGGGCGTCACCCAGGCTGCCGGCCCGCTCCGCCAGCTTCTTTTCAAACGCGAAACCGTTTGTCAGCGAGGACAGATAGGCGCTCACCGCACCGAAGATCCCCTGACGGATCATCTCCAGGAGCGTGCGCGCTTCGATCGCCGTCACGCTGCAGTATTTTTCCGTGCGAACTTCGTTTCGCGATTCCATTTCCTCACGGGTATAAATTCCGTTCTCCGTCAGCAGGCGGATGTTTTCCTCACTTAAGTTCTCCGGCAGCGCTTCTGCCGTATTCCGCAGGTTTTTCAGCCCGCGGGCTGCTGCCTCTTTGATCCATGCGGCATCGTAGCCGTTGCCGTTAAAGAGGATCCGCCGATGGCCGCTGAACATGTCCCGGATCAGCTGCTTGACGGCAGCCGCTTTATCCTGCGCTTTCTCAAGCGTATCCGCCGCTTCCTTCAGCTCCTGCGCCAGAATGGTATTGAGATACGTCACCGGCGCGGCAATGGATTGGCTGGATCCCACCATGCGGAACTCAAATTTATTGCCGGTAAAAGCGAGCGGCGACGTCCGGTTCCGGTCGGTGTTGTCCTTGGGAAGCTGCAGCAGGATATCGCGGCCGACCCTTAAGTAATGATCGCTCTGGTCCACATAGTTTTCCCCGCGGATGATGGAATCGATCACGCCTTCCAGTTCACTGCCCACGAACACGGATATAATGGCCGGCGGCGCCTCCTGCCCGCCCAGACGCTGATCGTTGCCGGCATGCGCTGCCGAGCAGCGCAGCAGGGAGGCATATTCATCCACGCCTTTTAAAAACGCCGCCAGGAACAGCAGGAAGCGGGTGTTCTCGGCCGGTGTCGAGCCCGGGGCAAACAGGTTCTCGCCGCCTTCCGTGGAGACCGACCAGTTGACGTGCTTGCCGGAGCCGTTGACACCCGCGAAGGGCTTTTCATGCAGCAGGCAGACCAGACCGTGCCGGTCGGCGACCCGCTTCATGATCTCCATGGTCAGCTGATTCTGATCGTTGGCTGTATTGGCGTCGGTGAAGAACGGCGCCATCTCATACTGCGCCGGGGCGACCTCGTTGTGCTCGGTCTTGGCGCAGATACCGAGCTTCCAGAGTTCTTCATTAAGATCCTGCATAAAGGCGGTGATCTCCGGCTTGATAGCCCCGTAGTAGTGATCCTCCAGCTCCTGCTTCTTCGGCGCATCAGCGCCGAAAAGGGTCCGTCCGCACAGTCTTAAGTCCAGACGCTTCTGGAAAAGCTTTTTGGGGATCAGGAAATATTCCTGCTCCGGACCGACATTGACGCTGATGCTCTTTGTTTTTTCATCGCCCAGGAGCCGTAGGATCCGGACCGTCTGCGTCTCCAGAACCTCGCAGGAGCGCAGGAGCGGGGTCTTTTTATCCAGGACCTCCCCCGAATAGGCGCAGAAAACGGTCGGGATACATAAGACTTTATCTTTTATAAAGGCATACGAAGTCGGATCCCAGGCGCTGTAGCCCCGGGCCTCGAAGGTGGAACGCAGCCCGCCTGACGGGAAGGAGGACGCATCCGGTTCGCCCCGCACCAGCTCCTTGCGGGAGAACTCCATGCGGAAGCCGTCCCGGCCGTCCGGGATCAGGAAGCCTTCATGCTTTTCGGCCGTCTCCCCCGTCAGCGGCTGGAACCAGTGCGTATAATGGGTCGCTCCCTTTTCGAGCGCCCAGCGCTTCATGCCGTCGGCAATATCCGTCGCGATCTTGTCCGGCAGCACCTTCCGGTTGCGGACACATTCGCGCCAGACAGCCAGAGACTCCCGGGGAATATATTTCTGCATGGTTCCCTCGTGGAACAGCAGGGTGCCAAAACCTTCATTTTCTCTTAATGCCTCACTCATGGTCTTTCCCTCCTTGTAACTTCTTTCCGGATATATGGACAGCCGCACAGGGTACGGTTTGTTTCCTTTCACTCGTACTCCACCGTGGCAGGCGGTTTGGATGTGATGTCGTACATGACACGGTTTACCCCGGAGACCTCATTGACGATCCTGCGGGAAGCCTCCTCCAGCACTTCGTAGGGGATCCTGGCAAAATCGGCGGTCATGAAGTCCTCCGTACAAACGGCGCGCAGCGCCACGGTATACAGATAGGACCGTTCATCGCCCATGACACCCACGGAGCGCATATTTGTCAGGGCCGCAAAATACTGATCCGGCTTCCGCGTCATGTCCTGCCTGTCCATGACCTCCCGGAAAATGGCGTCCGCCTCCCGGACCATGCGCAGCTTTTCTCCGGTGACCTCCCCCACGATCCGCACGGCCAGTCCCGGTCCCGGGAATGGCTGGCGTGAGACGATCCGCTCCGGCAGTCCCAGCTCCCGGCCCAGCGCACGGACCTCGTCCTTGAACAGGACCCGCAGCGGCTCCAGAACGCCCCGGAAGCCGATCTCCTTCGGCAGACCGCCCACATTGTGATGGCTTTTGATCACATGCCCGCCGGATGCCCCGGATTCGATCACGTCCGGATAGATGGTGCCCTGCGCCAGGTAATCGACCGCTCCGATCGAAGCGGCTTCCTTTGCAAAGACTTTTACAAAATCTGCTCCGATCCGTTTCCTTTTCTCTTCCGGCTCCGTGACCCCCATCAGATCCGCCAGGAACAAATCGCCGGCATCGACCCGTCTGAAGTCCATGGACAGCGTCGAATAATATGTCTCGATCTCTTCACTTTCATGCTTCCGCATCAGGCCGTGATCCACGTAAATGCAGTGCAGACGCTTTCCGATGGCCCGCTCGATCAGCACGGCCGCGACCGCGCTGTCCACGCCGCCGGAGAGTGCCAGCAGGACGCTGCCCTCCCCGACCGTTTCACGGATCTGACAGATCGAGCGCCGGGCAAAATCCTCCATCGCCCAGTCTCCGGCGGCGCCGCAGATATCAAAGAGGAAGCGGCGGATCATCTCCTGTCCGTCCTCCGTGTGCCGCACCTCCGGATGGAACTGCAGCGCGTAAAGCTTCCGAACCGGATCCGCGATCCCTGCATTCGGACAATGCTCCGTCGTGGCGGTGACCCGGAAGCCTTCCGGCAGCGTCTTGACATAATCCCCGTGGCTCATCCAGCTGATGCCTTCCGCGGGGAGCTGTGAAAACAGCGGACAGGTCCCGTCATAGCGGGTCTTGGTCCTGCCGTATTCCCGGGCCGTATCCGCCGCAGCCGGCATCACCCCTCCGCCCAGCAGATGCACCATCAGCTGACAGCCGTAGCAGATCCCAAGCGCCGGGATCCCGGCCTTAAGCAGCGCCGGATCCACCGTCGGGGCTCCCGCCTCATAGACACTGGACGGGCCGCCCGAAAGCACGATCCCTATCGGATCCTTTTTCAGGATCTCCTCCCGGGAACTCTCCCAGGGCAGGACCTCACAGTAAACATGACATTCCCTTATTTTCCGGGCGATCAGCTGTGCGTACTGGCCGCCGAAATCGATCACAACTACAATCTGATTCACAGGTGTCTTCTCCTTTTCTGTGCTTCACAAAAGGCCACAAACAACGGATGCGGGCGGTTCGGCCGGCTTAAAAACTCCGGATGGAACTGAACGCCCACAAACCAGCCCGGGCCGGCGCCTTCCACGATCTCCACCAGGTTTCCGTCCGGGGAAAGCCCCGTAAGGTGCAGGCCTTCTGCTTCCAGCGCGCGCCTGAAGCGATTATTCAGCTCGTAGCGGTGGCGGTGACGTTCCCGAACGGAAGCTGTCCCATAGGCGATCCGTGCCAGGCTGCCGCTTTCCAGCACGCAGGGATATTCGCCCAGACGCATGGTCCCGCCTTTCTGCGTGATCTTCAGCTGCTCCGGCATCAGATCGATCACCGGATGCGCCGTATGCTCATTGAATTCTGTGGAGTCGGCATCCTGCCAGCCCAGAACGTCCCGGGCAAATTCGATCACGGCGATCTGCATGCCCAGACAGATCCCGAAATACGGAATTCCCTTTTTTCTGGCAAAACGGGCGGCTGTGATCATACCGCCTATCCCGCGGCTGCCAAAGCCCCCCGGGACCAGGATCCCGTCGCAGCCCCCCAGCACTTCCTCACAGTTTTCCTCCGTGACCGTTTCGGAGTCGATCCAGCGGATCTCCTCCTTCACCCCGCAGGCCGCCGCCGCATGATGAAGCGCCTCCTCAATACTCAGGTACGCATCATGCAGCTGGACATATTTCCCGACCAGCGCAAGCTTTATCGTTCCGCTTGCCGTCCGGATCCGCTCCACCATCGCTTCCCACTCGGCCAGATCCGGTTTTACAAGCGGCCAGCCAAGCTTCCGGCAGATGGCATCGGCCAGGCCTTCCTCCTCCAGCATTAACGGCACCGCGTAAATGGTATCCGCCGTGAGGCTCTGGATCACGCTATCCTTCTCCAGACTGCAGAGCAGGGCGATCTTATCCCGGATCTCCTCACTTAACGGCTGATTCGTGCGGCACACCAGAATATCCGGTTTGATCCCGGCCGCCTGCAGTTCCCGGACCGAATGCTGGACCGGCTTGCTTTTCAATTCTCCGCTGCCGGGGATCTCCACCACCAGGGGCACATGGATAAAAGCGACATTGTCCCTTCCCTGTTCCGCTGCGACCTGCCGGATGGCCTCCAGATACGGCTGACTTTCGATATCTCCCACCGTGCCGCCGATCTCACAGATCACGGCATCCAGGTTTTTTTCAGCCATGGCGTATATGCATTTTTTAATTTCATCGGTGATATGGGGAATGATCTGAACCGTGTGGCCGAGATAAGCGCCCTGCCGCTCGCGGTTCAGGACGTTCCAGTAGATTTTTCCGGAAGAGATGGAGGATTCGGCACTCAGGGCCTCATCCGCAAAGCGTTCGTAGTGGCCCAGATCCAGGTCTGTTTCCGCCCCGTCATCCGTCACGAAAACTTCGCCGTGCTGATACGGACTCATGGTCCCCGGGTCCACATTCAGGTAGGGATCGAATTTTTGGTTCTGAACTCTGATGCCGCGGGCCTTCAGCAATCTGGCCAAAGAAGCGGCACAGATCCCTTTTCCCAAGCCGGATACCACACCGCCGGTCACAAATATATACTTCACCTGTCTCCTCCTCTCCAAGCGAAAAGCCTGCTTTTCTTTCGGAAAAAGTCGTTTTAGCTTATAAAAAAATACCTGTTCACTGTATCACATTGACAGATAAAAACAAAATACATATAATATTATCATCATCATATCCAAAAGATATTGTAAGGTTCCCGTCATCCTGCGCACGCCTTGTCATCCTGCGCGCAGCGAAGGATCCCCGGGGCCGCTTACCCATCAACCCACGCGAGGCATGCTCCATGGAACTCAGAACACTGAAATACTTCGTCACCGTAGCGGAAGAACTCAATATCACCCGGGCAGCTGCGCTGCTGCATATCTCGCAGCCCCCTTTAAGCAAGCAGATCAGCTCGCTGGAGGAGGAGCTGGGCACCCCGCTTTTCATCCGCGGGAAGCGGCACCTCACACTGACCGAAGCCGGCCGCCTCCTGTACCAGCGCGCCAAGGATATCCTGACGCTGTCCGATAAGACCGAAGCCGAGCTGCTCTCCTTAAACCGGGGCATGAGCGGGACGGTCTCCATCGGTCTGGTCGAAGGCATGGCGCCGGATATTGCCGCCGAATGGTTTGCCGGTTTTCATGCCATCCACCCCTCCGTCTGCTTCCGGATCCTGGACGGCAACAGCGATGACCTGATCGAAAAGATGCGGGGCGGCCTCATTGACCTGGCTGTGATCACCACGCCCTACGACCAACTGCTCCTCAACAGCTTCCCCGTCGGACACGAAAAAATGGTAGCCCTCATGAACCGCTCCCACCCGCTGGCGCACTGCGGCAAGGAGATTCTGGACATAGAGGATCTGAGGGATGAACCCCTGATCGTTCCCAGCCGAAAGGCGCATATTGAAGAGATCCGGCGCTGGTTCCGCGAGATCGACGTCAGTCCTTTTATCATCTGTGAAATGGACAACTATCTGGACGCGGCGGCGCTGGCCGGCCGCGGCATCGGAATCAGTATCTTCCCGCAGACCGCTTATATTCTGAACGATTCCCTGATCTCCCGTGAGATCTCGGGGACGGATAAAACCGTGGAGTACCTGTTTGTCTGGCGAAAAAGCCGGCAGCTCCCCACGGTGGAAGAAAGCTTCCTTGATTTTGTCAAGGCCCGGTATCCGCAGACCCTCGCCCCGTAAGCGAAAAAGCTTTGATAAAATCGATTGCGGAGAATCGGCCGATAGTGTATAGTTAAGCGGGACATTTTTCCCACGGAGAATCATGATGAACAGTGAAGTCAAACAGATCCTGCAGGCCGTTCAAAACGGGTCCCTGTCTGTCGATGAAGCCCTTATAAAACTGAAAACCGAACCCTTTGACGATCTTGGCTTTGCCAAAGTCGATCTGCACCGCCGGACCCGGCAAGGCTTTCCGGAGGTGATTTACGGTGCCGGGAAAACGCCGGAACAGATCATCGGGATCCTGCAGTCCTTGAAATCGGCCGGTCAGGGGCATATCCTCATCACCCGTCTTTCGCCGGAAGCGGCGGCAAAGGTGGCCGCCGAGGAAACGATCCTCTACAACGAAACCGCCCGTCTTGCCTATACCGGCGACATACCGGTGCCGGACGGGATCGGGCAGATCGTGGTGGCGACCGGCGGGACCAGCGACATTCCGGTCGCGGAGGAGGCGGCCCTCACCGCCGAACTCTTAGGCAATTCCGTCTGCCGTCTCTACGATGTCGGTGTGGCCGGTCTGCACCGCCTGCTTTCCCATAAAGAAGAAATCATGCGTGCCAGCGTGATCATTGCGATCGCCGGTATGGAAGGCGCGCTCGCCAGCGTGATCGGCGGTCTGGCAGACTGCCCGGTCATTGCCGTTCCCACCAGCGTCGGGTACGGAGCCGCTTTCGGCGGCATCACCGCGCTTTTGTCCATGCTTAACTCCTGTGCCAGCGGCGTTTCGGTCGTCAATATCGACAACGGCTTCGGGGCGGGATATTTAGCCGCCATGATCAATCATATGGAGGTCAAACCATGAAAACACTGTATCTGGACTGCGGCATGGGAGCCGCGGGTGATATGCTGACCGCTGCTCTTCTGGAGCTGCTTCCGGATCCGGAAAATACCGTAGCCGAGCTGAATGCCCTCGGGATCCCCGGGGTTTCCTTTGCGGCCCAGACCAGCTTTAAGTGCGGGATCAAAGGCACGCACATGCAGGTCCTGGTAAACGGGGAGGAAGAAGGTGAAGCTCCGCATCATGCGTCCGAAGAGGAGCATGAGCATGAGCATGAAGAGCATCATCATGAGCATGAACACGACCACGAGCATCCGCATGAGCACCTTCACGAGCATGAACACTCTCACGAGCACGGCCATGAACATCACCACGGCCGGCATCTGTCCGATATAGAAGCACTCGTCCGCGCCTTCTCGGTTCCGGAAAGCGTCAAGTCCGACGTCCTGGCCGTCTACCGCCTGATAGCGGAAGCGGAAAGCGCCGCCCACGGCAAGAGCGTCACCGAGATCCATTTTCACGAGGTCGGGACACTCGATGCCATAGCCGACGTCACGGCGGTCTGCCTGCTGATGCACAAGCTCTCCCCCGACGAAGTCGTGGTCTCACCCATCCACGTCGGCAGCGGCCACGTACACTGTGCGCACGGGATCCTGCCGGTTCCCGCCCCGGCCACGGCTTATATTCTGAAGGACTGCCCCATTTACGGCGGTCAGATCCGCGGCGAGCTCTGCACGCCCACCGGAGCGGCGCTCTTAAAGCATTTTGCGACCCGCTTCGGCGCGTTGCCCCTCATGCGGACGAGCGCCATCGGCTACGGCATGGGGAAAAAGGATTTTGAGCAGGCCAACTGCATCCGCGCCATGCTGGGCGAAACGGAAGGGTCCCGGGACAGCATTCTGGAGCTCTCCTTCAATGTTGACGACATGACGGCCGAAGCCATCGCCTATGCGACGGCCAAGCTCATGGAAGGCGGCGCCCGCGACGTGTATACCATTCCCATCGGGATGAAAAAGAACCGCCCCGGGACCCTGATCCGCGTCATGTGCACCGCAGAGGAGCGGGAAAAAATGCTCTCTCTTATCTTCCGCCATTCGACGACCATCGGGGTACGGGAGAGTGTAACCAATCGCTTTGTTCTGGACCGGCGGGAAGACAGCGTCCCGACCGTTTTCGGTCCCGTCCGCCGCAAGATTTCTTCCGGCTATGGCGTCACCCGCTGCAAATATGAATTTGAAGATCTGAAACGCATTGCCGAAGAACAGGGCCTGAGCCTCACGCAGGTTGTCAGCAAACTGCCGGCTCTTCCGGGGGAGGAAAACATCTGATGGACGCGCTGCATGAAAAAAAAGCAGCCCTTACAGCCCGTTTACGGGCGTATGGCCGCCTTTTGGTTGCCTTCTCGGCCGGTGTGGATTCCACCTTTCTGTTAGCTGCCGCCCAGGAAGCTCTGGGCGAAAACGTTCTGGCTGTGAGCGCGCAGGCCCCCTTCGTCCCGGCACGGGAACAGGAAGAGGCTGTCCGCTTCTGTCAGGCGCGCGGGATCAGACACCATCTGATCCGGATGAACTATGAAGAGATCCCGAATTTTACGTCCAATCCGCCGGATCGCTGCTATTTCTGCAAAAAAGCGATCTTCTCCGCCTTTCTGGAAGAAGCCCGCCGGAATGATATTCCTTATGTGGCGGAAGGCTCCAATCTGGACGATCTGAGCGACTACCGGCCCGGCCTAAAGGCCATTCAGGAGTTAGGCATTGTCAGTCCTTTAAAAGAAGCCGGTCTTGGCAAGGCCGATATCCGCGCCCTTTCCCGCGAAATGGGCCTGCCCAGCTGGAATAAACCGTCCTTTGCCTGTCTGGCCTCCCGCTTTGTTTACGGAGAAAGCATTACGCAGGAAAAGCTGCAGCGCATTGAGCAAGCTGAGGACAGACTCCTTTCCCTTGGCTTTACCCAGTTCCGTGTCCGTCTCCACGGCGACATGGCCCGGATCGAACTGCTGCCGGAGGAAATGACAAGACTGATGGATCCCGCCTTACGCGAGGAAATCCGGTCCTTCTTCCACCAGCTCGGTTTTGTCTATGTGACGCTGGATCTGGACGGTTTTCGCAGCGGCAGCATGAACCGGACGCTGAAACAGGAGCCCTAAGTTTCTTTTAAGACAAGAATAGCAATTTTATTTTTTTGTCAGTCCCGTGTCCCGGCCGACTTGTCAGTTCTCTGTCATGATGCTCAGAAGCTTGTTCACAACTTCAAGGAGTTTATAATCGTAGCGCTCCCCGATCTCTATCACAAGTGTTCCGCATGTCATGATTTTTTCTTTGTAAGAACCGCCCAGATAGTCTCTGTGCAGGATCAACGTTTTCTGGAAGGTTTTGGAAAGATAAGGCATCATATAGAGCCGCAGCGAATCTCCCACGAAAACCAGACGGTGTTCCACAGGACCCGTACTTTCAGAGCTGTAAACCATGTCATTCCCGGAGGACTGTTCCCAGGTGATCTCAGACTCTTTCCAGTAATCCGGCTTAAAGACCTTGACGGAAGCAAAGTTGCGGCCGCTCAACCCGCCGATATAGACCAGATCTCCATCACTGATCTCATAGGACGAGCCCGGAAGATTCAGATCCATGGGATCCACACTGTCAATCCCCAGCGCCTGATACAGGCTGTTGGTGCCAATGAAGGCACCATAGTCGGTCCAGTGCGTATCATATTTAAAATAGGTCAGATGATACAGATCCCCGGCCTTCAGCTCCTCCAGCGGATACAGCACGCTTGTCGCCGTATGAGCCTTCAGATAATCCACCAGCCGCTGTGTACGCTTGTAATCCGTCTCCACCGTGTAATCCGGCATGTATTCCGCATAAACCTGTTCCTTGCAGGGGACAAACATGACGGCCAGGCGGATCCCCAACTTGTCACAGACCGACTGAAGCTTCGTTAAGGCTTCCGCGTAAGGCGCCATCTCCTCTTCGTTTAAGAGGTTTGTGCCTTTATAATAGGAAACCGTGTTGTTTCCCGTATAGAAGAGCCAGTCATATTTACCCAGGATCGTGCCCTCTCCCACCGTTTTCGGGGACAGATAGCTCTCGTCTGTTTTCTTGGCGCTGACATCCTCCCGGAACAGGCGGCCGCAGAGGCGGCAGCGGTAATCCGTGTAGCCCCAGCTTTCATAGTCCGCCGCCACAGAACCAATCTTTTCCTTCTGATGTCCCACGGCCGGAACGGTCTTTTCCGATGTCTCCCCGCACTTTTCACAGATCAGCCGGACTTTCCCCTCATGGGTACAGTCTGCCGGGGCAAGGACCTCCTCCCGGTAACTGTGTTCGCAAGTGTTACGGCCCGGCTGAATGACGGTGATATCCTCCGTGCTGTCTGTTGTCGATCCCGGCCTGCCTGCCTCTTCCGAAGAATGCGAGGCGCTTTCCGTTCCTTCGGCGATTGCTGGTCCCACATAGGGAAGCGTTGCCGGCACAGGGTCTGCCGCCGGATCCTTTGTGCTTTTTTTCGCGTAGAGCAGCTTATCCAGGGGTTCCGTCACAATCTTTTCAAAGCGCTTCTCTGCCTGCCCGTCAACGTTCTGGTATAAGGAAATCAGGTTTTTCCGGAAAGGAGCCCGGTCATTATACCAATTGTTAATGCTCTGACAGGAGCTAAGCAGCTCCGACCATTTGATTTCGGAAAGCGTCCGGTTCTCCTGGCGGACTTCTTCTTCCAGTTTTCCCGGCGTGAAAAGCCTGTAAACCGCCCAGACCAGGGTCGGGACCGTAATCAGGATCAGAAAGGAAAGTATAAACCAATTCGTCTTTTTCATGGATCACCTCAGAACTGGAAATAAATGAAAGGGTTATAGTTATCGTTGGTCAAAAGGATCAGGCAAAGGATCAGGACCAGAAGCAAGTAGATCTTTTCCGCGATCCCCCGGGTCGCTCCGTTCAGCTTCTTCAGCCACTTCCCGCCGAATTCCTGCAGATAACCCAGACCGATCGCGCCCAGCACAAAGACCAGTGCCCGCCGCCAGGTCAAAAAGGACAGAAGCGTCTCATCCACCGTCCGGCGACCAAACAGCTGGCCGATAAACGTAAAGGCGTCGCCCAGACTGTTCGCACGGAAAAAGATCAGACTGACAAAAAGGACCAGGAAGGCATAGATGCGGTTTAAAAAGCCCCAGCCGCGAGCCTTATTTTTTTCCAGCCAGCGGTTCAGATAAAGCTTCTCCAGAATCAGCCACATAACATGATACAGGCCCCAGAAGAAGAACGTCCAGTTAGCGCCGTGCCATACACCGGTCAGGAAGAAAACAACGACCAGATTCAGGATCATGCGCTGCTGGCTGACGCGGCTGCCGCCCAAGGGGAAATACACGTACTTCCGGAACCAGGCACCCAGCGAGATATGATTCCGCCGCCAGTATTCTGTGATACTGCCGGAAATATACGGATAGCGGAAGTTTTCCATGAAATCCAGGCCGAACATCTTGCCCAGACCGATTGCCATGTCCGAATAGCCTGAAAAGTCATAATAAAGCTGGAACAAATAGGTCAGTCCCCCTGCCCAGGCCAGACCGGCACCGATGTGTGAAAGATCCAGGGCCCAGATCTGGTCCGTAATCTCCGCCATAGTATTGGCTATGATCACCTTCTTCCCCAGCCCGTAGAGGAAGCGCCTGATGCCTTCGGCAAACTGCGCTTCATTTTCCTTCCGCCTGGTAAGCTGACGGGCTACGTCCGAATACTGAACAATAGGGCCGGCGATCAGCTGCGGGAAACAGGAAATATAAAGAGCAAAGGTCCAGAAATTTCTCTGGCGGGGCGTATCCCCGCGGTAAACATCGATCACATAGGACAGGGCCTGGAAAATATAAAAAGAAATGCCGACCGGAAGAATGATGCGGGTAAAGGCCTCCGGCTCGCTACCGAAAAGCCGCTCCAGGCTCTGCCAGATATCGCGGAACATGTTGAAGTACTTAAAATAAAAGAGGATCCCCAAATTGAGGACGACCACCACGATCAGATTCCGCTTTCGTTCCCTGTCGGTAAAGGCGTCACCCGCGACCAGAAAACCGCCTGCAAAATTAAGCAGAATGACAGCCATCATGAGGAGCAGGTATTTAAGGCCGCTGAATCCGTAGAACACAAGGCTGGCAATCAGCAGGACGTTATTTCTGGCATGCCGGATCTGTGCCTTGCTGCGGCCCGGCAAAAGCCCCACGCCGTAATAGAGTGCCAACGTCAGAGGGAGAAATAACTGGAGAAAGATCAAAGAGCTGAACAGCATACTGCTTCCTTTTGCTTTCCTTTCCGGGAACGGTCAGGTGCGTTCCAATTCTGTTTATTATAACGATTCCCTGCTGCTTAAGTCAAGCAACAGAACAGATCGCGGCCGCCCGAAAAGAAAGAGCCCCGGTTTCCCGGAGCTCTTCCTTTATAAAATTGGTTGTGGATTAGAAGATACCCTGGCACATCATGGCATCTGCTACTCTCTGGAAACCGGCCAGGTTGGCGCCGGCGACCAGGTCGTAGCCCAGACCGTAGCGGGCAGCCGCATCGGCGGAGGACTTGTAGATGTTGGTCATGATCTTGTGCATCTTGGCATCGACTTCCTCGGCATCCCAGTACAGACGAGCGGAGTTCTGAGCCATTTCCAGTTCGGAAACGGAAACGCCGCAGGCGTTGACAGCCTTGGACGGAGCAACCAGCATGTTCTTCTGTCCCTTCAGGAACACCAGAGCATCGTTGGTGGTAGGCATATTCGCAACTTCGATGTAGTACTTCACGCCGCTGGCAGCGATCTTCTTCGCTTCATCCATTCTGACGTCGTTCTGGATAGCAGCGGGCATGTACACGTCAACATCCTTGACGCCCCAGCACTTCTGGCCTTCGACGAATTCGCAGCCGAATTTCTCAGCGTAAGGCTTGCAGTGCATAGGATCCTTGGCACGCATCTCAAGAACGAAGTTGAGCTTTTCATCGGTGACAACACCTCCCGGATCATGGATGTATCCGTCGGGACCTGCGAAGTAGGTGACAGCCGCGCCAAGCTCGGCAGCCTTCTTCATGATACCCCAGGCAACGTTGCCGAAGCCGCTGATGGCGAGCTTCTTGCCGGCCATATCCAGACCGTCATGCTTCAGGACTTCTTCCAGATAGTAGACAGCGCCGTAGCCGGTCGCTTCCGGACGAAGGATGGA
>CADBSR010000186.1 GCA_902797385.1 uncultured Lachnospiraceae bacterium
AGCAGCAGGATATCGGGGTTCCCGAACAGGGCCTGCGCCAGCAGGACCTTGACCTTTAAGGAACCGTCCAGCTCTTTCATGAGCATGGAATGGAATTCCGGCTCCACGCCCAGACCGTTAAGGAGCGAGGCAGCGTCGGATTCGGCTTCCCAGCCGTTCATGGCGGCGAATTCTCCCTCCAGCTCGCTGGCCTTGATCCCGTCCTCATCGGAGAAATCTTCCTTGGCGTAAAGGGCGTCCTTTTCCTTCATGATCTGGACCAGGCGGGGGTTGCCCATCATAACGGTTTCCAGGACCGGGAATTCATCGTAGGCGAAGTGATCCTGCTTTAAGAAGGAGAGTCTTTCGCCCGGGGTTATGAAGACCTCGCCGCGCGTGGGCTCGAGCTCGCCGGTCAGGACCTTTAAGAAGGTGGATTTGCCGGCACCGTTCGCGCCGATCAGGCCGTAGCATTCGCCCGGCACGAATTTGACATTGACATCCTCGAATAAGGGGGCTTTCCCGAAACGGACGCTTACATTGCTGACTGTGATCATAAAACTCCTCGCTTGCGATGGATTGGGTGAAAAAGCACTAAATTATATTCTCTCAATTCCCTGCGGAAAAATCAAGCCCTTAAAAAGGGAAAAAGGAATGATCCGGAAGAAAAAGGCAAAAAAATCCCCGGCTGACGGGCAGCCGGGGAGAAGGGACGCTAACGCTGCTGCTGCCAGAGCCTGCGAAGAAGCTTCACCAGGGGTTCATACAGGAACAGGACCGTGACAAAGCCGCAGACCGAGAGAATGATCTCGTACGGCAGATCTACGAGCATGTATTCACCGAGACGGTCCAGATTGTTCGTCAAGGTGAAGGCTGTGGGGACGACCATGGTCCAGCTGTATAAAAAGCCGAAGAGAAGGGTCCAGAAGGCCAGCGGCACGGTCCGTTCTTCCTTCTTCAGACACAGGCAGGTGATGAGGGGACCCAGCATCCAGCCGATCCACTGCGCCGTGGTGAAGATGGGGTTTAAGGAACCCCAGAAGAAGGCGTCCAGGAACACGTATACGGCCAGAATCAGGGCCGTGCGCCACAACCCCAGCACCTTCGCATACAGCAGGATCAGAAGCAGATTCAGCTGGATGTTCGGGGCAAAAGAAAGCAGCTCCTTCTGCAGCAGCAGGATCGCGGTCAGGAAGGCCATGACACAGATCTCCCAGACCGTCAGCTGAAAGCGGCTTTTCATTTACGACTGCGGTACGTAGACCGTATCCACAAAGTCGATCTTGTCACCGTCCTTGAAGGTCATCTCCATGATCCCGACCGGGCTCATTTCACCGTTCTGCAGGATGGAAATGAAGCTGCTCCAGTCAGCCGGCGTGGTGACTGACTCAATGGTCATGATCATGCCGTCGTTGTAGGTGACGTTTTTGAAATTCTTCTGCACCAGATCGGCCAGCTTTTCCCCTTCTTTGTAGCCGATTTCCTTCTGGGCCAGGACCTTGTGCTCCTTGTCCTGCACCGTTACGGTGATGTGGCCGTCATCCTTGGCACCGCCGCCGCCCAGTACAAAGAAAAGAACGACAGCCAGCACGACCAGGGCGACCCCGGCCAGAATGAACTTCATTTTTTTGTTGTTCATGTGCATGTTTGTAAGCACGAAAAGTCCGGGCCGTTTCCCGGCGGCCTTTTCTTTGGGGCTTACGCTCCTGTTTGGTCATGCTTTCGGGTAAGTCTCCTGGCTTCGCATCATCCTTCTGGGACCGCCTTCTCACGCCAAAAGCGCAATGGCATCCGGTCCCCGTCCGCGTTACAGTTGCCGGTACAGCGCAGGACTTTCACCTGCTTCCTCGTTATGGCCTTGCGGCCACCCGAAGCATGCCCAGTATAGCAGTGGAAGGGCGAAAAGACAATAATTATTCTTGCCCGTTTTGCGCCTCCCGCCTGCGTTTGGAAGAAAAATACAGGCCAACAATGACAGCAGTCAGGAGGAAAAAGACAAGCGGCAGGCAGATCAGGATCTGATGTGTGAGTCCCGCCAGCATATAGCCGATCAGGGCAACGACCAGGACGATGGACGCATAGGGCAGCTGCGTGGTCACGTGGGCAATATGATTGCAGCGGGCAGCCGCCGAGGACATGATATTGGTATCCGAGATGGGAGAGCAGTGGTCGCCGCACACAGCGCCGGCCAGGCAGGCCGAAATGGTGATGATAAAGAGCTGTTCGCCCAGACCGATCCCGTCAATGATGGGCAGCAGGATGCTCATGGTGCCCCAGGAGGAACCGGTGGCAAAAGCCAAGCCGACCGAGACCAGGAAAACCAGCGGCGGCAGGAAAGAGTCCAGACTGCCGGCCGTGGAAGCAAAGAGCGAGCCGACAAAGGAGCGGGCTCCCAGGGAAAGGGTCATGTTGCTTAAGCTCCAGGCCAGAACCAGGATCAGGATCGCCGGCACCATGGAGCGGAACCCCTCACAGATGCAGTCCATGAGCTCATTGAAGTTCATGAGCCGCCGCAGGGCATAATAGGCTGAGCTGAAAAGCATGGCGGCTACGGCCCCCATACTGAGGCCCAGAGGCGCGCTACAGTCGGAAAACGCCTGAATGAGATCTTTCCCTTCAAAGAAGCCGCCGGTATACAGCAGTCCGCCCACGCAGAAGATGATCAGCACGATGACCGGGATGAACAGATCCATCACGAGAGCTTTGGAGGAGACTTCCGCTTCTTCTTCCTGCTTCTGCCCGCCGACGGTGAACAGATCGCCGCCGCGCGCGTTTCTCTCGTGCAGGGCCATCTTGCCGAAATCGAGCTGCAGGAGAGAAAGAAGGACCACCATATACAGCGTCAACAGGGAATAGAAATTGAAGGGAATAGCGCGGATGAACAGATCCACCCCGCTGGTGGTCTCGATATTGCTGGAGACGGCAGCCGCCCAGGAGGAGATGGGCATGATCATGCACATGGGGGCGGCGGTGGCATCGATGATATACGCCAGCTTGGCGCGGGAGATGCGCTTGGTGTCGGTGATGGGCCGCATGACGTTCCCAACGGTCAGGGTATTGAAGTAATCGTCCACGCTTAAGATCACCCCCAGGAAGAAGGTGGTGAGCATGGCAGCGCGCCTAGAGCGGATCCGCTTCTGGGCCCAGCGCCCGTAGGCAGCCGTCCCTCCGCTGCGCGAAAGGAGTGAAACAAAGATCCCCAGCACGACCAGAAAGATCAGGATCCCGATATTGTCCGGCTCGCCCAGACTCTCCGTCAGGCCTTCCTTGACCAGGGTCTCCAGTGTCAGGACCGGCTGAAAGCGGCTTTTGAGCAGTGCCCCGATCAGGAGTCCGAAAAAGAGGGAACTGTAGACTTCCCGGGTGATAAGCGCCAGTACAATGGCGGCAAACGGCGGCAGGAGCGACCAGAGGGTCTCATGAACATCCACCTGCCAGACGGTACCCGCAAGAAAAGCGCCCAAAAGGATCAGTCCGCAGACACTTAAGCCCAGACAAAGAAGTAGCTTTTTTTTACGCATGAATGTCTCCCATCAATCGTTGGTTTATCGATGAAGCATGACACGGACTAAAGAGCCAGATTAAACCGTTCATCAGCTGCGTTTATATTTTAAATGGGACAGCGCTAAAAAGCAATAGGAAGAAAGCAGGAAATGGAAAAGACGGCTGTTTTATAAGGAAGATGCAGCTTCATTCTTGACTTTTCGCGGCCCCGGCATTATATTCATACTGGGGGTTTTCGGGACCCTGAGTATTCTATGATAAAGGAGTACAGTATGATTCGTCTGATTTGTCCGGTCTGCGCCAATGCGCAGGAAGTGGCGGAAGGAAAGGAATTCATCTTTTGCAAATACTGTGGGCTTCACATGAATGTGGCGGAAGTGGCGGCGGCAACGGCAGCCAAGCTGGAAGCAGCGCAGGCTGCGGAGGCTGTGACAGCGCCGGCGGAAGCGGCGGCGGAGGCCGTGACAGAAGCCGTGCAGGAGGCGACAGAGACCGTAGCTGAGCCGACGGAAGCGGCCGCGGAGACTGTGACGGAAGCCGCGCAGGAGGTGACCGAGACTGTGATGGAAGCCGCGCAGGAGGTGACCGAGACTGTGGCGGAAGCCGCTGAAATCCCTGCCCCGCAGGAATGGCAGCCGACTCCGGTTCAGGACGCGCCGGCCTATCAGCCGGAAGCGGCGCCGGAAAATGTCACGGAAGCGACGGCAGCACAGGCCACGGCAGAAACTCAGCCGAAAAAGAAAAAGAAATCCGCCAAGGGCCTGATCATCGGCCTTGTCCTGGCGCTGCTCCTCATCGGCGGCGGCGTGGCGGCCTATCTTCTGGTGTTAAAGCCCTCGAATGATTATAAAAAGGCCGAGGAACTCATGGCGGCCGGCGAATATGCCGAAGCCATAGAGGCCTACGAAGCTTTGGGCGATTATAAGGATGCGCCGGCCAAGATCGATGCCTGCCTGCTGCAGAAGGCGCTCGGAGAGTTAATGAGCGCCAAATACAGCCGATCTGTGAGGACCTTAAAGAGCATTTCAGATACTTCACTGGATATCAGCGAGTTTGACCGGGCCGCCAACACGGCTGTGGCTGATCTGATCAAAAAAAATGACCTGAACGGCGCGAAGGAAGCGCTGGAGGAGCTGGAAGGCCATGCGCAGGTCCCCACCGATGCCATCCTTGCCGCCTTTGAGGAGCAGATCGCCAAGGGCGATGCCGCTGCCTTAAATGAAGCCGAGAAGCTCCGCACGGCCTTCCCGGACGTGATCAACGATGCTTATATGACCGAGGTCCTTGGTGCGAAGATCAAGGGTCAGATCGAAGCCGGAGAGTATTATGAAGCGGCGGATCTGCTGACCCGCTACCAGGGTCTGAACCTGGATATGAGCGAGGCGATTGCAGCTGCCTTTGCCGCGCAGCTGGAGGGCAGCAACTATGACAATGCCTACCGCGTTCTGCTCAGCTTCTCTGAGACCATTGACCGCAGCCGCTGTACGGAGGCTGTACGCGCCCGTATGCAGGCTCTTCTGAAGGAACAGAAAGATGATGAAGTCTTAAGCCTCTGGTATCTGCTTGACGATGATCTGGATCTGACCGATATGCTGACGGAGGAAGTGAAAGCGTCTGTGGCTGAGGCGGTCCTGGCCGAGGATTATGATCGGATCGATACCCTCCTTACCGCCTACGCCGGTGAGACAGGCAATATCGAGGAACCGGTCGATGAAAAGCTGGACGAGATGATCTTTGCCAAGGAATTCGATAAAGCCCTGGCGATGATCCGGAATTTAAAAGACTCCTACTCCAAAAAGCAGATGGCTCTGTATATAACGGCGCAGCATATGGCAGCGGCCGGAGAACTGGAAAGGGCGCTGGCTGTGTATCGGGAAGTGGGAGAAAACTATGAGGATGTGGGGAACCGTATCCTGGATATTCGTCTGGAACTGGTGAAGGCCAGACTCAGAACCATGCAGGACGAGCC
Organism: uncultured Lachnospiraceae bacterium; assembly: GCA_902797385.1. Lineage (GTDB taxonomy): Bacteria > Bacillota > Clostridia > Lachnospirales > Lachnospiraceae > UBA6987. The sequence goes on from CADBSR010000186.1 coordinate 5,453, forward strand.
GCTCACGGTCGATGAATACGAGGCTCTTTATACGGAGCTGACGGAGCTGGATGGCTACGATAACAGCCGTGAGGTGGAGTATCTTCTGATCCGTTCCTGGTATGCCGATGCCTTTGACAACGAAGACGGCGCGGATTATGCCGAGAGGATGATCCAGACCGTTACGTTAACGGAAGAGCAGAAAGAGTCCCTGAAAGCAGACGTGTTGGAGTATACGCCGGATCTGGCTGCTGTAAAGGAAGACGGCGCGTTACACTATTACCGGATTCTGTCCCTCCAGAATTCTCTGACCATACTGGAGCATTACTTCACTGACAGTGATGACCCGGAAATCCTTGCGTTCATGGATTATGAATACTATCTTATGGATCACGGCAAGGCCGCCCTGCCTTCGATTGATGAAGTGAAGCTGCTCTGGATGAGCCGCCCCGACATGCAGGTTTTCTGCTCCGACGGCGATCCCCTTCTTCTGTTCCTGACCGGCAGCTGGACAGATGCGGATGGCAATACGGTCCTTACCATGGGGCGGAACGAGTCCGGCGGCTTTTCCCTGGACTACGACCTGCCGTTAGATATTGAGAGCGGATATCTGGACACGATGAATTTTGGCCTGAGTGTTGTGGATGAAAACGGCGCCGAAGTCGGCCGGATCTGTGACATCACGATCGTGGGTCTCAATACGATCGAGATTCTGAACACGGCGGACAACACATCGTATACGCTGACCCGTACGGAGGAATAAACGGCGATGAAAGTCGCCTGCTATCATTCTGCAGAAAGTGAACAACAGTAAAAGAGAATGAGTTTGACAAGTATGCTGTCTTTCTTCGGCGGCATTGGCCTGTTCCTGTACGGCATGTCCATCATGTCCACAGGTCTTAAAAATGCCGCCGGCGACAAGATGAAGACGATCCTGGAAAAGGTAACCGGCAAACGGGTGACCGCCATTGCGATCGGGGTCCTGGTGACCATGCTGATCCAGAGCTCCTCCGCCACGGATATGATGGTGATCGGCTTTGTGGATTCAGCTCTGATGAATCTTTCGCAGGCCATCGGTGTGATCATGGGCGCCAATATCGGTACCACCGTTACGGCTCAGATCACCGCCTTCAACCTTTCCAGCTATGCACCTATACTGGTGTTTATCGGGGCAGTTATGGCGCTCTTCGCCAAGAAGTCTGTGACCCAGAATATCGGAAAGGTGATCCTGGGCTTCGGTATGCTCTTTGTGGGTATCGGGATCTTAAAAAGTTCCATTGCCCTGCTGGCAGAGAGCGAGGCCTTTGTGAAGGCGCTGACCTTCCTGTCGCATCCGGCGCTGGCCCTGCTCTTTGGGGTACTGTTTACCGCGCTGCTGCAGAGTTCTTCATCATCCATCGTTATCTTCCAGGCCTTTGCCGTGGAAGGGATGCTGACCTACGAGCAGTGTGTGTTCCTGGCGATCGGTGCCGCAATCGGCTCCGTGACCCCGAACCTTCTGGCTTCCCTGACGACCGGCCGCAACGGCAAGCGGACAGCACTGATCAACCTGTATTTCAACCTGATCCGTGCGGCGCTTCTGACCACCATCGTGCTGGTCTTCCCGGTGGTCCTGGAGTGGATCCAGGCGCTTTCACCCGGCGATATCGCCCGTCAGATCGCGAATACCCATACCATCTTCGCCATTTTTGCGGTGCTGGTCATCAGCCCCTTCGCGGAACAGATCGTGAAGCTGACAGAGCTGACGGTGCCGCTTCGGGCCGATGAGCAGCAGGTCCTGGAGGAACGCCGTCTGGTGTATCTGGCCAATATCAGCTCCCGGAGCATTCCGGCCGTTGCCATGAACCAGGCCAAGCTGGAGATCAGCCGCATGGGAAGGATCGCCCGCAACAATCTGGAGGCGGCGCTTCAGTTCTTTTTTGACGTAACCCGGACCGATCTGTTTGCGCAGGTGGAAACGACGGAGGAAACAGTCGATTACCTGAACAAGACCATAGAAGACAAGCTGGTGGCGCTGCGTTCCATGCAGCTGACGGACAAGGATGTCTTCCGCCTGTCCCGTATGATCCTGGTGGTGTCGGATTTTGAACGCATCAGCGACCATGCGGAAAACATCATTGAATTTGCGGACCGTCTGAAGAATGCGAAGGTCAAAATGTCCGAGGCGGCGGTGGAGGAGTTAAGGACGCTTTCCACCAAAGTCATGGAAAACCTGGACCGTGCCATGCGGGTCTTTGAAGAGGAAGATGAGACGCTGCTGCCGGAAACGGAGGAAAAGGAGCAGGAGATCGACGATCTGCAGGCGCTCTTTATTCAGAATCATATTGACCGTCTGATGATCAACACCTGCGACCCGCTCGGCGGCGTGATTTTCGCCGATATGTGCACAGATCTGGAGCGCTGCGGCGACCAGGCCATGAATATTGCCGAGGCACTCGTCCAGAAATAAGCTTCTTCCGGAAGCCTGACGCCGATAGTGGCGCACGATCAAAACAAAATAAACTGACAGGAAGAAAAGCATGTCGATTCGAGAAGAAATCGAAAAGAGGCGTACTTTCGCCATCATATCCCACCCGGACGCCGGGAAAACAACTCTGACCGAAAAATTCCTCCTTTACGGCGGCGCCATCAATCTGGCGGGTTCCGTCAAGGGCCGCAAGACTGCACGCCACGCCGTCTCCGACTGGATGGAGATCGAGAAGGAAAGAGGAATTTCCGTTACCAGCTCCGTGCTGCAGTTCCACTATAACGGGCAGTGCGTCAATATCCTGGATACGCCCGGCCACCAGGACTTCTCGGAGGATACCTACCGGACCCTGATGGCAGCCGACTGCGCCGTCATGGTGATCGACGCCTCCAAGGGCGTGGAAGCGCAGACCATTAAGCTCTTTAAGGTCTGCGTCATGCGGCATATCCCCATTTTTACCTTTATTAACAAGCTGGACCGCGAGGCAAAGGATCCTTTCGATCTGCTGGATGATATCGAGCATGTGCTCGGCATTACCACCTGCCCGGTCAACTGGCCCCTCGGTTCGGGCAAGAACTTTAAAGGCATTTACGAGCGCGACAGAAAATGTATCACCACCTTCCGGGCGGAGGGCGCCGGCCAGCGGGAGATCGCGACCGAGACCCTGGATCCCGATGCGCCGGAGACCCGTGCCAAGATCGGCGGGCCGGCCATGGATCAGCTGGCAGAGGATCTGGAAATGCTGGATGCCGTGGCGGAGATGGATGAGGAAGCCGTGGCTGAGGGACTTCTTAGTCCCGTGTTTTTCGGCTCGGCGCTGACCAATTTCGGCGTGCAGACTTTCCTGGAGCACTTCCTGGCCATGGCGCCGGCACCCGGTCCGCACAATTCCTCCGCCGGTCCCATTGACCCGGTGGAAGAGCCTTTCTCGGCCTTTGTCTTTAAGATCCAGGCGAATATGAACAAGGCACACCGCGACCGTATTGCCTTCATGCGCATCTGCTCCGGCCGCTACGAGGCCGGGATGGAAGTCAATCACGTACAGGGCGGGCGGAAGATCCGTCTGTCCCAGTCCACGCAGATGATGGCGCAGGAGCGCACCCTGGTCGAGGAAGCCTATGCGGGCGATATCATAGGCGTTTTCGATCCCGGCGTGTTTTCGATCGGTGACACGCTCTGCGTTTCGGATGAAAAATACCGTTTTGAAGGCATTCCGACCTTTGCACCGGAGCATTTTGCCAGACTGCGCCAGATCGATACCATGAAGCGCAAGCAGTTCTTGAAAGGCGTTTCACAGATCGCCCAGGAAGGCGCCATTCAGATCTTTCAGGAGTTAAAGGGCGGCATGGAGGAGATCATTGTGGGCGTCGTGGGCGTCCTGCAGTTCGACGTACTCATGTACCGCCTTAAAAACGAATACAATGTGGAGGCCGGCCTGGAGATGCTGCCCTATGAGCACATCCGCTGGATCGTCAGCAATACGGCGCCGGAAAGCATTCAGGGGACCTCGGACATGAAGCGTGTGATGGACTTAAAGGGCAATCCGCTGCTGCTCTTTACCAACAGCTGGAGCCCTGGCATGGTTCTGGAGCGCAACCCCGGCCTGAAGCTGGCCGAGTTCGGTACCAACCAGTCGTAACGGGTCAGAAAGGAGTCCTGTATGAATTGTCCCTACTGCAATGCGGAAGATACAAAAGTCATTGATTCCCGCCCCTGTGAAAACAACGGCATCCGCCGTCGCCGGCAGTGCATCGTCTGCGACAAGCGTTTCACGACCTATGAACGGGTCGAGGTGGTGCCGTTAATGGTCGTCAAAAAGGACGGCGTCCGTGAGGAGTTTGATCGCGGAAAAATCGAGAAGGGGATCCTCAGGGCCTGTCACAAGCGGCCGGTTTCCGCCGATACCATCACCCGCCTGACGGATGAGATCGAAAATGAACTGATGGCCGGCGGAGAGCGCGAGATCCCCTCTACCGCGATCGGAGAGCTTGTCATGCAGAAGCTCAAAGCCACCGATGACGTGGCCTACGTGCGCTTTGCTTCGGTCTACCGCGAATTCAAGGACGTGAAGACCTTTGTGAAGGAGATCGAAAAGCTGCAGCAGTAGCCGGCAGCTGCGATATAAACCCGGAATCTCTTGCAGAATCCCAATTTTTGCTTGCAATCTGCGGACGATTCCTATATACTATTACAGATTGATTATGAGGCCCTTTTCGGGCTTTGCATTTATGAGACCCCCTAAGGAGGATTTTATGGTATCAGCAGGAGATTTTAAGAACGGCATTACGATCGAATGGGACGGCGGTGTCTGGCAGATCATCGAGTTCCAGCATGTAAAGCCCGGCAAAGGCGCAGCGTTCGTGCGTACGAAGCTGAAAAACATCATCAGCAGCGGCGTTGTGGAAACTTCTTTCCGACCGACCGACCGCTTTGAGAACGCGATCATCGATCGCAAGGCGATGCAGTATCTGTACAACGACGGTGAAATGTACTACTTCATGGACAACGAGACCTTCGAGCAGATCGCTTTAAACAACGATCAGATCGGCGATGCGTTAAAGTTCGTGAAGGAGAACGAAGAGTGCCGTGTCTGCTCCTACAAGGGCAATGTGTTCTCTGTGGAACCGCCTTTGTTCGTGGAACTGGAGATCACCGACACCGAGCCCGGCTTCAAGGGCAACACCGCGACCGGCGCGACCAAGCCCGCCATCGTGGAGACCGGTGCCCAGGTCAACGTCCCGCTCTTTGTGAACCAGGGCGACAAGATCAAGATCGATACCCGTACCGGCGAATATCTGTCCCGCGCATAAAGGACCGTTTATCGCTTCCAGATTGTGTCATTCCGGACAAAGGGCCCTGCGGCCCGGAGCCGAAGAATTGTACCCTTGCAGATGATCTGCGGGGTTCTTCGGTCTGCCCGGAATGACACATTTGTTTTATTCCGAAGTCAGGAGATAAGCTATGGCAAACAAAAAGAATGAATTTGAAAAGGGCTTTTCGGCTCTCCGGAATATTGCCTTTTTGAAAAACGGCACCGTGGAGGTGTCGGATGTACTGCGCGCTTTCGGGAACGCGGCCATGAATGATGAAGAAATCAGCCGCATTTACGATTTCATGGCTTCGGAAAATATTGCGCTTGCCGATTATGAACCGGAGGAGAGCGAGAGCGTCAGCATGAACGATCTGGCGGCCGAGACCTGGGGCGGTGCCGATTCGGAGGCGGATCAGAAGCTGCTGGATTTTTATGAGGAGGATCTTTCGGGGATCGCGCCGCTTAGCCGCGAGGAGGAAGCGCACCTGACACGGGATCTTCTGGGAGAAGAAGCGGCGGCCAGACAGGCGGCGGCCGAGCGGCTGACCGAAGGGAATCTCCGCTGGGTCATGCAGATCGCCCGTGACTATGCCGGCCGGGGGCTTTCGCTTTCGGACCTGATCCAGGAGGGCAATCTGGCCTTGTGGGAGAGCATCATCCGCTTTGACGGCGGCGCGGAACTGGCGGAAATACTGGAAAAAGATATCCGGTCCGCATTAAAGGCGCTGTTAAAGGAAGAAGGCGCGTATGAGCGTACGGAAACACAGCTGGTAAACCTCTCGAACCGCATTCTGGATACGGTGAAGGAAATGGAGGAGGAACTGGGCGGCCCCGTAACGGCCGAACAGATCTCCGAGCGGATCGGGATCCCCGCCTCCCGCGTGGATGAGGTCCTGCGTCAGTCCGCCAAAGCCATGAAAAACGTGGAGTCGTAAAAGTGATCAAGTGACAGCCGGCAATCAAGCGGCTGTCTTTTTTCACGGTCGGCCTGTACGAGGGATTTAACATAATAACTTAATTATCTTAAGTGCTTCGCCCAACTATCCCTAAAAATTGAACGGGCGGAGCATTCCTTTTTTCCGCGCTTTATGGTACAATACTACGCGGCAAATCAGAAGGCGGAAAAACTGCAGAAATTCCGTCGCTTTCAAGGATAATGCACATTTATTTCAGGAGGAAATAACATATGAAAAAATGGGTTTACCTGTTCAGCGAAGGCAACGCGACCATGCGCAACCTGCTGGGCGGCAAAGGCGCCAATCTGGCCGAAATGACCAACATCGGTCTGCCGGTACCCCAGGGCTTCACCATCACCACCGAAGCCTGCACGCAGTATTACGAAGACGGCCGTCAGGTCAATGACGAGATCATGAACCAGGTCATGGAATATGTTGCCAAGATCGAAGAGATCAACGGCAAGAAATTCGGCGATCTGCAGAATCCGCTCCTTGTCTCCGTCCGTTCCGGTGCCCGTGCTTCCATGCCCGGCATGATGGATACCATTCTGAACCTTGGTTTAAACGATGACGTCGTGGCCGCCATG
>CADBSR010000187.1 GCA_902797385.1 uncultured Lachnospiraceae bacterium
GAGCGGCAAAGTCAAACGAGAGGGACATATCCAAGGCTCCTTGTTAAACAATATCAGAAGATGAAAGTATTATAGCAAAACCTCAGGAAAAAGTATATTGTCAGTTTTAAGGTTAAGAGGTCCATCGGAAAATTTTTAAACACGAACACGAAAAACAGTTGACACTTTAATGCTAATGTGATATTATAAATACAAATCAAAGGGGTCTACTAAAATAACTTCTGCGTTCATAATGAACATCCAGAAATAAAGTTGCATGTTCCCATTGCTTATTCTATCTCTCGGGTATCAGACGGACGCGCTGAGCGTATCCCTACCTGCATAAAACGAACGGCTGTAAATGGGTGACAGGCTGATGGGCATTGATCACCACAAAACTATTGTAAGAGGAGACCTGCCATGAAGTATAGAAAACTATTTTTGCTTGTTCTGCTGATCATGTCACTTTCCGCCTGCAGCAGCAACACAAACGATTCTTCTTCTTGGGCAAGGGAGGAGCCTCTTCAGAATTCTTCTGCTGTGCCGCAGGAAACAAATACAACGATGGCATCCGGTATTCAGGTGGAGAAATATCTTGATATTCATCCAATCGTAACAGCATATTTGTCGTCTTTGTCCTGTCATAACAGCCATATTTTAACGATTCAAACCGATAAGCTTTCCGACATAGAGACGGAATTGCCGGACAGTAAGCTTTCAGTTTTTATAGAAAAAAGTTTGCAGACACTCCGGGCCAATTATCGTTTGGATATTAAAGATGGTCCAATTCAAAACGGTGATATGGCAGTTCTTGAAATCGGCGAAGAAGGCTCTTCTCTGGCGGAAGAAGGAATTTATGTGATTGCGTCATCAGATTATGTGCTTTTTCACAATCTGCAAGAAAACCTGATTGGGCAAAAACGCGGAGATCGCGGCAATTTTTCTCTGCCGGAGTCTTTCGCACAGTGGCTTTTGTCTGACTACACAGGGGATTCACTTGTATATCATATTACAGAGGTCTATTCAGTATCGGATCTTGATGATACGACAAAAGCTATGATGGTAAATAATGGCTTTGAGAACGCGGAGGAACTGTACCGTTATCTGCTGATTAAAAACAAGGAAACAATAGAAAGAGAAAGTAAATATTGCGCCGGCCTGGCCTATTTGGAAGAGGCAATAAAATGCTGTGAATATTTCCTGGATGAGGGAGATCTTCAGGCGGTAGCCCAGGGAATTGTTGACGACTATACTCGTCAGGCACAGAGTTTGGGCATGTCACTTGAGGAATTATGGGCCTGGATCCGTTCTGGTATGCTATATTTTGAGCTGGACGAGGATATGGAGAAAGCAGTTAGCTTCCTTGCAGATTTTACCATAAAAGCAGGACTGCTGATTGGAGCAAAAGCACAGGAAAAACAAATCGAGCTCAGTGATAATGAAGTTGAAACAATGTGGAAAAGCAAAAAGGAATTGTATTCCGAAAAAGAATGGTCAGAAATAAAGTATCTCTGTCTGGAAGATAAACTCTTTCCTTTAATGGACCCGAAACTGGAGGGAGCTGTCTGGGATGTGGCTATCAGACAGAAATCAGAAGCAGTGGCTTATCCGCCGATTCCTGATGAACCGGAACCGCCTCGAGCTCAGGCAGGACTAAATGAGATATTTAACTATATAAATAGAAAAATATCCAGGATCAACCTTCTGGTGCTTCATAACAAAGGCAGTGAGATGGAGAATCAGCTGATGGAGTGTTATCCGATAGCGCGATTGGATGGCCCTGAAAAGACTGTGATCGATGTCAGTTTCTCGGTGTCGGAAGAGGAGCTGGAGCGGATGGCGGCTTTGTTTGAAACACTTGTAGGCAAGTTTGAGTGTGTGGATTATCATGCGGTTGATCAGATTCAGCCTTCTCCGTAATATAGATACATCTTTTTCGGGGAAGCCTTTTTCAGGAAGCAAATCCCCAAAACAGTTTATATGAGTAAGAGGCTGTGAAAAACAGCTTTCCTATCATCTTAAGCCGCAAGGCGGCCAAGAATCCTGGTATTATATCAGGATTCTTTAGCTTGTAAGCCTTGGTCGTTCAGAATGACAGGGGGAGCATTTTTCACAGCCTTTTTGGGGAAAAGACAGGCGCTTTTAAAGAATGTCAAAAATAGATATTCGTTAAGCTTGACAAGAGAACCGGTAGGCTGTATACTCTGAAACTGTCTCAATTGATACAGATTTTTGGGAGTTTGCAGCACATGACGGTAGATCTTGGCCGGTTTCACCTCTTTGAAGGCGTTTCGGACAGCACAAAAAAAAGGATCCTTTCGGGGGCGGGAAACAGGATCGATCTGGAAAAAGGAGAGAGGCTCTGCCAGGCCGGCTCAGAACCGGGCGGCCTGATCCTGATCCTGAAAGGGAAAGCCGAAGTCCTGAAGGGGAGCGTGATCCTGCAGAGCTTAAAGGCCGGCGATGTAACCGGTGTTTCCACGCTCTTTGGCGAAAAAGCCGTGATGGAGACAGATGTGACAGCCAAAACACGTCTGACAGCCCTGCGCGTGCCAAAGGAGACTGTACGGGAGGCTCTTCATACGGATCCGGTTTTCGCAGAGAACTACATCCGCTTTCTCTCTTCGCGGATCCGTTTCTTAAATGAAGCTATCAGCCGCCTGGCCGGTGCCGATTCCGGGAAACGAATGTCAGCCTATCTGCTGGCCCAGGCAAAGCTGCAGGGGAACGGATTTCTGCTCAATGCCACGCGGGCAGCCAAGGCGTTAAACATGAGCCGGGCCAGCTTGTACCGGACACTTTCCGACCTGGAGCAGGAGGGCTTTCTGGAAAGACGTGACAGACGGATCTGTATCAAAGACGAAAGAGTCCTGAATCAGGAAAACAAAGAAGGAGAAACAAGATGAAAAAAGTGATCAGCCTGCTGCTGAGCATGAGTCTGCTGCTTTCCGCCTGCGGCGCACAGGGGACAAACAGCGGGGAAACAACGACGGCGCCGTCTTCAAGCGTAACGGAAAGCCGGGAAAGTACCGCGGACACGGCAGAACAGACAAAAGAGCAGCCTGCCGAAGCACAGACGACGGAAGGACAGCCTGCCGAACGGACGAAGGTAAATTTCGGGGTTCTGGCTGGCCCGACCGGCATGGGCGCTGCCAAATTGTGGGATGACAGCAAAAACGGGAAAAGTACCAATGATTATACAATGACTCTGTTTGGTGCGCCGACGGACGTTGCGCCCAAGCTGATCAGCAAAGAGCTGGATATTGCGGCGGTGCCGACCAACCTGGCAGCGGTGCTGTATCAGAAGACCAACGGCGGCGTTCAGCTGCTGGCTCTCAATACGTTAGGTGTTTTATATCTGCTGACGGCAGAAGGAGAGAGCATTCACTCCATAGAAGATTTAAAGGGAAAGACGGTGTATTCCTCCGGACAGGCAGCCGTGCCGGAGTATGTATTCAACTATATCCTGGATGCGTACGGGATAAAAGAGGAAGTCACCGTGATTTACGAAGCGGAGCATGACGCAGTCGTAGCGGCGCTGGCCGCCGGGAAGGCGCAGATCGCCGTTCTGCCGGAACCGAAGGTAACGGCGGCGCTGACGCAGGTGAAGGGGCTGTCACTGTCGCTGGATCTGACGAAGGAATGGGAGAGTGCCGTAGCCAAAAAGGGTGACGGAGACTGCCTCCTTTCCATGGGCTGCGTGGTGGTCCGGAAGGCTTTCGCCGAAGAACATCCTCAAGCGGTGGCCGCGTTCCTGAAGGAATACGAGGCTTCCGTGAACTTTATGAAGGATCCCGCCAACATGGATGCTGCCGCTGCCCTGTGCGAGGCCTGCGGGATCATTCCGAAGGCAGCAGTGGCCAAGAAAGCCCTGCCCAACTGCAATCTCTGTCTGATCGCCGGAACGGACATGAAGACACAGATCGCGCCGTTTTATGAGATCCTCTTTGGTTTTAATCCCGCTGCCGTAGGCGGCAAACTGCCGGATGATGCATTCTACTACACAAAATAAATTGAAACCGGATCCGTCCGGCACCCGGACGAAAGAGATGACGGCGGCCCCACAGTGGCTGAAGATCCTGGGGGCCGCCGCTTTTTGGCTGCTGGTCTGGCAGCTTCTGGCATCCCTGGTGGGACAGAGCGTAGTGCTTTCCCCGCCGGCGGAGGTCTTTGGCGTTCTGCTGGGGCTGTTGGGACAGGGGCGCTTCTGGCTGACCATAGGGGCTTCGTTTCTCAGGATCGGGAGCGGATTTCTGTTTGGAACGGGACTGGGGGTCCTGCTGGCGTTTCTTTGCTTTAAAAGCCGCATGGCCGCTGCCCTGATCCGTCCGCTCATGAGCGTTTTCAAGGCGACGCCTGTCGCCTCCTTCATCATTTTACTGATGTTTTTTGCGAGGAATCAGCTGATCCCGGGGATCATTGTTTCCATCATGGTCTGTCCCATCGTATGGGCGGCCGGCCTGAAAGGGCTTGAGGCGGCCGATCCTCAGCTCCTGGAGATGGCGAAGGTCTTTGAGCTGTCCGGCCGCTGGAAACGGCGGCACATCTATGGGCCGTCCTTCCTGGCCTATTTGCTGCCGGCAGCCGTGACAGCCATGGGCCTGGCCTGGAAGGCGGGCATTGCGGCAGAGGTGCTGGCGGCACCGCCGGATTCCGTGGGGGGCATGCTGTATAAGGCCAAGATCTATCTGGAAACGCCCGAGATGCTGGCCTGGACGCTCTGCGTGATCCTGATCAGCATGACGTTGGAGAAAATCCTGAGCGTGCTGCTGATGCGGATCGGCAGGAAAGGCGGGGCGGAATGAAACAGATCCTTTTGGAAAACATCACACAGCATTTTGGCGAGAAGGCCGTGCTGGATCACTTTTCCGCCGCCTTTGAGCTGGGGAAAAACTATCTGCTGACGGGTCCGTCCGGAATCGGCAAAACGACGCTGCTGCGTATTATAGCGGGGCTGGCAGAACCTCAGGGCGGACGGGTCATCAAAACGGAGGGCCTGCGCCTGCGAATGGTTTTTCAGGAAGACCGGCTCTTAAGCGGCATGAGCGTATTGGACAATATTAAGCTCGAAAACGGGGACGGGGATCTGGCCAGGGAATTGCTGTTCAGGCTGGGGCTGGAGCACGAGGCGGGAAACGAGCCGGCCGCTCTTTCCGGCGGCATGAAAAGAAGGGTGGCCATTGCGCGGGCTTTGTGCGCAAAGCCGGACGTGCTCCTTTTGGACGAACCCTTAAGCGGCCTGGATGAGACCATGCAGAAACAGACGGCGGCGCTGATCTTTGAACGTATGAAGGGAAGGACAGTGATCGTTGCCAGCCACGAGACCGCGCCGCTGGAACCGTACAGTCCGGAGCGGATAGGACTGGGATAAGATAAGACCGGGATAAAAAAAACGGGGCATCTTCTTTGAAAGAAGATGCCCCGTTGGCGTTTATTATTCTTTGACGTAGCTGACGTGCAGGAGCTCGTGCGCCTTGTGCTCGCCCATCTCGTTTAAGAGCGTGGCGACCACCGGGTTGCGCTCTGCGCGCTTGACCAGCGAGGAGTCGTCGATCGCGTGCAGGCCTTCGCCGCGTTTGATCTTGACAGCGCGCAGGCCGTCAGGCTGACCGGCACCGCCGACGCAGCCGCCCTGGCAGGTCATGACCTCGACCAGGTGGAAGAAGGCCTTGCCCTCGTCCATCTCTTTTAAGAGCTTGCGGGCGTTCGCCAGACCGTGGACCACGGCGAGCTTTAATTCCTGATCGCCCAGATGGACGGTGACTTCCTTGCGGGCTTCATCGCCGCGCAGACCCAGTTCCGCGATCTCACGCAGGGCGTTCTTGGACTTGTCCGGTACGCAGTGACGGACCACCGCTTCGGCCACGCCGCCGGTCACGCCGTAGATATTGGCGGAGCCGGAACCCATGCCGAAAGGCAGGTCGGGGGCTTCCAAATCCAGCTCTTCCAGACGGATACCGCTTTCGCGGATCATATCCACGATCTCGCGGGTGGTCAGGACCAGGTCGACGTCAGGCTGGCCGTTCTGCTTGAATTCATCACGGGCGGCTTCCATCTTCTTGGCCGTGCAGGGCATGATGGCGATATGATAGGTCCGCTTGCCGTCCTCGGCATCCTTCGCAGCGTATTTGTCACGCAGGATGGCGGCGAACATCTCCATGGGAGACTTGCAGGTGGAGATATTGTGCAGGTAGCTCGGATTTTCCTTCTCCAGGTATTTGACCCAGGCAGGGCAGCAGGAGGTGAACATGGGGAACGGGCCGCCGACCTTTAAGCGCTCCTTGAATTCCTCCGCTTCGGAGATGGTGGTAAAGTCGGCACCGAAGGTGGTGTCGTAGACTTCGTCCACGCCCATCAGCTTTAAGGCCGTAACCAGGCGATGCAGGACGTTGTCGCCGGCCGGAAGACCGAAGGCTTCCCCGACCGCTACACGGACGGCGGGAGCGATCTGGACCACGGTCCGCAGCTTCGGATCGTGAATGGCACGCCAGGCTTCGCCGATCTCGTTCTTCACGGTGATGGCGCCGACCGGGCAAACCGCCGCGCACTGACCGCAGCTGATGCAGTTGGTTTCGCTTAACATCCGGTTAAAGGCGGGCGCGACGCGCATCTGGGAACCGCGGTGCACGAAATCGATGATATTCATGCCCTGCATTTCTTCGCAGACACGGACGCAGTCGCCGCAGAGGATGCACTTGTTCGGATCGCGAACAACGGCGGGCGAGGAACGGTCGATCTCGGCACGTTCACGGCTGTCGCTGAAGCGAACCTGACGGACGCCGAACTGGTGAGCCAGATCCTGCAGATGGCACTTGCCGCTCTTTTCGCAGGTGGTGCAGTTGCAGTCATGAGAGGCCAGCAGCAGTTCCAGGATCATACGGCGGTGCTTGAGCAAACGGGCGGAATTGGTCTTGATGACCATGCCGTCGCGGGGCTCTAAGGAGCAGGAGGCATCGATCTTGCCGCGTTCGTCTTCGACCACGCACATACGGCAGGCACCGTAGGTGGACAGATCGGAATGGTAGCAGAAGGTGGGCATCTCAATACCGGCCTTCCGGATCACGGCCAGGACATTCTTTTCACCGTCAAAGCTGACGCGCTGACCGTCAATTGTCATAATTCCCTTTGCCATAGTCCGATCACTCCTCTCTGATGGCCCCGAACGGGCA
>CADBSR010000188.1 GCA_902797385.1 uncultured Lachnospiraceae bacterium
GACAGCAGCGCAACGCGAGGGGTCTTGCCGACCATCTTTTCGAAGGTGGCGGCGGAAGAACCCGCGATGGTGGACAGCTCGGCCGAGGTCGGGTTCTGGACCAGACCGCAGTCGGCAAAGACCAGGGTGCCGTTCTCGCCGTAAGGGCAGTTCGGAACGATCATCAGGAAGAAGCTGGAAACGGTCTTCACGCCGGGCGCAGTCTTTAAGATCTGCAGGCAGGGGCGAAGGGTATCCGCCGTGGTATGGCAGGCACCGGAGACCATGCCGTCCGCATCACCAACTTTGACCATCATAACGCCATAGTAGGTGTAGTCTTTCTTAATAATGCTTAAGGCCTGATCAAAGGTCATGCCCTTACTCTTACGAAGCTCGGCAAAGGTCTCGGCATAGCCGGTGGTGCGGGGATCGGTAAAAGGATCCACGACTTCCACGCCGGACAGGTCGTAACCGACAGCATACTTTTCCAGGTCTTCCTTGGAAGCGATCAGAACCAGGTCGGCAAAGCCTTCCTTCTTGATCATTTCGATGGCGTCGTAGGTACGCTTGTCATTGGATTCCGGCAGCACGATCCGCTTTTTGTCGGCGGCGGCCTTGGCCTTCACTTCGTTGATGAAACTGCTCATGGGACTGTTCCTCCTGACATATGATTGCATTCTTATAATCCCGGGAAATATCTCCGGGATGATCTGTCATCTATACTTTATCAAATCGGGCCTCAAAAAACAAGTAAGCGGCGCAAGGTTTTGGAATTATGCTTGTTTTTCTTTAAGCGGACAAAAGAAAAAGCCCGCCTCCCCAGGAAGAAAAGAGACGGGCCCGCCAGATGCCGTAGTTTTATCATTTATAGGCCTAACGAAGCCTTGCCGGCGCCGATCACGACCTTCTCATACGTCGCCATGGCTTCCTCACTCATTTCCTGGCCGATGCCCGGACGGTCGCTCACATAGAACTTCCCGTTTTCCGGCATCCAGTCATATTTGCCGCCGCGGCGGAACTTGGACTGGAAGTTGCCGTTGTGGAACTCATGCATGACGAAATTCGGGATGGCTGTCTCCAGCTGGATCGCCGCTGCCGTCGCAATCGGTCCGCCGCAGGCATGGCACTGCACGCCGATATCATAAACCGCCGCCATATCCGCGATCTTCTTGCCCTCGGTGATGCCGCCGGTGTTGCAAAGATCCGGCTGTGCAATGCTGATGGAGCGATCCTCAAAGAACTGGCGGAAGCCCCAGCGGGTATAGCAGCGCTCGCCGGTCGCGAGCGGGATATTGGTCTTGCTTTTAATATAATTGAACACCTTCGGATTGGAAGGCATGGTCGGTTCCTCATAGTAGAGGATCCGGTAGGGTTCCAGGGCATTGGCCAGATCCACCGCCGTGTTGGCATCCAGGGTACCATGGATCTCAATAATGATATCCAGATCTTCTCCGCCGGCCTCTCTGGCTGCTGCAATACGTTCCACCGCAATCCGGCGCAGGGCCGCCGGATAGACGCCCTTTAAGTTGTCGCCGCGCTTGAGGTACGCTGTCGCGAAATCCTCCGGCTCCAGTCCGGCAAAGCAGGGATCGATCTTGACGGCATCGTAGCCATCCGCCACTGCGTCCTTAACTGCATCATAGTAGTCCTTCGGATCGTAGAGCAGGACCGCTTTATCTTCCCGTTCCACCAACGTCTTCCAGCCCGTCTGCAGCTGGGAGGCATAGGTGCGCAGCACATCGTGCGTTTTCCCGCCCAGAAGCTTATAAACCGGCAGGCCCAGGGCTTTGCCCTTAATATCCCAGCAGGCGATATCGATGGCTGCCATAGCCGCCGAGACCGTCACGCCGCCGTTCATGCCCCAGAACGTATGCCGATGCAGATGCTCGTAGATCTTTTCTGTATCGAAGGGATCCAGGCCTATGACCAGCTTGGCAAAATCCTGGCAATTGCCCCAGGCGGCCGTCTGGCAGGCGCCATAGGACAGGCCGGCCTCGCCGAAACCGCTGATTCCCTCATCTGTATTGACTTTCACCGTAATAAACGGTCCCTTATAGCATTCAACACTGGTGATCTTCATCCTTATTCTCCTTACTCTGCCGCAGCGCGGCGTTTTGATACGATTGAACTGTATGGGTTTATTGTATGATCCGGGCAGGACGCTGTCAATTTATCGGCGGCGGTACGCAAAAATATGCAAACAAAACAAGAATGTTTGCAAACCTTTGGCGCCCGGCCCCGTTTTTAAATGTTACAAATTATCAAACCTCTTACTGAGGGAAAACATACCCAAGCACGGCCTGATCCACGGCATTGTCCATCGTTGCCATGCCTTCATTGGTCATGAGCCAGTACAGGATCTTATCGTCCGATGTGTGGTAGACCAGAAGCGTCAGATCGTAGAGATCCACCCCCGTCATATGATACCAGCTTTCGGTCCGCGTCAGATCCTCTCCCTGCGGTCCTCTCACATGTTCCACCGTTCTCGAATCATGATCGTACCAGCCGTTTTCCAAAAGTTTTCCGTACAGCTTTGTGAAGGCATTTCTTTCTCCGGCCAGAACGCCGTACAGGGTCACATCACTGCTCTTGTCTGTTACAAACAGGAACCCGGCACCGCTCTTCGTTCGGCGCAGAGCATTCTCTTGTCACGGATTCTTTAATCTTCAGGAAAAAGCGGTTAAAAACAGGTATTTCATGGATTGTGTCCGCTTCAGAAGCCGTTTCCAGTCTACGCAGAGAGTCCATTTTCTGAATTGAGCGGTTTAAATAGTCGTATTTGGCTTTTGTAACCGCTTTTTTCATGGGATAACAAGAGTGGTTCAGGTAAAAACCACCTCTCGCATGCCTTGTGAGCGGTTACATTTGCCAAAATGGATGTTTGTAACCGCTCGAAACGTAAAATGGCAGGAAAAAATGAGCACAAATCAAGAAGAGAAGCGGTTACAAAGAAGAAAAATGTGTTTCTAAACCGCTTTTTCCCATTTTCACCGTGGTGCGAGCCCGGGAAGGCCCGCGAAGTCTGGCCGGAAGGCAAAAAACCTGAGCCGGAAGAAAAATAAGCCACTGAAAAAGGGGCTGTGAAAAATGGCTTTTTCTGGAATCCAGAGCCGCGTTTTTCACAGTCCCTTTCGTTTCCTGCCCGGTGTTGTTCCAGGGCAGCCCTCTTTATCCTGTTGCGGGGCACTTCTTTTTATCCTCCCACTTCACCCCAGTTCCTTCCTATTCCCACTTCTTCCCAGTTCCTTCTCACACTTACGCTGTTCATCAGTGAGAGTCTGCGAAGGTGCCGGATGATGCCGGAAAATGAGCGAAAAGCCACTATAGTCATCTCGCGGCGTTTTGGCGGGTCGAAGCCAGTTTTCTTTCTCCTTCTTTCCTCTTCCGCGATCTTCTGAAGAACGGGGAAAATGGGAGAGAATGAGGGAAGATGCCCGCTGGTGGGGGTGGGGATCTTTGGTTCCTCGCGCGCCTTTCTCCATCCTTCAGGGACCTATGATGAAGTGGGAAGCGCAAGAGGAAAGAGAAACTCCTTCTGTATCAAGCAAGGTCTTTCGGAATAGAAAGAAGGCCCTGCAGCCCGTAAGTTAATACGGACGCAAGGCCTTTATATGTTGTTGTTTTCTTTCACGCCGCGCGCACTTTCACGCAACGATCAAGGATAAATCCGTTTGCCCCAA
>CADBSR010000189.1 GCA_902797385.1 uncultured Lachnospiraceae bacterium
AGACAGAGAACCGTCCCCTGTCTTGGAGAACCGCAAAACATAAAGACAGAGAACCGTCCCCTGTCTTGGAGAACCGCAAAACATAAAGACAGAGAACCGTCCCCTGTCTTGAAGAACCACAAAGCAAAAAGACAGAGAACCGTCCCCTGTCTTGGTTCTCTGTCTTGGTTTTGTGTTTTTGGGTGGGGGGTTAGTCCTGTAGCTGGGAGAGGCGGGCCTCGACTTCAGCGTACATTTTTTGATATTTTGCCTGCTTGGCTTTTTCTTCGTCGATCTTGGCCTGCGGCGCGCGGCTGATGAACTTTTCGTTGCTCAGCATGCCGGCCGAACGCGCGAGCTCGCCCTGAAGGCGCTTTAATTCCCCGCTTAAGCGCTCGATCTCCTTGGCTTTGTCCACCAGCTCATTGAGCGGGATGAAGATCGTGGCCGCCGCTGTGACCGCCGAGACGGAATCCTCCGGGATCCCGGTCTTATCGGCCTGAAGCGTCAAGGAGGACGCATTGGCCAGGCTCAGCAGGAAGCTGCGGCTGTGATCCAGAGAAGCCAGGACGGCCGGATCGGCGCTGACCAGCGTGAGCGGGATCTTCTTGGACGGTGCCACGTTCATATCCACCCGGATCTGGCGGACGCCGCGGACGATATCCTTTCCCCACTCGATGCGCTGCTCTTCCTCCGGGAAGGCCAGCGTTTCGTCATAAAGAGGCCAGGCGGAACGCATGATGGTCTCTTCCCCGGTCTCCAGATAGCCGAAGATCTCCTCCGTCACGAACGGTATGAAGGGGTGCAGGAGCTTTAAGGCATTTTCCAGCACGTAGCGCAGCGTCGCAGCCGCGGCTTCCTTCGAGGCCGGATCGCTCTCGCCGTAGAAGCGGGGCTTGACCATCTCGATATACCAGTCGCAGAATTCATCCCAGACGAAATCGTAGATCTTCTGCTGTGCCATGCCCAGCTCGAAGGCCTCCAGATTTTCGGTGACGCCGCGGATGGTTTCGTTTAAGCGGGACAGGATCCATTTGTCCTCGTCGCGGAGCGTGACATCCTTCACGTTCTTTCTATCAATGCCTTCCATATTCATGAGCATGAAGCGCGAGGCGTTCCAGACTTTGTTGATGAAATTGCGGCCGGCTTCCACCTTTTCCCAGTAGAAGCGCATATCATTGCCCGGCGAATTGCCGGTCACAAGCATGATGCGCAGGGCATCCGCGCCGTATTTTTCAATGACTTCCAGCGGATCGATGCCGTTGCCGAGAGACTTGCTCATTTTCCGGCCCTGACCGTCGCGGACAATACCGTGGATCAGCACGGTATGGAACGGTGCTTTCCCGGTATAGGCAAGGCCCGAGAAGATCATGCGGCTCACCCAGAAGCCGATGATATCATACCCGGTGACCAGCGTGTCGGTCGGATAAAACTTGGCCAGATCTGCCGTTTCCTCCGGCCAGCCCATGGTCGAGAAGGGCCAGAGGGCGCTGGAGAACCAGGTGTCAAGCGTATCCGGATCCTGCTTCAGATGACAGCCCCCGCACTTCGGGCAGGCTTCCGGCGCTTCTTTGACGACGATGGTCTCGCCGCAGTCATCGCAGTACCAGGCCGGGAGCTGATGGCCCCACCAAAGCTGACGGGAAATGCACCAGTCGCGGGTATTCCGCATCCAGTTCAGGTAGATCTTTGTAAAGCGCTCCGGCACGAAGCGGATCCGGCCCTCTTCGACCGCCTGGATCGCCGGCTCGGCCAGCGGCTGCATTTTCACAAACCACTGCTGGCTGACCATGGGTTCGATGGTCGAATGGCAGCGATAGCAGGTTCCCACGTCATGCTTTAAAGGCTCCACGGACTTCAAGAAGCCGCCGGCTTCCAGATCCTTGACGATCTCCTTCCGGGCTTCCTTTGCCGTCATGCCGGCATATTTGCCGCAGTCCAGGACCTCGGGTTCACCCAGCGCAGCCCGGCCGCTTTCGCGCAGCTCGCGGGAAGCGGCGGCATCCGCCGCGCCGGTCATGCGGCCGTCATAGGTCAGGACTCTCACGCGCGGGAGATCGTGACGGTTGCCGACCTCAAAGTCGTTGGGATCATGGGCCGGGGTGATCTTCACCACACCGGTCCCCTTCTCCATGTCGGCGTGCTCATCGCAGACGATCGGGATCTCTTTATTCAACAGCGGCAGGATCACGTGGCAGCCGTGCAGATGCGCATAGCGCGGATCCTCCGGATTGATGGCCACGGCGGTATCGCCTAGCATGGTTTCCGGACGGGTCGTAGCCAGCTCCAGCATCTCACCGGTCTCCTTGACCGGGTAGAGCAGATGCCAGAAATTGCCGTCCTGCTCTTCATATTCCACCTCGGCGTCCGAAATGGAGGTGTTGCATTTGGGGCACCAGTTGACCATGCGGTTGCCGCGGTAGATCAGGCCCTCGTTGTAGAGCTTCACAAAGACGGTCCTGACCGCTTCCGAACAGCCCTCATCCATGGTGAAGCGCTCTCTCGACCAGTCGCAGGAAGAGCCCATCTTCCGAAGCTGCTGGACGATCCGGGTGCCGAATTTGTCACGCCAGTCCCAGGCACGCTGTAAAAAGCCGTCCCTGCCCAGCATTTCCTTGGTCAGGCCTTCCGCCCGCATGGCTTCCACGACCTTCGCCTCCGTCGCAATGGATGCATGGTCCGTGCCCGGCAGCCACAGAGCTTCATAACCCTGCATGCGCTTAAAGCGGGTGATGATATCCTGCAGGGTATTGTCCAGGGCATGTCCCATATGCAGCTGGCCCGTGATATTGGGCGGCGGCATGACGATGGTATAAGGCTTCTTCGGGGATGACGCATCGGCCTTGAAATATCCGTTTGCCTCCCAGCGGGCATACTGCTTTTCCTCGAT
>CADBSR010000190.1 GCA_902797385.1 uncultured Lachnospiraceae bacterium
GGCTACCGGCACCGGTTCTCAGCTTCTCCGGCTCTCTGTGGCTTTCTTCCCGAGGTTACTTTCTCCATCACAGTCTGTAACGGTATTTAATTGAACGCAGAAATTATAACGAAAAGGGCCGCCAATGTCAAGCGTTTTTTCGCAAGACAGGGGACGGTTCTCTGTCTTGACAACCTTACCCCAAGACAGGGGACGGTTCTCTGTCTTGACGCCGTAAGACAGGGCAGGGGGTGTTCTCGAAGACAGAGAACCGTCCCCTGTCTTTGTCACCGAATCACTATATTTTCTATGATCTTTTGCGCCTCCTCCTTTGTCAGCGTTCCGTCAATACGGAAAGCGACGTCATGCTCCTGATCCATCCATATACAGCAGATCGTATCATAGCGGTAGGTTTTTTTCTGTCCGTCCGGGAAGGATTCCGATCCAAAACTGTAATACAGATAATACAAAACATCCCAGTCTCCGATCTCCCACTGTCCTTCTTCGAGGGTCCTGGTTTCTCCCGTCCTTATATCGATACGGTCCAGATACATGACTGAATTCTCAGCTTTTTGAGATATTTTAAAGTATCCCCAGCCGAAAAACGAATTGTCCTCCATGCCCGGCCTCGTCCATAGCTTCCCCGGCTCCGGGTACAGATCAGTACGGTCGTACCGTCCGTCGACGATTTTTTCCCAGATATCCATCGGCACATCGACCAGATAATCGTTCTGGTATTCTTCACTGAACTCGTACTGATCGTCTGTCAGGGGATAGCAGCGTTCAAAACGTTCCGGACGCCAGCCCAGGCGGTATGTCGGGAAAGCCGCTTCCGGATGAACGCTGATCGGTTTCAAGGTATTCCATTCTCCGCTTTGCCCTGTGATCCACAGCTGGATCCTGGCATAGGCCTTCGGCCCCAGCACCACGCCGGCAAGGATCAGCAGAGCCAGCATGGCGGCTACGGTCAACCCTTTTCGGATCAGGCGGCGCCTCCTGAAAGCACCACGGGTCCGTTCGGCTTCCCTTTC
This sequence comes from uncultured Lachnospiraceae bacterium, assembly GCA_902797385.1. GTDB lineage: Bacteria > Bacillota > Clostridia > Lachnospirales > Lachnospiraceae > UBA6987. The sequence continues at coordinate 1,011 of CADBSR010000190.1, forward strand.
ATTTTTATTATTCAGAAACCCCGCTGCTTCCTGAGGAAAGCGCGCCAGAAGCTCCCGGTCCCGCAGGGTATCGCAGGCTTCTTTCAGTTTTTTTCGGGAAAGAAACGTCATTTTTCACTTTCCTCCTTTTCCGCTCTCAAAAGCTTTTTCAGCGCTCCGCGTGCCCGGTGAAGCGTCCGCCGCACCGTATCAGGCTTCATTTCCAAAAGGGCTGCAATCTCCTTAGGCCGCAGCTCATCCGAGTACCGCAAGATCAGCAGCTCGCGCATTTTTTCGGGGAGCTTCAGCATGGCGCGCTCCAACGGCATTGCTCCCGGTTCCGGGAAAGACTGCCGATACGAGCCTTCCGGCAACTCCTCTAACGCTACTTCCCGTCCCCGCTTTCGGATCATGTCCAGCGCCTGATGCTTCACGATCACGGACAGATAATGCAGGGTCTCCGGGCTGTTGACCGACCGGATGCCCTCCGGGTGCTGCATCAGATACAAAAAGCTCTGCTGCACCGCATCCTCGGCATCCGCTTCGTTTTCCAGGATTGTCTGCGCATAGTGAAGTAAAGGTTCCCGAAACAGCCGGTAAACTCGGTCTAAGATCAGTTTATTCAGTTCCTGCTCAGTCTTTCCCAAATCTTAAGGCTCCTCATCCGGGAACAGCAGCTCCACCGGATGCACTGTTTTGTTTTCTTCCCGCAGATACGCATACAGGATCGGCAAAAGCTTCTCCTCCCCCCATTCATTCATGCGGTAATTGAGAAGCGCCGGGAACAGCTGATACGCCAGTGCCAGCTGCTTTTTCTCTTCCTTGCTTAATTCCTCTCCCCGGTCATGGCGGATCAGGACCTCCAGATTGGAACGCTTTACATTCATCGCGCTGTCCGTGCGGAATCCGCTGATATACCTTGTCAGATAGTTATAAACCGTCATGCCGGCCGAATCCGGCCTGGTCTGAGCCATGGCATATCCGGCGGCCAGGACCTTGGGATCCGCAGAAATGCCTTCCGCACTTTGCTGCAGCA
>CADBSR010000191.1 GCA_902797385.1 uncultured Lachnospiraceae bacterium
GAATACACCTGCGCGATCCTGACCGAGCCGGTCCAGGGCGAGGGCGGCGTACGGCCCGCCACGAAGGAATTCCTGCAGGGGCTGCGGGATCTGTGCGATGAAAAGGGCATTCTTCTGATGTTCGATGAGGTCCAGGTCGGATCCGGCCGCACGGGCAAGCTTTTTGCCCATCAGCACTACGGCGTGGAGCCGGACACCTGCTCCATGGCCAAAGCGCTGGGCTCGGGGGTTCCCATTGCCGCCGTCTGCGCCAGAGGCGAGGCCGCCAAGGTCTTAACGCCCGGCACCCACGGCTCCACCTTCGCAGGCGGTCCGCTGGCCTGTGCACTCGCTATGACAACATTGGACGTCATGCTGAACGAGGGCGTGCTGGACAACTGTGAAAAGATGGGTGAATACTTCCGCCGCCGCGCGCATGAAGTGATCGAAAAAAATCATCCTCACGCCGTTGCCGAGATCCGCGGCTTAGGCCTGATCAACGGGATCCAGCTGACCCGGGAGAGCGGTCAGCCGGTGGTGGATCTGTGCTTCAAAGACAGTAAGGTCCTTATCAACAATACCAACGGAAACGTGCTCCGCTTCATTCCGCCGCTCATTATCAACGAAGAAGAGGTCGATATCGTGATCAAGGCGGTCGATGACGCCATGACCAAGCTGGGGTGGTAAGTAGGGAGCAAGCCGCCCTCACCCTGTCAGCCTTTGGCTGACATCCCTCCCCCACGTAAGGTGGGGGAGGGCAAGACAGGAGATAATATGGAAACGATCGTTATAGCACTGGGGGGCAATGCCCTCACCATCGGCGGCAAACTGGCCGATGCCGAAACACAGCTCTCCATCATTGACAACACCTCTCTGCAGGTCGCTGATATCATTGCACAAGGCTACAAAGTCGTCATGACCCACGGCAACGGGCCGCAGGTCGGCGGGATCGTGCTGCAGAACGAAAACAGCGCGGCCCTCACACCGGCCATGCCTTTCGACGTCTGCGGCGCCATGAGTCAGGGCATGCTGGGCTATCATATGACGCAGGGGCTGCAGCGGGCCCTGCGCATCCGCGGCGCCAAAGGGTCTCCGGTTGCCGTGGTCACGCAGGTGCGGGTCGACCCGGAGGATCCGAAGTTTCTGAATCCCTCCAAGCCCATCGGGGCCTTCTGCAGCGAAGAAGAGGCCAAAAAGCTGATGGCCGAAAAGGGCTACACCATGAAGGAAGATGCCGGCCGGGGCTGGCGCCGTGTCGTTGCCTCTCCCCTGCCGCTGGAGATCATAGAGCTGGACGCGATCCGCGACTTAATGGAGGCGGGCCATACGGTGATTGCCGTGGGCGGCGGTGGTGTCCCCGTATACCGTGACAGCGACGGCGATCTGAATGGGATCGCTGCGGTCATTGACAAAGACCTGGCTTCTGAGCGCCTGGCACAGGATCTGGATGCAGATATCTTCATGATGCTGACCGCTGTTGAAAAGTGCTATATCAACTTCAACAAGCCGAATCAGCAGGCGCTGGACACGCTGGATACCGCGACTGCCCGCCGCTATATCGCTAAAGGACAGTTTGCTGCCGGTTCCATGCTGCCGAAGGTCGAAGCCGCGATCCGCTTTGTGGAAGCGCGCCCGGGCCGAAAATGTATCATTACCACGCCCGAAAAAGCCACGCTCGCACTGAGCGGAAAGGCCGGCACCCTGATCTGCTGAGTCGCTGCGGAACGCCTGATTTGTCCTCATCATCCGAATTGCACGGGCAGACGGCCCCTCATCCCGGTGTTTTTCCATGAAAAGAACCTGTGAAAACATGCGTTTCTCATGCTCTCACAGGTCCTTTTTTTGCTTTCAGAAGAAGCTTATGCCCAGGGATCCGCGCTCTTCGGCACACGGATATCCGCCAGAATCCCCACATGATTCCAGAGGAACCACTCGCCGGTCGAAGGCTTGGTTCGCAGGACAATGGGCCGCTCCGCATCGGCACCGCCGGATTTCACATAGAGCGTGATATAACCCTGATCGAGGATATCACGGCTGTGGACAGACTCCTTGATCCGGATCCGGTACGGGATTTCGGGGGTATAGTCATTGTCCGGCACGGCTCCTTCAAAGTAGGAACGCGGCACATAGGTCTTGCCGTCAAAGAAACGGTCTTTGATAAACGCCTTGTCTGTGTTCGACAGCGGCTGCGGGCCCTTGATGGCATCCAGCATCACGTAACAGGCCTCCGGATCCTCCGGGAAGCGGGTAAACGCGGCTACCGCGGCGGCGGCGATGGAGAAAGGATCCTTGAAATCGACGCCGGGAAGATCCAGGAGCTCCTCTCTCGTTTTCGGCAGGGAGGGGAACGTAAAGAGGCCTTTTTCAGGCGCAGCTGCCGCAGCCGGCGCCGGCACCTCGGCCGGTTCTTCTTCCGCCAGTCCCAGCACGTCGTTTGCCCAGGCCTTGATCCCGTTCAGATCCGATTCGGCCTTCAGGTAATCGTCCCCGTGAACGCGCAGGGCTACATTGCCCGTGGTCGGCGACTGCTCCCGAATGGAGGAAGACGTCTCAAAGTCCATATCATCAAAATACGGATGATTGAGCGTCAGGGTGCAGCGGAAGTCATAGTCGTATTCGAAGCGGGGCGGAATATAGCTGCGCTTATTGCCGTCCGCATCCTTGGTCATCAGTTCCTCGGCATCTTCATCGATCTTGATTTCGCAGCCGGTCAGGGCGCTAAAATCCACCACGTCCGGGTTGTTCGATGCCCAGTCACTGTATCGGGTCACGATAAACTGCTTTTTATCATCATCCAGCAGGACCTTGTACAGGCTGCCGAAGCTGCGCGTCACGTGAAAAGCCGCCACTTTTTCTTTGTTCGCTTCCCGGTAAGCCAGCTGGCGCTTGATCTCTTCCACCGTACTGTGACGGCGGTCCGAGAACCAGGGCGACAGGAGCTTCTGGCAATCCTTGCACATCTGGCCGTCTTCCAGTTTCTTCACGCCCAGAAAGCCGATCTTGCTGCCGCAGATATCGCAGTATTTCTTGTCAAATAAGCCCATATCGTTGTCCTTTCATGAAAATATTGGCAAGTCGCCCCCATCCGTCACGAAAGATGCAAAGGATGAGGGCGAGGGAAGAACGGAGTGAGAATCACCCCGTTATGTGTTCTTATTCAGGTTTCTTGGTGCCGCACTGACCGCAGAAGTTGCCGGTATTGACGGTGCCGCAGGTCGGGCAGGTCCAGCCGGCCGGCTGCTGCGGAGCCGGTTTCTTCGTGCCGCACTGGCCGCAGAAGTTGCCGGTGTTGACCGTGCCGCAGGTCGGGCAGGTCCAGCCCTGAGGCTGTGCGGGCTGCTGATACGGCGGCATGCCGTAGCCCTGCTGATTGTACTGCTGGCCGGCTGCATACATGTTCGCGATCTGGCCGCCGCCCATATTCATGCCCATGCCGACACCCATTAAGCCCGCCATGGCACCGTTTTCGTTGCCGGCGGCGGTATTTAAGGCCGTGCCCAGGGAAGCGGTCATGTAGCCGGCGCCCAGGTTCGGGTTGGACAGCGTTGCAGCGGTCTGCAGCATCTTTAAGCGTTCCTGATCCTCTTCGGGCATGGTCACCGTGGACAGCGCCACGCTTACGACCTCAAGGCCTCTGAGCTCGCCCCACTTTTCGGACAGGGCTTCGTTCATGGCCTGTTCCAGCTCGGTGTTGTGGGTGATGATCTCGCTCGGGCGAAGCTGCATCTGGCTTAACTTGCCGAAAGCCGGCTGCAGGGCGCTGATGAATTCGCTCTTCAGCTGTGTATCCAGCTCTTCTCTTCTGTATTCGGACGATACGTTGCCCACGACCTTGGAATAGAACAGGATCGGGTCCGCGATCCGGTAGGAGTACACACCGGCGCAGCGCACGGACAGCTCCAGGTCAACATTGGCTCTGGCGTCCACGATCCGGAACGGGATCGGATTCTGCGTGCCGAACTTGTTGTCCAGCAGTTCCTTGGTGTTGAAATAGTAGATCCGCTGATCATGACCGGTGTCGCCGCCGTAAGCAAAACGCTTGCCGAGGACCTTGAAGGTATCCTTGATGCTCTGCCACAGATTGCCCGTGAAAATGCTGGGCTCGGACGAGGCGTCCCAGGTGAAGCGGCCGGGCTCGGCGCAGAATTCCACGACCTTGCCGTCATCTACAATGATCATAGCCTGACCGTCGGCTACCGCGATCCCGGAGCCGTTGGTGATGATATTGTCATTTCCCTTGTAGTTGGTGGAACGGCCGGAGGTATGCTTGATGCCTTTCGCCATCAGGACGCTCTTGTCCAGTGCCTCACAGTAAAAATATTCCTTCCACTGATCCGCCAGTACACCGCCGACAGCACCTAAACCTGCACTGATAAGTCCCATTTTGTCTCTCCTTTTCTTGTATGTTTTCGCTTTTTGTTTTTTATTTTCTGCCGCCGGAGCGGCTGTCACACGTTGTTACGGGCTGGCCTCGGTCCGCGCCCCGCTGCCCAGGTCAGAAGGTCCTGCCGCCGCCGCCATGCGAGAAGCCGGAAGAACCGCTTCCGCCGAAGCCGCCGCCACCGACTCCGCGTTCCTGCGGCTGTGGTTTGGCTGTCTGCGTCACGCTGCTGTACAGGAACAGCTCGTTGATGCGGCGCAGATGGAAGCTGCCGGGCACCGTATAATTGTGCGCCGAGGTCGCCTGCCGGACGGTCTTTAACTGACTCTTTAAGCCGGCGACCACGATCAGCGCCACCAGCAGGCCGATCCCGATGCTGAGCAGGATCTTGCCGACCGTCGGCGGGTAAAAGCCCCATTTGTGCTTCTGTTCCACCAGCTGTACGAATTTGAGCGCCGCCGCATCGTTTTCTCCGTCGCTCAAGCGCGAGACCACGCGGTCCAGCAGATAGTCGATATCCGACTGGAAGCGGCCGACTTCATCGCCGGTCGTGGAGACCCACATTTTCCGGCTGCCCATATCGATCGCCAGAATGATCCCGGTCGTTTCCACGCCGCCGCAGACAACATAGTCGTAATAGTCCTCGGCAAACGCCTGGATCCCGCTGTACTGCCGGCCCGAAAGAGCTTCATCTTCCAGCTTGTTGGTCGTGAGGATGATGACCTTGGTAGCGTATTTGTTCTCCAGTTCCTCCATTCTCCGCTCCAGCTCGACGTGCGCCGATACGGAAAAAAGGAGGGCCTTGTCGATGACATGGGCGGAATCATCCGCAGCGGCAGTCTCAGCCTGCACACGGGTTCCCGCCAAAAGCGGGAGTGTCAAAAGAAGCAGGAGCAGGGAAACGAAGATTTTTTTCATGTTTTGTTTCATCTTGCTGCCTCCTTAAAACACAAAGGTCAGAAGGGCCAGAGCCGCTGCTGCCACCCCGAGGGCTGTTCCCAGGAAGGTGCGTGTCACCTTCCCCTTGTCGGATGGCAGATCGCCCACGATTTTGCCTGTCTGTCCGTTTACCGCGTAGGTATAGGTCTCGCCGCCGTACTGCGCCGTGATCAGATACACCGGCAGCAGCACATAGCTGACGTTGGTATCCTGCAGATCGATCTGGCTGCGGCTGGATGTTAAGGTCGCATAGCCATGTACAGCCCCGTAGAAGGTCGATGCCACCGAGCTCTTCACCCGCGCGCTGGCGCGTCCCAGGCAGGAATCCGCGTCTTCATCGAAACGCTCTGCCACGAAACCGCTCAGGTATCCCTTGGCAAACGGCTGCAGATCTTTAAAATCATAGGGTTCCACGGAATCCATCAGGGCGTCATCCATCCGGTGAGAGCCATCGACGGGGACTTTCTTAAAGTCCATATCGCCTTCGCAGGTCACATAGTAGTGACTGGTTTCGGTATAATTGTACCGCGTATCGCTCCAGGTCCTGATCCGTGTGGCATCAAAGCCCATGGAGCCGTCCGCATGGCAGTCATACAGCCAGAACGGCAGATACAGTCCCTGGACCTTTTCGATCTTCTGCGCCGAGAGGAAGTTCTTCGGCAGCAGCTTTTTCCCGCGGCAGTAGCGTGCCACGATCTCTTGCAGTTTCGTTTTATCAATTCGGAAAGGAATGATCCCGTTCGGCTTGATCAGGCCGGAAACATTTTCCTCCATCACGATCACGTTGCCGCAGTACGGACAGAAACTGGCCGCCGTGACGGCATCCGTCACGACCTCCGCCCCGCACGACTTGCAAACATACGAGACGGTTCCGTCCAGTGTCTCTTCCGAAACATTTTCTTTATAATCGCCCCAGTCGAATTCGGTATCCGCATTGACGTCTGCGTTTTTGACTTCATCGAAGCTGAAGTCACTGCCGCAGTATTCGCAAATGAAGCGTCCCTTCTCTGCACTGTAGAGAAGCGGTGAACCACAGCTCGGACATTTAAATGATACTAATTCGCTCAACGTTCTTCTCCTGTTATCCTTCGGGTCTTAGCATAAGCCCGTGTCTCTGCCGACAAAACATCCTTATACATGCTTACTATATCATACTCACGCAAAAATGCAAGAAAAACCAAAATCGCTCGCAGTGCTTTTATTCCATTCTATCCAAGAAAAAGGAGAGGACAGTGGATATGTCCTCCCCTTACACAATCAAGAATATGTTTTTACGGTTCTCCAGGGACTTCCGCAGGATCCGGCAATGTTTCTTCCGGTGCCGGCGTCGTTGTTTCTGGAGCCGGTGTTGTCGTTTGCGGCACTGTTGTTGTCTCAGGTGCTACCGTCGTTGTTGCCGGTGCTGCCGTCGTTGTCTCAGGTGCTACCGTCGTTGTTACCGGTGCTACCGTCGTTGTCTCAGGTGCCACTGTTGTCGTCTCCGGTGCTGCCGTCGTTGTCTCGGGCGCTGCTGTCGTTGTCTCGGGTGCTGCCGTCGTTGTCTCGGGCGCTGCCGTCGTTGTCTCGGGCGCTGCCGTCGTTGTCTCGGGTGCTGCCGTCGTTGTCTCGGGCGCTGCCGTCGTTGTCTCGGGTGCTGCCGTTGTTGTCTCAGGTGCTGCCGTTGTTGTTTCCGGCGCCGCTGTCGTTGTCTCGGGTGTTGCCGTCGTTGTCTCCGGTGCTGCTGTTGTCGTTTCCGGCGGAAGCATCGGAAGCGCTTCCTCTTCCTTCTCGCCGCAGACGCTGCAGACGCGTTCCTTCAGGCCTTCCGCGCTGGTCGTCGGCGCCTTCGTGACTGTCCACTCACCCCAACTGTGCCCGATAGCCGGAATCACATCTTCTTTAACATTTTTCTTGCAGACGGAGCAGATTATCGCTTTCAGACCTTCTTCCGCGCAGGTCGCTTCCTTCACTACGGTCCACTCTTCGCTCGGCTTATGCTCTCCCGTTGCAGGGATGGCCCGTCTTTCCGCCACCTTGCCGCAGTAGACGCAGTTGCGGATCTCGCTGCCGTCTTCGCCGCAGGTCGGCTTCTTCTCACGGATCCAGTCGCCGGTCGGCGTATGCGTCCGGTGCTTGTTCGGATCCTTCGGGAAGCCGTGGACCACGACGGTATCACCCACCGAGCAATGATCCCAAATGAACTTGGCGCCTTCCTCCGGCATGTTCACGCAGCCGTGGGAGCCGTTGTACCAGACCTGGTCCGCGCGGAAATTGCCTTCGCGCCAGGGGGCATCATGCAGACCGTAGTCCTGATAGAACGGCATCCAGTATTTCACAAAGGATACGCCGTTTAACATACGGTTACGCTGTTTTGTAACAATATGATATGTCCCCTCCGGGGTGTACCATTCCAGATTGACGCAGCCCGTCACGCAGGGGAACACGGCAACGGCGGTTTCCCCGCTGTAGACAGTCACCCGCTGGTTCGTCAGGTCCACATCCACCCAGTTCCAGGTTTTGCCGCTTGCCTGTCTGGCCGGCTGGGTCGGAGCGGGCTGCGTAGGCGCAGGCTGGGTCGGGGCCGGCTGCGTAGGGGCCGGCTGCGTAGGGGCCGGTGTCGTGGGCGCTTCGGTCGTTTCCTCTTCCGGGGTCGTCTCGACGGCTTCCGTCGTTTCTTCCGTGGTTTCCTCCGGCAGGGTTTCCTCGGGCACTTCCGTGGTTTCCGCCTCTGAACTGGTCGGCAGCGTTTCCGGGATCACCTCCGTGGTCTCCGGTTCCACAGGCTGCGTCGGCGCTTCCGTCTCCGGGATCTGTTCTGTCGTTTCCGGCTCGCTGGGCTGCAGGTCGCTCTCCTTTTCGGGGTCGATCAGATAGCCGGTCCCGCCTTCCCCAAAGGCGAAGGAGATACGGCCGGTATACGTGTCAGCAAGCGTTTCAAAATCCGCCGTCCGGACAGGCACATGGATATCGGCAGCGAAAGGCTTTTCCCCCTCCTTGGTGTCCGGTACCGTGACGGGACCGTTCAATCCGCAGGCGGAAAGAAGCATTGACAGAATGATCAGGATCAGACAACAGCGTTTCATGGGCGTTTCCTCTTACATACTGTGCCGCTCTCTTCGGAGAGGGCAAAGTGGTTACACATCATCAAGATATTTTATTACAACCCTTCCTTGAATACAAGTCCTTTTCTGCGAATACGGGAAAAACATTTTCCTTAAATATATCAAGTTTTTGCCTTGTCAGCCTTTCCCGCTGCATGCTATACTTTTGAGAACCGCTCAGGTCTGCAGCAGGCGCAAACACGCTGCCGCAGCCTCCGGAAGAACTACCCGCCAAGGAAAGGAATCTGTCTATGAACGTTGCTTATCAGGGAGCCGCCGGCGCCTTCAGTGAGCTTGCCGCGCTGCGTTTTTTCAAGGATCAGAAGCCCGAAACGATCGGCTTCAGCGATTTTCCTTCCATGTTTCAGGCGGTGGAATCCGGAGCGGTCGATTACGGCATGTTTCCGGTCGAAAACACAACGACCGGCCTCATCACCCGGACCTATGACCTGTTCCAGTTCCATCAGGTCTTTGCCATCGGGGAGATCAAAGTCCCCATCCGTCAGAACCTGATCAGCCTGCCCGGAGTCACCCTCAACGAGATCCGTGAGGTGTATTCCCACCCGGAGGCGCTTTCACAGTGCAGCCGTTTTTTCGCGGCGCATCCGGCCATTCGGCAGGTCGTGTATGAGGATACCGCCTTGAGCGTCAAATATATCCGGGATCTGAACGATCCTTCGAAAGCGGCCATTGCCTCTTCCCGTGCGGCCGAGGTCTACGGGCTGCCCATCCTGATCCCTGCGGTGCAGGATGACGGCGGCAACACCACCCGTTTCCTGTGTCTGTCCCGGGAAAAGCGTTTTGATCCGCAAGCGGATAAGATCAGCATCCGTCTGGTCCTGCAGCACGATCCCGGTGCGCTGTACCATACGCTCGGGATCTTTGCCTCCAAGCGGATCAACGTCCTCCTGGTAGAATCCCGCCCCATTCCCGGCAAACAGTTCGAGTACTGCTTCTACCTGGATTTTGAGGGAAATCTGAATGACCCCGACGTTGCCGAGGTCCTCAGGCGCCTGGAATACGACAGCCTCTCTCTTCAGCTGATCGGCAATTACCGGGCAGACCAGTAGTTTCAGGGCAGGCAAAACTGCATTATTCTCTCTAAAAACCGCTTGTTTTGACCTGACAGACGATTTATAATAAGATATTACCATTTTTCATGATTATAGCGAGGGCACAAGTATGATCATCATCCTAAAGCACAACACACAGGAAGAAAAAAGGACCCAGCTGATCGACTGGCTGGAGAAACAGGGCCTGACTGTCCATATATCCGAAGGTAAATATCAGACGGTCCTCGGTCTGGTAGGCGACACGTCCTCCGTGGACCAGGACCTGATCGCGAGCTTGTCGATCGTTGACTCCGTCAAGCGGGTCAGCGACCCTTTCAAATGCTGCAACCGAAAGTTCCACCCGGAAGATACCGTTGTGGACGTGAGCGGCGTGAAGGTCGGCGGCGGGAATTTTGTGATGATCGCCGGGCCCTGCTCGGTGGAGAGTGAAGAGCAGATCGTCGGGATCGCCAAGGCTGTCAAGGCGGCCGGTGCGACCCTGCTGCGCGGCGGTGCCTTCAAGCCCCGCACCTCCCCGTACGATTTTCAGGGCTTAAAGGCCGACGGGCTGGAACTGCTGCGCATTGCCCGACAGGAGACCGGTCTGCCGATCGTGACCGAAGTCATGTCCTCCCGCGATCTGCCGCTGTTCGAAGACGTGGACCTGCTGCAGGTAGGCGCCCGCAACATGCAGAATTTTGATCTTCTGCGCGCGGTCGGCCGCACCAAGAAGCCGGTCCTGTTAAAGCGCGGCCTGGCGAGCACCCTGAAAGAGCTGCTCATGAGCGCGGAATATATCATGGCCGAAGGCAACGACCAGGTCATCCTCTGCGAGCGCGGGATCCGCACCTTCGATGACTACACCCGCAATACGCTGGATCTGGCCGCCATCCCCATGCTGCGCGAGCTGACCCATCTGCCGATCCTGGTGGATCCGTCCCACGCCACGGGCATTGCCCGTCTGGTGCCGCCCATGGCCCTGGCCGGCGCTGCCAGCGGTGCGGACGGTCTGATGATCGAAGTCCACAACGATCCGATGCACGCCCTGTGTGACGGCGCTCAGTCCTTAACGCCGGATCAGTACGCTGCGCTGGCCGAAAAGGTCCGGGCGGTGCGGAAGGTGGTGGAAGCATGACCGTCGGCATCATCGGTCTGGGCATGATCGGCGGCTCCATGGCGGAGGATTACGCCAAGGCGGGACACCGTGTTCTGGCCTGCGACCGCTTAAGCAGCACGCTGGATGCGGCCAGACTGCTGGATATTACCCAGGGTGAACTGACGGCCGAAAATGTAGGCGAATGCGACCTCATTCTGGCAGCCATCTACCCGGAGGGGATTATCGAACGGATCCGGGCCTGGGCGCCCTATATCAATAAAAACGCAGTCGTAATCGACTGCTGCGGTGTCAAGCGGGCCGTTTGCGAAGCCCTCTTCCCCGTTGCCAAAGAATACGGTTTTACCTTTATCGGCGGACATCCCATGGCCGGCAATCAGTACTCCGGACTGCGCTATGCGCAGGGCGGACTGTTCAAAGGCGCGCCCATGGTGCTTGTACCGCCTGTTTTTGACGATATCGAACTGCTGGACAAGGCCAAATCACTGCTGGCGCCGCTGCAGTTCGGCCGTTTCTCCGTGACCGGTGCCGTTGATCATGATGCGATGATCGCCTTCACGTCCCAGATGGCGCACCTGGTCTCCAGCGCTTATATCAAGAGCCCCACCGCCGGCCGCCATAAAGGCTTTTCCGCCGGCAGCTACAAGGATATGACCCGCGTCGCGCGCCTCAATCCCGAAATGTGGAGCGAACTCTTTCTGGACAACCGCGACAATATCCTCCGGGAGCTGGACAGCTTCCTGACGGAGCTTACCAAATACCGCGATGCCATTGACGCGCGGGATAAAGAAACGCTGCAGCAGCTGCTTGCGGAAGGAAAGCGCCGCAAAGAGGAGGTGGACGGCCTGTGAAAACGATCCATGTGGGAACCGGTGTCCCTTATGACGTCCTGATCGGCCGGGGCCTGATGGATGAAGCCGGCACGCAGCTGCGGAACGTGCTTCGTCCGGGCACAGACCTTGCGGAAAAACCCTGCCTGGCAGCGATCATCAGTGACACCCATGTGGGGCCGCTGTACGGGGCAAGGATCAAAGCCTCCCTGGAAGCGGCCGGTTTTTCCTGCGTCTCCTACGAATTCAAGGCCGGGGAAGCTTCCAAAAATCTGACGACCTATACGGACCTTCTGCATTTTCTGGCGCAGGCGCATGTCACGCGGAGTGATGTGATCGTGGCGCTGGGTGGCGGCGTGTGCGGCGATATGGCCGGCTTCGCAGCCGCGACGTATCTGCGCGGGATCCCTTTCCTGCAGATCCCGACCTCCCTGCTGGCGATGGTGGATTCCTCCGTGGGCGGAAAAACAGCCGTGGATCTGCCGGAGGGGAAAAACCTCGTGGGCGCCTTCCACCAGCCCTGTCTGGTCCTGTGCGACCCGGATGTGCTGGACACCCTGCCTGAGGCCGTGTTCAGAGATGGCAGCGCGGAAGTCATCAAATACGGCATGCTCGGCAACGAGGCCTTCTTTGAGGACCTGGCCCGGACGCCTATCCGGGATCAGGTGGAGCATGTCATTGAGACCTGCGTTGCCATGAAGCGGGATGTGGTGGAAGCCGATGAATTCGACTTCGGCGAACGGCGCAAACTGAACCTGGGCCACAGCTTCGGGCATGCCATTGAAAAATGCAGCGCCTACGGGATCTCTCACGGACTGGCAGTCGCAGCCGGCATGGCCATCATGACCCGGGCGGCCGTTACCAAGGGGATCTGCCGTCCCGAAGCCCTGCCAAAACTTCTTTCTGTTCTTGAACAATATCAGCTGCCCTGCGGGACGGACTTCAGCGTCTCCGAACTGGCGGCAGCTGCCTTATCCGATAAAAAAATGGGCAGCGGGAAGATCTCTCTGATCGTCCCCGAAACGATCGGCCGCTGCCGTATCCTGCCGGTTCCCGCCGGGGAACTCGGCAGCTGGCTCTGCGCCGGAGGTGTCAAATGAGTCTTACGATATCGGCGGGCCCCCGTACCGGGCTGGTCCGGATCCCCTCTTCCAAATCAGAACTGCACCGTTTTCTGGTCCTCGCGGCCCTCGGAGAAGCGCCCGTCACCATAAGACGGCGCGGCGTCTCCGAAGATATTCTCGCTACGGCCCGCTGCCTGACGGCGCTGGGCGCCCGGGTTTCCACGGATGCCGAGCTGCTATTTGTGGAACCGATCCCGCGAAAGGACGGCGCCCTTGCGGGGCCGGATGCCGGGCAGGTGATCCCGCTCCCCGTGGGAGAAAGCGGCACCACCCTGCGCCTGCTGCTGCCCATAGCCGGTCTGCTCGACGCTTCTGTCTGCTTTGTCCGCGAAGGCCGTCTGGCCCAAAGACCGCTGGAGCCGTTTTTGAGCGAACTGAAACGGCACGGCATGCAGTTCCGTGAAGAAGGTGATTATCTCTACGCTTCAGGTCATTTAACAGGAGGATTGTACAGAATCCCGGGAAATATTTCTTCACAATTTATTTCCGCCCTGCTTTTAGTGCTTCCGCTCCTGCCGGCAGACAGTGCCTTGCGCATTGACTGGCCGCTGGAGTCTGCCCCCTACGTCCGCCTGACCGAATGGACGCTGGAAGCCGCCGGGATCCGTCTGGAAAAGACGGAGCTCTCCCGCCCCGCCCCGAAAAAGGAAGAAGGCGGACCGACGGGCCTGGTCCTGGATCCGCTTTACTGGATAAACGGCAGGCAGGTCCCGAAGCTTCCGGCCGATTTCCGGGCCGGCGGCGACTATTCCGGTGCAGCGGCCTTCTTCTGCATGGGCGCCCTCTCTCCCACCGGCGTTGTTGTGGAAGGGCTCGATCCGAACTCCGTGCAGGGCGACAAGGCCATCCTGGAGATCCTTCTGCAGATGGGCGCCGATATCGGCGGCCGGGATGGCATGATCGCCGTACGCGGCGGTCAGTTAAAGGGCGGGATCTTCAACCTTTCCGATATGCCGGATCTGGCTCCGGTCCTCGCCATGGTCGCTGCCAAAGCGGAAGGCAACACCCTCCTGCGCGGCGCCGGCCGTCTGCGTCTGAAGGAATCCGACCGTCTGGAAGGCATCGCGCAGATGCTTCTGGCGCTCGGCATTCAGGCTGAGACCAAAGAGGACGCGATCCTGATCTACGGCGGAACCTTAAAAGGCGGAAGTGTTGCAACCTTAAACGATCACCGGCTGGCCATGGCAGCGGCGGTTGCCGCCTGCGGCGCGGACGGCGATATCACGCTGGACAACGAAGGCTGCGTTGCCAAGTCCTACACCGCCTTCTGGAGCGACTTCGAAAACCTGAAGAAGGAATAATGCGGCCGCAAGGCAAACTTGAATCGCTGTCCGCGCGATGCGCGCCAAAACCTGACCTCTTAAAAAAACTATGAATGCATCATCTTATGGAAACAAATATCATATTACGATCTTCGGCGCATCCCATGCGCCTGAAATTGGTGTAAGCATAGAAGGCCTGCCGAAAGACTTCCGCCTTGACCGGGAAGCCCTGCAGGCTTTCTTAAACCGCCGCGCCCCGGGGAAGAACGAATGGTCCACCGCCCGCAAAGAAGCAGATGAACCCCTCTTCACCGAAGGTCTGAGCCAGGACGGCTATACCGACGGCAGCCGGCTCACGGCCATCATCCGCAACACCGATCCCCACTCCGCCGACTACGACGCCTTCCGGAGCGTGCCCCGTCCCGGCCATGCCGACTATCCTGCGTACCGGAAAAGCGGGCAGATCCCGGCCGGCGGCGGCAAATGGTCCGGCCGTATGACGGCGCCCCTGTGCATTGCCGGCGGCATCGCGAAACAACTGCTGGAAGCGCGCGGCATCCGGGTCATGGCACGCATCAAAAGCATCGGAGTCTATACGGACGAAAGTCCCTTTAACGAAAGCGTCGAAGGAAAATCTTTCCCGGCCGGTTCGGCCGATCCGCTGCTCGTCAAGCGTTTTCAGGAAACCATCGCTGCCGCCAAAGCCGCCGGCGATTCCGTCGGAGGAACGGTGGAATGTCAGGTTCTGGGACTGCCTGTCGGTCTGGGCGAGCACCCCTTCCTCGGTCTGGAGAACCGCCTCAGTACGATCATTTTCGGCATTCCCGCTGTGAAAGGGCTCGAATTCGGCGACGGATTTGCCTTAAGCCGGCTGCGGGGCAGCGAAGCCAATGACGCCTACCGCATGGAGGACGGGCGCGTTGTCACGCTGACCAATCACTGCGGCGGCGTGCTGGGCGGCATGTCCGACGGGATGCCCCTCCACTTCCGGGTCGCCTTCAAACCCACGCCCACCATTGCCAGGGAGCAGGACAGCGTGGATCTTCTGACCGGGACCGATGTGCGCATCGCCGGCAAAGGGCGTCATGATCCCTGCATTGTTCCGCGGGCTGTCCCGGTGGTGGAAGCTGCCGCTGCCTGCGCCGTGCTGGATGCCCTGCTGGAAGAAAGCGAAGAAAGCCTTCACACCGGAGGCGAAAAACCCGTAACGCAACCGGCAGCCGCTTCGCTCGCCAAAGAAGAAACGCTCCCGGCGGCCGCATCGCTCTCCGGAGAAGAAATAGAGGCGCTCCGCGCCAGGATCGATGAAGCGGATCAGGCTCTTTTGGCCGCTTTTCTGAAGCGGATGGAAGCAGCCGGTCAGATCGCCGCCTATAAAAAAGAACGGGGCTTGCCCGTTTTTGACCCGGCCCGGGAAGCGCGGCTGCTCGAAAAAATCGCGGCCCGTACACCGGAGGCCTTCCGTTCCTACACCGACGACCTCTACCGGACCCTGCTGCGTCTCAGCAAGGACTACCAGCATGCGCTTCTGAAGGACAAATAACATGGATCGATGCGGACTCCTCGGAGAAAAGCTGGGGCACAGCTTCTCCCCTTCCATTCACAAATATCTGGGGAATTATCCCTATGACCTGATCGAGCTTGCGCCTGAAGCGCTACCCGAATTCCTTTCACGCGGCGAATTTTGCGGTCTGAATGTGACGATCCCCTATAAAAAGACCGTGCTGCCGTACCTCAAGACACTTTCGCCCCGCGCCGCGCGTCTTGGCAGCGTCAATACCATCGGGAAGAACCCAGACGGTTCCCTCTGGGGCGACAACACCGACTGGGACGGTTTTTCCTATCTGCTAAGCGCCTCCGGCCTTGACACCTCCCTCAAAGGGAAAAAGGCTCTGGTGCTCGGCAGCGGCGGTGCTTCCGTAACGGTCCGTGCGGTGCTGGAAGAAGCCGGGGCCAATGTGATCATCATTTCCCGGAGCGGTCCGGATCATTACGGCAATCTGTCCCGTCATGCGGACGCTTATCTCCTGGTCAATACCACGCCGCTCGGCATGTACCCGAACAACGGCGCTGCCGCGCTTTCCCTGAAGGAACTGCCGCATTTGCAGGCCGTCATCGACGTGATCTACAATCCCCTCCGGACAGCGCTTCTTCTCGAAGCTGAGGCGCTTGGGATTCCGGCCATCAACGGTCTGGGCATGCTGGTTGCCCAGGCGGCCGCCAGCGCCAAGCTCTGGGGCTTCTGCTCCGATGCCGAAGCCCAAACGAAGCGTATTCTGCCGCTTTTACAGCGTGAGAAGGAAAATATCATTCTGATCGGCATGCCGGGATCCGGAAAAACCACCCAGGCCAGACTCTTGGGCAAGGTCCTGCACCGTCCGGTCTTCGATTCCGATCAGGAGATTGAAAAAGAGCTCGGCATGCGTATTCCGGACTTTTTCGCCTCACAGGGAGAAGCCGCCTTCCGTCAGGTCGAGACCCGCGTTTTAGCCCGTCTGGGCGCGATGAGCGGCATCATTTTGTCTACCGGCGGCGGTGCCGTGACCCGGGCAGAGAACTACCCCCTCCTGCATCAGAACGGGACCATTCTCTGGATCCGCCGGGCGCTGGATCAGCTCTCCACCAAAGGCCGTCCGCTTTCCCAAAGCCGCGACGTCGGCGATCTTTACCGTGAGCGGGCGCAGGCCTATGCACATTTCGCGGATCATGCCATGGATTCACAGGCGAAAAAAAGTGAGACGCTGCGCCGTATTCTGGAAGTTCTGTCATAAGAAAGGAAGCTTACTTTCATGAAGATCCTTGTCATCAACGGTCCGAACATCAACCTCCTGGGGCTGCGCGAGCCCGACATTTACGGGAAGCAGTCCTATGCGGATCTTATTGCGTACATTCAAAAAAGCGCCGCCGAGCTGGATCTGGAGGTTTCCTGCTTCCAGTCCAATCACGAAGGCGCTATTGTGGATGCCATTCAGGCCGCTTACGGGGTCTACGACGGGATCGTGATCAATCCTGCCGCCTATACCCACACCAGTATTGCCATTCTGGATGCGTTAAAAGCGGTTGCCCTGCCCGCCGTTGAGGTCCATATCTCCGATGTGGACAGTCGCGAGGCCTTCCGTCAGATTTCTTTTGCCGGGCTAGCCTGCCAGACCCGCTTTGCGGGCTTTGGCTTTGAAGGCTACCGGAAGGCCATGGAATACCTGAAAGCATTCCAAACATCCGCCCGCTGACCGCCTGTCCACAGTCCGTTTTATACCATCTTTCCCGGGTCTAACAGGACGTCGATCTCATCCGGTCCCAGATACCCCAGTTCCAGGCAAGCCTCTTTCAGGCTGATGCCCTTTTCAAAAGCCCGTCCGGCTGTCCGGGCGGCTTTTTCATATCCGACAGCCGGACTCAAGGCCGTTACCAGCATCAGGGATCGGTTCAGGTTCTCCTGCATCTTCTCCACGTTGGCCCGGATCCCTTCCGCGCAGTTTTGCCGGAAGCTGTCCAGCGAATCCGCCAGCAGACGCACAGACTGAAGAAAATTATAAATGCAGACCGGCAGAAACACATTGAGTTCCAGCTGCCCCTGGGAAGCCGCCATACCCACGGCAGTATCATTAGCCATCACCTGCACCGCCACCATGGTCATCTGCTCGCACTGAGTCGGGTTGATCTTGCCTGGCATGATCGAAGAGCCCGGTTCATTGGCGGGAATGCGAATCTCTCCCAAGCCGCAGCGGGGGCCCGAGGCCAGAAGACGGATATCGTTAGCCATCTTCATGCAGTCGCAGGCCAGTCCCTTGACAGCGCCGTGAGCGGCTACCAGTTCGTCCAAACTCGTTAAGGCATGAAATTTGTTTTTGGCTGGGCGAAATGACTTTTGACTAACAGCGCTTATCTTCTCCGCTGCCAGTTTGTCGAAACCGATCGGCGCATTCAGCCCCGTCCCAACCGCCGTGCCACCGAGTGGGAGCTCACGCAGGGGATCCAGGAGCAGCCGAATGATCTCTCTATCGCGCATCAGGCTGCTTCGCCAGCCGGAGATTTCCTGCGAAAAACGGATCGGGACCGCATCCTGCAGATGCGTGCGCCCGACTTTGATGATTCCCTCATGCTGCGTCTCGAGCGTCCTGAGCGTCCCGATCATCCGTTCCAGGGCCGGCAGCAATGTCTCTTCCAGCGCCCTTACAGCTGCGATCCGCATGGCAGCCGGGAAAGTGTCGTTCGAAGACTGGGACATATTGACGTCATCATTGGGATGCAGAAGCCTCCTGCCAGCCAGTTCGTTGCCCCGGTTGGCAATCACTTCATTGATATTCATATTCGTCTGCGTCCCGGAGCCGGTCTGAAAAACCACGAGCGGAAAATGCTCCCAAAGCTTTCCGGCCAGGATCTCATCCGCAGCTTCCCCAATCAGGCGGCATTTTTCTTCACTCATTTTCTCCGCTGCCAGCTCGCGGTTTGCCAACGCCGCGCCTTTTTTGACATAGGCAAAGGCTTCTATGACCTCCTGTGGCATCATCTCCTGTCCGGCCCCGATCCGAAAATTTCTGCGGGAGCGCTCTGTCTGTGCGCCCCAATATGCATCGGCCGGCACACAAATCGTTCCCAGGCTGTCTGTTTCTATCCGTTCCTTCATCACCATTTCACCGTTTTTACTTTTCTCAGACCGTGATCTCGGCATCCGCCATTCCCGCCTCCTGCAGCAACGGCTGCAACGATTTAAGGAAGCGGTCCACCTGCTCCGGGCAGCGCCCGATATAGCGTTCCGGTTCCAGCAAAGCGTCAATCTCTTCCCGACTCAGTCCAAATTCCGGCTGTTCTGCTAGTCTTTCAGGCAGGTCACAGATTCCCTCCTCCTTCATACGTGCCGTCGCCTCCATGGAACAGACGCGGATCACCTCATGCAGGGCCTGCCTGTCACCGCCCTTTTTGACCGCCGCCATCATCAGATTTTCTGTTGCAATAAATGGCATATAATCTCGTAAGTTCCGTCTGATCACCGTTTCATTGACCCGCAGGCCGGCCGCCACATTCTGTGCCAGGCGCAGAATGGCATCCGCACAGAGGAAGCCCTCCGGCAGGCTGATCCGCCGCCCGGCGGAGTCGTCCAGCGTCCGTTCCAACCACTGTACAGAGGCTGTCATAGCTGCATTCTGCGCATCTGCCACCAGATACCGGGCCAGGGAGCAGATTCTCTCGCAGCGCATCGGATTCCGCTTGTAGGCCATGGCCGACGAACCGATCTGATGCGCTTCAAACGGCTCCTCCAACTGCTTGTCGTGCTGCAGCAGCCGGATGTCCGTTGCCATCTTACTAAGACTCTGTGCAATGGAAGAGAGGCAATTTAGGATCCGGCTGTCCAACTTGCGGGGATATGTCTGACCGCAGACGGCAAAGCATTCCGCAAAGCCGAAGCGCTCCGCCAGGCGGCGGTTTAGGGTGTCGATTTTTTCTTCGTCACCGTCAAAGAGTTCTGCCAAGCTGGCCTCCGTTCCCGTGGCCCCGCGGCAGCCCAGAAAAACGATTTTATCCAGGGTCTCATCCAGCTCTTTTACATCCGATACCAGATCCTGCAGCCAGAGGGTTGCCCGCTTGCCTACCGTGACCGGCTGCGCCGGCTGGTAATGTGTAAATCCCAACGTCGGCACAGCCTTATACCGCCCGGCAAAACCCGCAAGCGCTGAAATGGTTTTTAACAGATCCTCCCGGATATACCGAAGACCTTCCCGGTACAGGATCAGATCCGCATTGTCGGTTACATAGCAGCTGGTGGCACCCAGATGAATGATCCCGGCCGCCTCCGGAGCTGCCTGCCCGTAGGTATAAACATGCGCCATGACATCGTGCCGCACCTCTTTTTCCCGGGCGGCTGCCATGTCAAAATCAATATCCTCCTGATGCGCTTCCAGCGCCTGTACCTGCGCCTTACTGATGGGCAGCCCCAGCTCATACTGGACCCGGGCCAGTTCCGTCCAGAGCTTTCTCCAGGTTACGATCCGGGTCTTTGCGGAAAACAGGGCCAACATCCGCCGGGAAGCATAGCGTCCGGACAACGGGGATTCATATAAGTCTGTCATCGATGACTCCTTTCAGGAAATGTGGGATCCCGTAAGATAGGTCCTCCATGTTCTTTTTGATTATACGGGAAGCTGCAGTTCTTTTTCAAACATATTTTTTTCGCCCTCTTCCGGAACAGCCGTCGGATAGCCGCCACCGAAACAGGCGGTACAAAAGCCTTCATCCCGGCCGGTCAGGCGGTGTGCATTTTCCAGAGACAGAAAGCTAAGGTCATCGGCACCGATCATCTGCGCAATTTCCTCTATACTGTGCTGATTGGCAATCAGATGATCTGCCCGGTCGATGTCCGTTCCGTAAAAGCACGGCGCAACAAAAGGCGGCGCACTGACACACATATAAATCTGAGCGGCGCCGGCCTGACGCAGTTTCTCGATGATCCGCCGGCAGGTTGTTCCGCGCACGATTGAATCGTCAATCAGCACGACCCTTTTTCCTTCCACCACGCTGCGGATCGGATTCAGCTTCATACCGACGCCGGACTCTCTTTCCCCCTGCGTCGGTGCAATGAAGGTTCTGCCGATATATTTGTTTTTCGTAAAGCCTATGGCATAGGGGATGCCAGAGGCGTTGGCATAGCCTAGCGCAGCATCCAGCCCCGAGTCGGGAACTCCGATCACGACATCCGCTTCTATGATTTTTTGCGCAGCCAGCAACGCGCCTGCCTGCTGGCGGGCCAGACAGACACTGCTGCCATCGATTACGGAATCCGGTCTGGCAAAGTAAATATACTCGAACACGCAGAGCCGGCGCGGGACCTTTTCGCAGAACGATGTATAACTGTGAAAGCCATCACTGTCCATCACAACAATTTCCCCGGGTCTGACATCGCGGACAAAGCGGGCACCGACCGCATCCAGGGCACAACTTTCCGACGCCGCAATCAGCGTATGATCTGCGCCTTCCCCCAGACAAAGAGGCCGGAATCCAAAGGGATCCCGCAGCGCAATCAGCTTCGTCCCCGTTCCGATCACAAGCGAATACGCCCCCTCCAGCTGCTGCATGGTTCTGCCTGCCGCTTCCTCCAGGCTGCTGCAGTGGAGAAGCTCCTGCAAGATCCGGTAAGCAATGACCTCCGAGTCGGTCGTGGTATAAAAGACTGCGCCGCCGTCTTCCATTTCCGTCCGCAGCTTCCCTGCATTTGTCAGGTTTCCGTTGTGCGCCAGCGCCAGCGTGCCTCTGTGGTGATTGATCACAAGCGGCTGAATGTTCTGCCGGCTGTCTGCCCCCGTTGTTCCGTAGCGGACATGGCCGCAGGCCACATGGCCCTTTTGGAGTCGGTTATACTCCGGCTGCCCGCAGACCTCGCTCACGAGTCCCATGCCGTGACAGGCTGACAGACCCTCTTTCCCGTAAATAACAATTCCTGCACTCTCCTGTCCCCGGTGCTGCAGGGCAAACAGCCCTCCGTATACCAGGGGAGCCAGATCCGCCTCGCAGGGAGAATAAACTCCGAAAACCCCGCACGCCTCATGCAGATGCCCTTCAGAGGAAAACGTCTTATGCTTCATTCTGTTCCCTCATGCGGCGCATGACCTCGGCATATGCGGCCTCCACACCGCCCAGATCCCGGCGAAAGCGGTCCTTGTCCAGTTTTTCATGCGTCACACTGTCCCACAGGCGGCTGGTATCCGGGCTGATCTCATCCGCCAGAACAAGGCTGCCATCTTTCAGGCGGCCGAATTCCAGCTTGAAATCGACCAGGATGATCCCGCAGGAAGCCCAGAAGGCGCGGAGGACTTCGTTGATCCGCAGCGCCATGCTTTCGATTTGCGCCAGCTCTGCCTGGTCGGCCAGTTTTAAGGCCAGAACATGAGACCTCACGATCAGCGGATCCCCTAACGCGTCGTTTTTATAGGAAAATTCCACGGTCGGTTCATCAAAAACCATTCCCTCCTCCACACCGTAGCGCTTCGCAAACGAGCCGGCCGAACGATTTCGGACAATGACCTCTAACGGAACAATCTCTACCCGCTTGACCAACGTTTCCCTTTCGGAAAGCTCTTTGATCAGGTGCGTCGGGATCCCGGCCTTTTCCAGCCGCTGCATGAGCGCATTGCTCATCCGGTTGTTAATGATCCCCTTGCCGGCGATCGTCCCCTTTTTCAGCCCGTTAAAGGCTGTTGCATCATCCTTGTAGACCACGATCAGCTGTTCCGGATCATCGGTCGCATACACCTTTTTGGCCTTTCCTTCGTAAATCATTTCCTTTTTCATATTGCCTTCGTTTGCCTCTTATCTCTTTCCTGTATTCCGGTCAAATTGCCTTCCTCCCCGACCCTTCGTCCTTAGCGCAGAATGATCGCATCTCGCTTGGCTCCGACCGAAACGTAGCGGATATGACAGCCGATTGCGGCCTCGGTCCGCTCCACATAAGCACGGGCAGCCGGCGGCAGCTCCTCAAAACAACGGATCCCGGAGATGTCGCACTGCCAGCCCTCCCATTCCTCTATGACGGGCCGGGCCGCCGGCAGAGCCGCCGGGAAGGGAAATTCCTTTGTCTCCTCTCCGTCCAGACGGTAGGCCGTGCAGACCGGGATCTTTTCCAGATAGCTTAAAACGTCGAGTTTTGTCAGAGCAATCTCCGTAGCACCCTGAACGCTGACACCGTACCGGGTCGCGACCAGGTCCAGCGGCCCTACCCGGCGGGGCCGGCCTGTTTTCGCGCCGTATTCGGCCCCGGCCTCTCGCAGGTTTTCCGCTTCATCTCCAAACATTTCACACACAAACGGACCTTCACCCACACAGGTCGAGTACGCCTTGACTACGCCCACGATCCGCTCCGGTACGGCTGTTGTCAATCCGGATCCCACAGGCGCATAGGCAGCCAGTGCGTTTGACGACGTCGTATACGGCACGATTCCGAAATCCAGGTCCCGGAGCGCTCCCAGCTGGGCCTCAAACAGGATATTTTTTCCTTCCTGATAAGAATTTCTCAGTATAGTCGCCGTATCTGTTACAAACGGCTTGATCTTCTCGGCGTAGTCATGAAGCCATGTTTCCACTGTCTCCCAGGCTATTCCCTCTGCGCCGTAGACATCACGAAGGGTAAGGTTCTTCCAGTCCAGCAGCTCCTTCAGATGTGCCTTCAGGACCTCCGGATAAAAGAGTTCTCCCGCCAGCACTGTCTTTTTTTGCGATTTATCTGCATAAAAAGGGGCTATTCCCTGTTTGGTGGAGCCATATTTTCTTTCCTTTAAGCGGGCCTCCTCCAGGCCGTCCTGCAGACGGTGCCAGGGCATCAGAAGACTGGCCCGCTCACTGATTTTTAAGTTTTCCGGTGTGATCGTCACCCCCGCTGCCCGCAGCGTTTCCATTTCCTGCCAGAGATTTTCCGGGTCCAGGGCCACGCCGTTTCCCAGCATATTGACAACATTTTTTCGGAAGATCCCGGAAGGCAAAAGATGCAGTGCGAATTTTCCGTATTCATTGACGATCGTATGACCGGCATTGCCGCCGCCCTGATACCGCACAACACAGTCATAATCGGCTGTTAAAAGATCGACCATCCGGCCTTTTCCTTCATCGCCCCAGTTGATTCCTACTATGGCACAGACTGACATGATATCGTCTCTCTCCTATTCTACCGTCACGGATTTGGCCAGGTTCTTGGGCTTGTCGATATCGCAGCCGTTTTCCAGAGCTACATAGTACGCCAGCAGCTGCAGCGGGATGATCTCGATCACCGGTTCAAAAAGATCCGCCGTGTCCGGGACCTGCAGCACATGGTCTGCCTCGCCGTAGATCTTCCGGTTGGATTCCGGTGCCACGGCCAGGACATCGGCTCCACGGGCCTTGACCTGCTCTATATTGGATGCGGTTTTTTCATACAGCCGCTCACAACAGCACAATGCCACGACAAGCCGGCCCGGCTCGATCAGGGCAATGGTCCCATGTTTCAGTTCCCCGGCCGCATACGCCTCCGAATGCAGATACGAGATCTCCTTTAATTTGAGCGAGCCTTCCATGGCTACGGCATAGTCCAGATTCCGGCCGATAAAGAACAGCGAAGACTTTTCGTGATAGCTCTTCGCCAGCCGTCCCACGCCGCTGCTGAGGTCAAGGGCCCGCTGTGCCTTGGAAGGCAGGGCCCGGATCTCCTTTACCAGCTTTCCGTAGGTTTTTTCATCCAGCCGTCCCAGTTTTTCCGCCGCCCAGACCGCAAACAGATCCAGAACGATCAGCTGCGTCACATAACCCTTCGTGGTGGCGACCGCGATCTCCGGGCCGGCCCAGGTATAAATGACCTGATCTGCCAGCTTGGCAATGCTGCTGCCCACCACATTGCAGATGGCAAGTGTGGAAGCGCCCTTTTCTTTCCCCTCCTTCAGAGCGGCTATGGTATCCGCGGTCTCACCGGACTGGCTGATCACGATCACCAGCGTTTTTTCATCGATCACCGCATTCCGGTAGCGGAACTCGCTGGCCACCTCGACCTCGACCGGGATCCGGCACAGACTCTCTATCACAAGGCGTCCCACGCACCCCGCATGATACGCCGAGCCGCAGGCCGTGATCAGGATCCGGTTGAACTTCGCCATATCCAGTTCCACTTCATCCAGATGGATCCTGCCATTTTTGATGCGCGGCTCCAGGGTCGCCTGCAGGGCCTGCGGCTGTTCCATGATTTCCTTCAGCATAAAATGCGGATAGCCGCCTTTTTCGGCTGCTGCAATATCCCAGAGGATGTGGCGCGGCTCTCTTTTTGTTTCAGCGCCGTAGCGGTCAAAGATCCGCACGCCGCTCACCCGGATCTCGGCCGTCTCCCCGTCTTCCAGATCGATCACATCCTTTGTGTGCTGGATCAGGGCGGTAATGTCCGAAGCAAAGAAGTTTTCTCCGCTTCCGAGCCCCACGATCAGCGGGCTGGACATCCGCGCGGCGTACACGGTTCCCGGATCCTCCGCGCACAGGACCGCAATGGCATACGACCCCTCCAGGCGTCTTATGGTCCGCATCAGGCTCCGGCGAACGTCGCCGTCATAGTAGTAAGCTAAAAGCTGTACAATGACCTCCGTATCGGTCTCGCTGGCAAAGACGATCCCCTTCTTTTCCAGATCCTTCTTTAGTTCCAGATAATTTTCAATGATCCCGTTGTGAACGATGGCAAAGCGGCCGTCCGCCGACATATGCGGATGGGCATTGATATCGTTCGGGGTCCCGTGCGTAGCCCAGCGCGTATGGCCGATGCCGCACACCCCTTCCAGGCCCTCTGTCACAGCTGCCTTCGCTGCCAGATTGTCCACCTTGCCGCTGGTCTTGATCATGGTCAGACCCGCATCTGTCTGGATAGCGATGCCGGCCGAATCATAGCCCCGGTATTCCAGATGCTTTAAGCCGTCAAGCAAAACAGGGACCGCCGCATCCGAACCCGTATATCCGATAATGCCGCACATATTGTACCTCCTTTTCAGATCGTAAACTGCAGTTCCGTATAGGTCGGGTACGGCCAGAAGC
>CADBSR010000192.1 GCA_902797385.1 uncultured Lachnospiraceae bacterium
CATGCGATTATTGCGGCGGCAAAGCTTGCTTTGCCGCTTGTTTTATGTTACGATATCCATTCGTTACAGGCTAGGGCCGAGCTGCCGAAATCAGGCAGAGCCCGGTCCTGCTTTTCTTTGCTGCCGGATGACAAAGAACACTTTTCCGCCGGTCCGTGCAGTTCCCCTTGAAACGGTTTTTCGGGAGTCTTCAATGAAAAGATGGTTCAAATACGTTAAGCCTTATCTGCCTTACTTTATTATCGGCCCCATCTGTATGATCGTGGAAGTAGTTGGCGAGGTGGTGATGCCGCGCCTTCTGGCCCGGGTCATCAACAGCGCCAATGCCGGAACGCTGACCATGGGAGAAAGCTGGGAGATCATGTTCCTGATCATCCTAACGGCCCTGGTCATGATGGCCGGCGGCGTGGGAGGCGCTTATTTCGGCGCCAAAGCCTCGGTCAATTTCGGCTCGGATCTGCGTGCCGATGTATTTTCGCGCGTCCAGACCTTTTCGTTCGCCAATATCGATAAGTTCTCCACCGGTTCCCTGGTAACACGCATGACCAATGACGTGACGCAGGTTCAGAACTTTGTGAATATGATGCTCCGTATGATGCTGCGCGCTCCGGGCATGATGATCGCCGCCCTGATCATGGCGATCCGCATCCGCCCCTCGCTGGCCACGGTGTTTGCGGTCAGTGTGCCGCTGGTCCTGATCTCCGCGGCGGTCGTGATCCGGGTCGGCTTCCCCCGCTTTAAAAAGATGCAGGAGAAGGTGGACGGCATCAACTCCGCGGTCCGGGAAAACGTCACCAACGTCCGTGTTGTCAAGAGCTTTGTACGGGAAAGCTATGAAAAGCAGAAATTCGGCAAGGCCAACGAAGAGTTGAAGCAAGCCAATATTTCAGCCGTGAAGGTCATGATCCTGCTGCAGCCCATCATGACGCTGCTGATGCAGGGAACGATCCTGGCGTTAGTCCTGATCGGCGGACCCATCGTGCTGGAAGGCGATATGGAAGTGGGCGATCTGTCCTCCTTCGTTACGTACGCTTCGCAGATCCTGTTCTCCCTGGTCATGGTCAGCTTCATGCTGATGTTCTCCTCCCGGGCCGGTGCTTCCGCGAGACGTATCCGGGAAGTCCTGGATGAGGAGAGCGATCTGAAGGATACCGCGGAGATGGACCCTTCCCTTCGCGTGGAAAATGGCGCCATTGAGTTCAAGGATGTCTGCTTCCGCTACTACAAGACCAGCGAGGACAGGGTCCTGAACCATATCAATCTGAAGATCCCGGTCGGCGCTACGGTCGGCATCACCGGATCCACCGGCTGTGGCAAATCCACGCTGGTTTCCATGATCCCGCGCCTGTACGACCCGGATGAGGGCGAGGTGCTGGTGGACGGCCGGAACGTGAAGTCGTACTCGCTGTACCAGCTGCGCGAGAGTGTCAGCATGGTTCTGCAGAACAACACCCTGTTTTCCGGGACCATTGAAGAAAACTTAAAATGGGGCGATGAAACAGCCGACCACGACGCGGTGGTGCTGGCAGCATCGCATGCCCAGGCCGATAAATTCATTGAGAGTTTCCCGGACAAATATGATACGGTCCTGGATCAGGGCGGTACCAATGTCTCGGGCGGACAGAAGCAGCGTCTGTGCATTGCCAGAGCGTTGTTAAAGAAACCGAAGATCCTGATCCTGGATGACTCCACCAGTGCCGTGGATACGGCGACCGAGGCCATGATCCGGGCCGCTTTCCGGGACGAATTAAAGGATTCCACAAAGATCATCATTTCCCAGAGGATCAGCTCCGTGCAGGAGGCTGATATGATCGTTGTCATGGAAGACGGGTGCATCACCGGGATCGGAACGCACGATGAACTTCGGAAAAACAATGAGGCATACCGGGAAATCTGCGACTCCCAGCTGGAAAGAAAGGAGGCGTAACATGGCGAGATCTTTACAGGAACTGCAGGAACGCTACAACAGCGCCGCCAAAAAACAGCTGGCTGCCACAGCCAATGCGCGTCAGGCCCGCGGCGGAAAGGGCAGCGGCCCGAAAAACGCCGGCAAGACCATTAAACGCATCCTGACCTACATGCATGGCTACGTCCCGCTCTTTATTGTGGTTCTGTTCTGCATGCTGGTGAGCACCGTAGCTTCGCTTTTCGGCTCCTATCTGATGGCGCCGGTCATCAACAAGCTGACCGAAGCGGTGACCGGAAAGATGCCGGAAGGTGCTTCTGCCATTGAGCAGATGGCAGACCGCGTCATTTCCCATATGGCCTCTTTGGGCGGACAGGAACCGACGGTGATGGGCTATATCCTGACGGCCATGCTGATCCTGGCGTCGATCTACGGGATCGGCATCATCACCACGTACGCACAGGGCCGGCTCATGATCCATATTTCGGAAAATGTGATCGCGAAGCTTCGCCGGGAACTCTTTGACAAGCTGCAGGGACTGCCGCTCAGATATTTCGACGGACATCCGACCGGTGAGGTCATGTCCCGTTTTACCAACGATATCGATAACATCGACGCAATGCTGAACAACTCCCTGACCTCCATCATTTCCGGTACGGTCACGCTGTTAGGGACGTTCCTCTTCATGCTGACCACGAACTGGATCCTGACGCTGGTCGTGGTGGTGTTCATCCCCATCTTCATGTTCGGTGGACTGGCGATCGCGAACCGCTCGCGGAAATACTACCGCAGCCAGCAGGCCGCGCTGGGCGCCGTGAACGGGTACATAGAGGAAACCATCACCGGACAGAAGGTCGTCAAGGTGTTCAACCATGAGGATATCTGCCGGGAGGAATTCGGGACCCTCAACAATGACCTGCGCGGCAAGCAGTTCTTTGCCCAGTTCTGGGGCGGCGTCATGGGCCCGCTCATGGGCAACACCTCGCAGATTTCCTTCGGTGTAACGGTGGGTGTCGGTGCCATGCTGATGGTGGCCGGCCGTCTGACCACCGGCGGCCTTACCTTGTTCGCAGGGTATTCACGGCAGTTCTCCATGCCGATCAACAACCTTTCCCAGCAGATGGCGACGATTTTCTCTGCCCTGGCCGGCGCGGAAAGAGTCTTTGATGTCATGGATACCGAGCCGGAAGCACCGGATGAAGAAAATGCGGCGGATGCTTCCGACATGAAGGGCTATGTGATCATGGAGGACGTCAGCTTCGGCTACGTCCCGGAGAAGACCGTCTTGAAGCATATCAACGTGTATGCCAAGCCGGGGCAGAAGATCGCCTTTGTCGGGTCGACCGGTGCCGGCAAGACCACGATCACCAATCTTCTGAACCGCTTCTACGATATCGAAGAAGGAAAGATCACGATCGATGGAAGGGATATCAAGTCGTATAAACGGGATGAGCTGCGCAGCCATATCGCAATGGTTCTGCAGGATACCCACCTCTTTACCGGCACGGTCCGGGAAAATATCCGCTACGGCCGTCTGGATGCAACGGATGAAGAAGTGGAGCAGGCAGCCCGGACGGCTTCGGCGCATTCGTTTATCATGCGGCTCTCAAACGGCTATGATACGGTCATAGAAGGCGACGGTACGAATCTGTCACAGGGTCAGCGCCAGCTTCTGAATATTGCCCGGGCCGCGCTCTCCAAAGCGCCGATCCTGGTGCTGGACGAAGCGACGTCCTCCGTCGATACCCGTACCGAACGTCACATTGAACGCGGGATGGACCGCCTGATGAAGGACCGCACCACCTTTGTGATCGCGCACCGGCTTTCTACAGTCCGCAATGCGAACGCCATTATGGTGCTGGAGCAGGGCGAGATCATTGAACGCGGGACGCATGAGGATCTGCTGGCCATGAAGGGCCGGTACTACGAACTGTATACCGGCAAGCGTGAGCTGGACTAAGCGCTTTTTCCAACCGTATTTATCAGAAAGACATAAAA
>CADBSR010000193.1 GCA_902797385.1 uncultured Lachnospiraceae bacterium
GCTTTTTTCCGGATAATAGATCACCAGACTTTTTTCTCGCATGATCCGTCCTTTCCGACAGCAGGGGCTGTCCGGCGTGGCAGTGTAAAGTTGTAAAATGGGGAACAAATAAAAGATCCGATCAGATGGCTCCATTATGAACAAACCGGTCCCCGTCTGTCAAGCCTTCGGGGGAAACGAACTGTTTCCTCCCTGCGCCGCCAGGCTTCGCTACGAATCTTTCTTCGCAGCCGCCCCCCGCGCCGCCAGGCTTCGTTCCGCATCCTTCTTTCCAACCGCTCCCCTTACCGCCAGGCTTCGCTCCGAATCGTTCTTCGCAGCCGCTCCCCTCACTGCCCCTTTTTTCCTCCTCACCCCCTTTACCTTTGCCCCGGCATCTGCTATAATGGACCCGTAACAAGGAGCGTTCTATGATTTCTGAATTAGATACTTACTTATTTGGCAAAGGCACTCACTACGAGATCTACAAAAAGCTCGGCGCCCACCGGACGCAGGTCGGCGGCGTTTGGGGCTTTGCTTTTGCCGTATGGGCACCGCATGCCCTCTCGGTTTCGGTCGTGGGCGACTTCAACGGCTGGAACAATACCCGCAACCCCATGATGCTGATCGAAAACTCCGGCATTTTTGCCTGCTTCATCCCGGAAGCCAAGAACGGTCAGCTCTACAAATACGATATTCTCACCCAGGAGCGTAAACACCTTTTAAAGGCGGATCCCTACGCCTTCTCGGCCGAGCTCAGACCCGGAACGGCGTCCCGGATCTTCGAGTCCGAATACGTCTTCGGCGATACGCACTGGCAGGAAACAAAACGTAACCATGCGGGTCCTCATGCCCCCCTGGCCATCTACGAATGTCAGTTGGCTTCCTGGATGCGCCATCCCGGCGCCGACCCCAGCTACTACTCCTACCGGGAGCTGGCGGACCGCCTCGGCTCCTATGTGCAGTATATGGGCTACACGCATGTGGAGCTGATCGGCATCTCCGAATATCCGCTGGATGCTTCCTGGGGCTATCAGGTGACCGGCTACTACGCCCCCACCTCCCGCCACGGCAATCCGGACGATTTCAAATATTTTGTGGACCAGCTGCACCAGCGCGGGATCGGCGTGATCCTGGACTGGGTCCCGGCGCATTTCCCCCGGGATGCCCATGGTCTGGCTCTCTTCGACGGCGCCCCGTTATATGAATACTCGGATCCCCGCCGCGGGGAGCATGCCCAGTGGGGGACCAAGGTCTTTGATCTGGGCCGCCCGCAGGTCTCCAATTTCCTCATTGCCAACGCCCTGTACTGGATAAAGGAATACCATATCGACGGCCTGCGCACGGACGCCGTGGCCTCCATGCTGTATCTGGACTACGGCCGGCGCGAGGGCGAATATATGCCGAACATTTACGGCGGCCGCGAAAACCTGGAATCCATTGAATTCTTCCGCCACTTAAACAGCATCGTGCACGAAAAATGCCCCGGCGCCATCACGATCGCCGAGGAAAGCACCGCCTGGCCCGGCATCACGCATGACCCGAAGGACGGCGGCCTGGGCTTCGACTACAAGTGGAATATGGGCTGGATGCACGACTTTCTGGAATATGTGGAGCAGGATCCCTACTTCCGCAAGTACCATCACAACAAAATGACCTTCGCCATGACCTATGCGTCGGCGGAGCATTTCATCCTGGTGCTTTCGCACGATGAGGTCGTGCACCTAAAGCGCTCCATGTGGGACAAGATGCCCGGCGATGAGAATCAGAAATACGCGTCCTTAAAGGCCGCCTATGCCTTCTTTATGGGGCATCCCGGCAAAAAGCTCCTCTTCATGGGGCAGGATTTCGGTCAGCGCCGCGAATGGTCCGAGGACCGCGAGATAGACTGGTACATGCTGGCCGACGACCGCAACCACGCCCTGCAGGAATTCTTCCACAGCCTGCTCATACTGTACCGGCGCTACCCCGCCATGCACTCCCTGGACGGCGGCTTTGACGGCTTTGAATGGATCAACGCGGACGATGCGGACCGCAGCATCTTCAGCTTCTGCCGTTTCGCCAGAGGCCGCAAGCATCCGCTTGTCTTTGTCATCAACTTTACCCCGGTGGACCGTCCGGATTACCGCGTAGGCTTGCCCGCCCCCGGCGACTATGAGCTGCTCTTAGATGAAGCGCACGGCTTCTACAAGACGCCGTCCTCCCGCACGGTCATCTCTTCCGAGCACAGCGAATGCGACCACCGGCCTGACAGCCTGGCTTACCCCTTAAAGGGCTACAGCATTGCGGTTTTCCGCTTGAAATAAGGCAGGCTGTGCATTATAATCGAATGTAGGAATCCGCTCATCCGGATCCGCTCATCTGCAGGCATACGAAAGGAGGCTGATAATGGAACCCTTTTTCGTCTTTATCATCATCATATATGTAGCCATCTATCTGATCGCGGGAAGAAAGGCCAGGAAAAAGCAGGAGGAAAAGAACGCGCAGAACGAGGGACGCTATCCGGCTTCGAACCGTCCGCAGCCGGACACCAACTATCGCTCTTCTTCCTACCGCACCAGTGCGCCTACTTCCTATCGGTCGCAGCCGGCGCCGCCTCGCGCCGCTGCCCAGAGCTACAGTCTGGATTCCAATCATTACCACCGTGAGGGCTATGATTTCGGGACCTGCTTCTCCTTTAAGGACGTCCCGAAGGGGCACGATGAGCTGACGGCGCTCATTGCAGCCAATAACCGCCACGAGCGCGAGCTCCAGAAGCTCCTGCATACAAGAGATTAACACCTTGTCACCACACGAAAAAAGCACGGCCGCACCGTGCTTTTTTATTATTTCCAAAGCGGATCAATGCCCAATCCCGGTAGAGGAAGCATCCTGCTCGAAAGGCAGCTTCCTCATCTGTCACTTATTGATCAGCGCATAAATCTCACTCTTGCTCTTGCCGAAGGCAAGCGCCATGGCCTTCATGGCCTCCTTTTTCGAAAGGCCCTGCGCCATAAAATCCGCCAGATGCTCCTGCGGCGTCCTGCTCTCCCACTTCGCCGCCCGCTCCTGACTTACCATCTCATCCGTTTTTCCTTCCACGACCAGCACGTACTCTCCCCGCGGCTCCGTGTCCTCGTATGCCGCCAGCGCCTGCTCCAGCGTCATATCCAGCGCTTCCTCATGGATCTTTGTGAGCTCCCGACACAGACAAAGGCGTCTTCCCCCGCCAAGCGCGTCCGCCAGCTCGCCCAGCGTCCGCTTTAAGCGATGCGGCGCCTCATACAAGATCACGGTCCGCCGCTCCTCCTTCAGCTCCTCCAGCACCTGCCGCCGGTCCTTGCCCTCCATGGGCAGGAAGCCCTCAAATACAAAGCGTCTGGCGGGCAGCCCCGAAAGCGTAAGCGCCGTAATAAGCGCGCAGGGACCGGGCAGCGACGTCACCGGGATCCCGGCCTCTTTGGCCGCCTTCACCAGGACCTCGCCCGGATCCGAGATCACCGGCGTGCCGGCATCCGTGATCAGAGCGACCTTCGTGCCGGAAAGCATCCGGTCCACCAGCTCGCGGGCCCGCTCGACCTTATTGAACTCATGATAGCTGATCAGGGGCTTGTGGATATCAAAATGCGAAAGCAGACCCATACTGTGACGGGTATCCTCCGCCGCAATCAGGTCCGCCTCCTTCAGCGTTTCAAGCACCCGCTCCGAGATATCCCCCAGATTCCCGATCGGGGTCGCGCAGATATATAAACAGCCGTTCATGCTTTCTCCTCTCCGGGCGCTTCTTTCTCCGCCTGCCGGCCCTCGCCGGGGCCTTCTTCCGCAGCGCCCGCCGCCTCTTCCTGCGACATCACCGCGTCCTCCCGGTAGATCCGCCGGATCTCTTCCGAATACACGCCGGGTGCGTCATAGATGATGAGCGGCGGCAGGACTTTCACGCCTTCCGCCCCGCCTTTTCTGGCCTCGAGCAGCACCAGCTCGCCTTCCGTCTCCCGCCGCGAATAAACCACCCGCAGCCGTTTGGCCAAAAGGCCGTGGCGCGGCAGCTCGCCCAAAAGCTCCGCCATGCGCCAGCAGCGGTAGACCAGGAACAAGCTTCCGCCGGGCCTTAGCATGGCCGCCGCTTCCCTTAGAACATCCGCCAGCTCACAGCTTATCTCGTGCCTTGCGAGCGCCTTCGCCCCCTCCGGATTCACCAGGCCGGAGCCCCGCTTCATGTACGGCGGGTTCGTGACCACCGCATCAAAAGACGCCGGCTCCAGCGTCCCGGAGATCTCCTTTAGATCCGCTTCCAGGATCCTGCAGCGCCCCGCCAGCCCGTTTAAGGCCATATTGCGGGCGGCAAGAGCCGCCTGGCGCGGCTGGATCTCCACGCCCACAAAGGAAGCGCCCTTACCCCGCGCGGCTAACAGCAGCGGCAGGATCCCGTTGCCGCAGCCCAGGTCCAGGACCTTGTCCCGTCGCCTGATCCGCGCGAAATCCGCCAGCAAAACCGCATCTATGCCAAAACAGAAGGTCTTCGTATGCTGTATGATACGATATCCCTTCCGTCCCAGCTCATCGAGCCGCTCTCCTTCCAGAAGCTGCGGCTCCGTATTCTCACTCCAGTTTTGATCCTTCGGCATGCTTTTCCTTCTGTTCCAGCACCTCCAGATCCTTCATTTCCTTCATCTCTTCGGCGCTGAGCTTCATCTTGCCCTTCCGGTGACGGGGGGTGAAGCTTAATTCCTCCACCGGGAAGTCCCGTACGTCCGGATCATCGTCGTCGCTGGTCACCAGGACCTTCACCGTCTGCCGCAGAACATTCACGCTCTGCACCGTCCCGCGGATCCCGTCCGCCTTTATGGTCACGTGGTCGCCCACGGACGGCAGGCGGCTGTTTAAGTATTCGTAGGTCGTCTGCTCATTGTTCAGGCAGCACATAAGACGCCCGCAGATCCCCGAGATCTTGGTCGGATTTAAGGAGAGGTTCTGCTCCTTGGCCATGCGGATGGAGACCGGCTGGAACTCGCTTAAATAGCTGTGGCAGCACAGCACGCGGCCGCACACGCCCACGCCGCCCAGGATCTTGGTCTCGTCCCGGACGCCGATCTGCCTGAGTTCGATCCTGGTATGGAAGACCGACGCCAGATCCTTGACCAGTTCTCTGAAGTCCACGCGGTTGTCCGCCGTGAAATAAAAGAGGATCTTGTTCGCATCGAAGGTGTATTCCACCGCGACCAGCTTCATGGCCAGACCGTGCTTTTTGATCTTTTCCTCGGCGATCTTGTAGGCGGTCTTTTCCTTCTCGCGGTTTTTGCCTTCCTTTTCCAGATCCTGTGCCGTTGCCACGCGGATCACGGGCTTTAAGCCGCTCTTTTCCTCCGGCAGGCTCTCCACCTCATTCACAAACACCACGGTCCCGATCTCGAGGCCCCAGACCGCCTCGACGATCACCCGCTTATTCTTTGCCATATCCGGCATATTGCTTACATATTCATGTATTTTTCCGGCGCGTCTGAAGCGCACCCCTACGATCTGCATCTTAGTTCTCCTTATATTCTGTCAGGATCCGTCTGGTGGTAAGCCCTAAAAGCTCCAGGACCACCGAAGGATTCCCATTGCTCTTTACACGTGCTTTGGCTGCCGCAAGCGCCTCCCAGAGCTCAGCTATCGCTTCATCCGGAAGATACGCCGCCCGGCCTTTCGTCTTCTCCGCCAGCTGCGGGAAAAAGAAGTCCTTGTTCGCCCCGCCCTTGGCCAGGTACAGGTCCCGGAGCGATTTTTCGAAAATATTCAAGGCTTCCTCGGCGGGCAGGCCGTCTTTTTTCAAATTGTCCGCGAGCGCCGCCCATTCGGACGTGCCGGCATATTCTGCCCGGCCCAGGATCTCCAGGAAGCGTTCCTGCCCGGCCTTATACGCTTCCGCCGCCTCTTCTTCCTCCCCGGCCTCCTCGTCCGCATTTAACATCACAAGTCGGGAGAGGACCGTAGGCAGGAGCGCGTTGCGGTTGCTGGTCGCAAGCAGGATCAGCCCGTATTCCGGCGGCTCCTCCAGCGTCTTTAAGATCGCGTTCTGCGCGGGCACGCCCATGCGCTGCGCCTCCGGCAGTATATAAACCTTGCGGGAAAAGCTGTAGGGGCGGATCTGTATATCCTCCACCAGCTGGTCTCTTACTTCCCCGACCCCGTACTGGTCCTTGACGCGCGTCAGGGTGATGATATCCGGGTGATTGCCCGAAAGAAAGGCCCGGCAGGAGCGGCAGGTCCCGCAGGCGGTCCCCGTCTCGCACTGGGCTAACTGCGCCGCTAAGCGTGCCGTCTGGAGGGCTGCCTCATCGCTTTCGGCTTCCACCAGGTAGGCGTGGCCCAGCTCGCCCCGCGCGGTCACATTCCGGAAAAACGCTTCAGCCCGGTTCATACCAGCTCCTTCTCCACGGTCTCCTTCATGGCCTCCAGACAGGCGGTGAAGTCATTGTTCACATAGACGCGCGGGAAATGGCAGGCCGCCACCTTTTCCTCGGAAAAATCCTGCTCATCCGCCAGGAAGCGCCGGCACATCTCCGCGTATTTGGGCTCAGCCTGGGCGCGCTCGCGGTTAAGCGCTCTGGCTAAGCGCAGGCCCTTGTCCAGCTCTATATAGAGCGGCACCACCCGCTCGCTGCCAAAATACGCTGCCGTCTTCCGGTAGGATTCCAGCGTTCCCACCGCCAGATACGAATGCGAGGCCAGGTCGATCCTTCCGTCATCCACGGTGGCATAGGTCCAGGGCCCATGCACCGTCTGATAGGTGCGAGCCTCTATGACCTTCCCGGCCGCCTCCAGGGCGCAAAATTCTTCCGGAGAGATGAAGTAATATTCCTCTCCTTCTTTCTCGCCGCTGCGGATCGGGCGGGTCGTATGCATCATAAGCGGCGAGAGCTTTTCTCCGAACTCCCGCAGCAGTGCTCTGGCCAGTGAGTCCTTGCCGGACGCGCTGGGCCCGATGATATAAAAGATCTTTCCCATAAAATAGTCCTAATCCCGCAGACCGGGTCCGGCCTGCGGGACTATTATACCTAAAGTGTAAAGAAAACGCAAGAACTACCGAATGCCGCCCTCAATGCCGGATGCTTATATACTGTCTAGCATCGCGGCCAGTTCAGACGGCGAAAGAATCGGAACCGGTGAGGGCAAAAAATGCGCCTCATTTCTGGTAATGATCCCGTCCAGCCCGGTGCGCATGGCACTCTCTATCAGAATAGCATCCTCATAATCTTTATTGTCTCTTACAAGCGCATTCCGGCAGTCTGTGGCAAGTGTGTCTATGAGCTCCAGCAGGGAAAAAAGCCTGGCAATCACTGAGCGGGCTTTTTTATCAACATTTTCCTCCCCGACAAATTGCTTTCGGGAAAAATAGTACAAGTCTGCCGCCTGTTTTGCTGTCATACATCCCGTGATCTGCTTTTGTGCAATGGCATAAAATATCTTCTGTCCATCCGCATACCATGGAGAGCGGTTCTGAAGCACATCCACTATAACATTCGTATCCAGAAGGACTTTCATAGTTCTTTCTGCTTCTCCTCTTTAGTCTCTTCCCATGTAGTCGTTTGAGGCAGGATCCCGAAGAGAGATTCCGCTGTACTTACCCGATCCTGAAAAGGATTTGACAGCTTTGCGATCACTTTTCCATATTGCGTAATAAAGATATCCTCTGTTGCCGCAAGAATCAGGTACTTGCCTAAATTTGATTTTAATTCTGTTGCTGTGATCGACATAAGGCCTCCTTTCTTTGATGACAGCGTAGCATTTTTGTACGATATTGTCAAGTATTTCGTACGAAACAGTTTGTATCATCGGGCGACATTTTGTCAGTCCCCCTCTCTTCCACATGCCAAAAGGCCGCCCGGGGGTTCTCCCCGGGCGGCCTCTTTCTGTTGTTTTAAGACTTAGACTCAAGTCCTCTTACAGGCTTTGCCGTTTCAGGCTTCCTCTTCTTTCTTCCGGCGGGCTGCCAGGAAGATGATGCCTACGAACGAAACCGCCGTGCTGGCTGCCCACAGACCCAGGTTGGAGTGGTCGCCGGTATCAGGCTGCGTGTCGTCCTTCGGGACGGGCTTGGCTGCTACGTAGAAGTTCGTAACATCCGAACCATCCGTGAACAGCCCCTTAATGCTGTGCTCGCCCACACTCAAGGTCTCCAGGTAAGCCGGCTTTAAGTAGATCCAGACACTGCCTTCTGCGGTGGTGTAGTTCGCCGCATCCACAGCCTTGCCGTCGATCTCAATACCGGTGAAGCGCTCGTAACTGACTTCGTCGTTCACGCTGCGCTTGATACGGAAGTCGGCCGTCTTGCCGCTGCCCTTAGTCCAGGTCTGGCCCATGCCGTCTACGTACTTGTAGACGAAGGTGGCTTCAGGATCTTCACCCGGGGTGACCGTTGCATCCGGCTTTTCAGGATCCGGTGTGGTGCCCTTACCGGTGACGACGTTCACAACTTCGCCCTTTTCAGCATCTTCTTCGGTGACCGTGTACTTGGCAGTGAAGTCTTTGCTTTCGCCCGGAGCCAGGGACTCAATGGTCCACTTGTCGCCGGTCAGCTCGTCTTCCACCTCAATGTTGGTGAGGGTCAGGTTGCCATCGTTCAGAACGGTGATCTTGTAACCAATGGTCTCGCCAGCGCTGTAAGCGTCGCCGCTTGCCGGCTCGGTGATGCTGACCTTGGTCAGGGTGATGTGGCC
>CADBSR010000194.1 GCA_902797385.1 uncultured Lachnospiraceae bacterium
AGGAAAATTCTTTCGGCCTCTCGCATAAGAGGGAAAGCTGTGTTAAAATATTTCCGGATATTTAACACAGCTTTTGCTATTTGAGGAAGATAGATGCCATGAAAAAGAATTACCGGAAGCATCCTGTGGTGGAAGGAACCCTGTATCTGGTCTCCTGGTCTCTTTTTGCCCTGATCACGGGTGGGATCGGCGGTGTGGTGGGAGGCGCCTTCGGGTGGTGCATCCGGGCGGTCACAGGCCTCAGGGAAAGGCAGCCCTGGATGGTTTTGCTGCTGCCGATACTGGGTCTTCTCATCGTTTTCCTGTATAAGATCACGGGTGAGGAAAAAAACCGCGGGACCAATATGGTGCTTTCTTCCATTTCAGCCAATGATCATGTGACCATGGCGACGGGACCGTTAATATTTGGCTCCACCCTTCTTTCCCACCTGGGCGGGGCTTCGGTGGGACGGGAAGGCGCAGCGCTTCAGCTGGGCGGCTGGCTGGGTTCCCGCCTGGGAGAGCTGTTCCGACTGGATGAAAAAGACGCCCGAAGTGCCATTATGTGCGGCATGGCTGCGGTTTTTGCGGCTCTATTCGGAACGCCGGTTGCGGCAGCCGTCTTTTGTATTGAAGTGATATCCGTAGGTGTGTTTTATTACGCGGCCCTGGTGCCCTGCATTATTTCCGCTTATATAGGGACCGGTGTTGCCAGGCTCCTGGGAGCGGAGGAGGAAAGCTGGACCATCCTTTCGGTTCCGGAGATGGATCTGGCGCTGCTTCTTAAAACCATTGCCCTGGGACTGCTGTGCGCGGGTCTTGCCATCGTGTTGGTTCTGGTGATCCACGGGGTGGAAAAGCAGGCCAAAAAGATCCTGCCGAATCCGTATATCCGGGTGATCGTCTCCGGCCTTTTATTTGCGGTGCTGACGCTGGCGGTGGGGACGCGGAAGTTTACCGGCTCCGGAACGGTACTGATCGACGCGGCCATGAAGGAAGACGTGGATCCGTGGGCGTTTATTCTGAAAATGATTTTTACCGCGATCGTGATCGCGGGCGGCTTCCGGGGCGGTGAGATCGTTCCGACCCTAAGTATCGGTGCGGCTTTTGGAGCCCTCTTCGGAAGTGTTGCCGGCCTGCCGGTTTCCTTAAGCGCCGCCTGCGGGATGATCGCTCTCTTTGCGGGGGCTACGAACTGCCCCATCGCTTCCCTGCTGATCGCTATGGAAATGTTTGGCGGCCAGGGGCTTTCGTATTTTGCCGTGACGGTCGCGCTGTCCTTTGTCCTTTCGGGCTACTACAGTCTGTACGGGACGCAGCGTTTTGCCTATTCGAAATTGAAAATGGAGACGATGGAGAAGCACAACACGGCCGAGGAGCAGGAAGAAAAGCTGGATTTACGAGAACACGGGATCGAATAGAAAACGGTGAAAGACCCGGAAGCGTACAGCCCGTCAATAAAGAAAGGATATGGCAGGACAATGGAAGCGTTTATTTACAGACATCAGATCAAGTATTATGAGACCGATAAAATGGGGCTGACCCATCATTCGAATTATATCCGTTTTATGGAGGAGGCCCGGGTCGAGCTTCTGCGCAGCTGGGGCATCAGCTGGGGCGGATTGGAAAACGAGGGGATCCTTTCAGCCGTTACGGCGGTGGACGGCCGCTATAAAAGCACCAGCGGCTTTGACGATATACTGCTGATCCGTGTGAATCTGGATTCCTACAGCGGGATCCGCATGGTTTTTCGCTATGAAATGTCGAAAGAAGACGGAACAAAGGTGTTTGAAGGGACGAGCGAGCATTGCTTTTTAAGTAAAGAAGGCCGGCCGCTGCGTTTAAAAAGCCTGCGGCCGGACCTGCATGCCCTGCTTTCGGAAAAGGCCGGGGCATAAAATAAATCTGACAGGACGTTTTTGGCTCTTCCGGGATCCGGAAGAGCTGTTTTTATGCGATGATCCCGCCGCCCAAAACTTCATCGTTTGCATACCAAACCGCTGCCTGACCGGGTGTCACGGCCCGCTGCGGCTCATCAAAGTGCAGCAGGACGGAGCCGTCTTCCTGCGGCAGCGCCAGAGCGGGGGCGGCTTTCTGACGGTAGCGGAGTTTGGCTTCGACGCGGATGGGGGCGAAAGGCGCCATCCCGCTGATCCAGTTGACATCCTGCACCGGAACCTCTGTCTGAAAGAGCGCTTCGTGAGGCCCCAGGATCACCTGATTCTTTTCTGTGTCGAGCCGGACCACATAGAGCGGCGCGGGCAGGGAAAGCCCCAGGCCCTTCCGCTGGCCGATGGTATAGTGAATGATGCCCTTGTGCCGCCCCAGGACGCGCCCGTCCAGATGGACAAAGTCTCCGGGCGGCGGAACGGCTTTCACATGCTGTTCTATGACGCGGGCATAATCGCCGTCCGGTACAAAGCAGATATCCTGACTGTCCGGCTTTTTCGCATTAATGAAGCCGTTTTCTTCGG
Organism: uncultured Lachnospiraceae bacterium; assembly: GCA_902797385.1. GTDB lineage: Bacteria > Bacillota > Clostridia > Lachnospirales > Lachnospiraceae > UBA6987. The sequence continues at coordinate 2,454 of CADBSR010000194.1, forward strand.
CGATCCGCCGGGTTTCCTGTTTTGTCATTTCTCCGAGAGGAAAAACCAGATGGGCAAGCTGAGACTGTGTGAGGCTGTAAAGAACATAGCTCTGATCCTTCCCGGCGTCCAGGCCTCTTAAGAGATGATATCTTTCCCCATCGAAAGAGATGCGGGCATAATGTCCGGTCACAAGCTTGTCATAGCCCAGAAGAAGCGCGCGGTCCAGAAGCGAGCCGAATTTCATGCAGTGATTGCAGTCAATGCAGGGATTCGGCGTCCGGCCGGCAAGATAGGTCTCCACAAAGCGGCCGATGATTTTTTCGCGGAATTCACCGGTATAATTGAATACATAAAAGGGCATGCCGAGACGCCGGGCCACGCTGCGGGCATCCTCTGTATCGTCGAGACTGCAGCAGGTCTTTCCTTCCGGCAGGGCGGCATCGGTATTCTCATACAGTTTCATGGTGCAGCCGGCACATTCATAGCCCTGCTGCTGCATCAGGTAAGCCGCGACACTGGAATCCACACCGCCGGACATAGCGATTATCGCTTTCATGAGACACCCCCTTTCTCCCGAAGGACAACAGATCTTTCCGGAACAGTATAAAAGAAAAAGGCATCCGTTGTCAATCGATCTTTTTTTAGCAAAAAAGACAACAAAACAATAAAACAGGCAAAATCAGCAAGTTTTTTTTGAAAAACCTTGCAAATCGTTCACTTCTCCTGTAGAATGCAGTTGGAGACGGAGGAAAGGAACTTTATGGACAATCTGTTTACAGCCGCCATTAATAAAGACATGACCTGGGAAATGACGCATTATCATTTCCATGATCCGTATGAGATCCTCTTCGTGGCGCAGGGGACCTGCTCTTTCCTTCTGGAATCGGAAATGATCCGGGCCACACGCGGGACGATCCTTCTCATCCGAAGCGGACTGCTGCATATGTCAACGTCTCTGCCGGATGAAGAGTATGTTCGGTATATTATCAATTTCAATCCCGCGGACCTTCGGGAGTATACCAGCCGGGAGACCGATCTTCTGGAAGCGTTCCAGCAGGACCATCATGCCATTTTCTTAAATGAAACCGAGACGAGGTCCATGGAAGAACTGTTCAGGACCTGTGAAAGCAAAACGCGCCATTTCGGAGCGGATCTAAGAAGAAATCTGTCGTTCCTGGAACTTTTGGTCCGCCTGGGTGAATACAGCCGGGCCGGACGCTTTGAAAATCCGGACGCGGACAGCGAAGCAGCGAGGAATTATCGGCGGGTAAGGCCCATTATCAGCTATATTCTGGAAAATCCGACGCATTCCTTAAGTCTGGAGGAAGTGGCGGAGATGTTTTTCTACAACAAACATTATCTTTGCCGGATCTTCAAGACCGCGACCGGGATCAGCGTCGGAAAATACATCACGTCCGTGCGGATCCAGTATGCCGCCCAGTTCTTACGAGCCGGTTATTCCGTGCAGGAATCCGGAGAAATGGCCGGCTTCAAAAACAATTCCAATTTTATCTCTACGTTCCGGAAGGTCATGGAGATCAGCCCGGGTCAGTACCGTCAGCGCTATCGCCTGAGCTTTGACCCTAAATTATAAAATACGCTGCCACCCCAAGGCAGTCATCAGTGAGCAGGGAGGAAAACATGAAAACAGCGGTTGTATATTATTCTCAATCGGGAAATGCGGCCTATGCGGCTGAAATGATCGCGCGGGAATTAGAGGCAGATCTGGTCCGCCTGGAGCCGGAAGAGGCGTATCCGCAGTCCGGTGCCAAAAAGTTCCTGTGGGGCGGGAAGAGTGCCCTGATGGGAGAAGAACCGAAACTGAAACCGTATCCATTTGATAAAGAGGCGTATGAACGCATCGTTTTCGTAACCCCGGTCTGGGCCGGGACCTTTACGCCGCCCATCCGCAGCTTTATCAGCGAACAGAAGGCGGGCTGGAAGGCTTCTCATTTCGCGGTCTTTACCTGTTGCATGGGAGCGGGCGGACAGAAAACGGCGGACAAGCTGAAAAAATTCCTGGGAATTCCTGCGTGGGATGCGGAATTGACGCTGATTGATCCGAAAACGAAGCGGACAGAGGAAAGTGACGCAAAGCTCCGGGCGTTCTGCGAAAAGTTGAAATAAAGGAGCGGATGCGATCGTGGAAAAGGTTTGTCTGAACGGGGCCTGGGAATTAAGTGTCCCGGACGGGTTTAAAATCTTAAGCAGGGAAGAGATCGACGCGCTGCATGCGTACGGTGAGCCGCCGCGTTTTTGCATTTCCGATCCCGAAAGACATATTTTGCTTTGTGCGGGCTGGAAACCGGCGGGATTGGCCGGCTGGCTGGCCGGTGTAGCGGATATTGCCAGGGGGGCTGAAGCCAGGATCCGCACGCCCATGCGGCAGTTCGGATACCGGCGGGATGAATTCTGCTCCCGGCTGCTTGGCGGCAGAAAAGCGGAGGGCTTCCGCTATCAGTATCAGGCTCAGGGGGTCTATATGATCGGAGAGACCTGGGTCATGAAGGAAAATAAAACGATCTACAATATCCATGTGTATTTCCGGCGGGCTTTGAAGGAAGACAGCCGGCCGGTGATCGAGGAGATCCTTGGCAGCATCCGCTGGATGTAAAACGGGATCATACGGGCCGGCCCCGGAATCAGGCAACAATAAGAGGAAGACAGACAATGCAGTACAGAAACAACAGAAACGGCGAGCCGATCTCCCTTCTGGGTTACGGCTGCATGCGTTTTACCACAAAGGGACGCAGCATCGATCTGGAAAAGGCGGAAAAGGAGCTCCTGACAGCTTACGAAGCCGGTGTGAATTATTACGATACCGCATATATTTATCCGGGCAGTGAAGTGGCGCTCGGGAAGATCCTGACCAAAAACGGGATCCGGGAAAAGATCAATATCGCGACCAAGCTGCCGCAGTACATGATCAGTTCCCGCGCGGCGCTGGACCGGTATTTCAACGAGCAGCTCTCCCGCCTGCAGACGAACTATGTGGACTATTATCTGATGCACCACATGACGGATGTGTATCAGTGGGAACGCTTAAAGCAGGTTGGGATCGAAGACTGGATCCGGGAGAAAAAGGCGGCGGGACAGATCCGCCAGATCGGCTTTTCCTTCCACGGCAATTCCGAGATGTTTTTGAAGATCCTGAATGCCTATGACTGGGATTTCTGCCAGATCCAGTACAACTATCTGGACGAGGTCTCGCAGGC
>CADBSR010000195.1 GCA_902797385.1 uncultured Lachnospiraceae bacterium
CATGGCGGGTGTTTGCGTCCACATCCACAAAGCAGGCGCCCACACTGTCGATCTGCTGCCCGTCCTGATCGCCGGCATGGTGAACACTGGCAAAGCGGACCGTTTCATAGCTCACTTTTCCGTGGCGCTTCACCATATAGGTATAGGAAATGACGCGCTGCTGTTTCAGCCCCTCCCGGATGGAATCCGGCTGGATAAAACGCAGAAACTCCTCCCGGTACTGATCGGTGATGTATTGATTGGCATAGGCGGTCACCGAGGAGAGATAGGTAAAATGCTCCCCGACCTTAAAGCCGGGCGAATCCAGATCCGTGTGTGCCTGGTAGCAGACGCCGGCATCCTTGTCCAGCTCCAGATAGTATACGCTCCAGTAGTCGGCGGCCAGCGCGGTGATCATTTTGTCCTGCTGCTCGCGTTGCCGCTCTTCCTCCAGCAGCTTCTCCTGCAGCGCCAGACGATGCTCCAGTTCCTCCCGCTTCACGCGGTTTTCCGCCTCGGCCGTTTCCTGTTCCAGCAGAAGCCTGCTGTTTCTCCTGGTCTGTTCAAAGATCAGGCCGAACATCAGCAGCATGGCAGCGACGGTCAGAACGGACTGGACAATGCTCCGCCTGACGGCTCCCTCCGAAATGGAGCTGATGCGCTCGCTGATGACGCTCTCGCGGATCAGATAGGTCAGCTGCCAGTCGATTCCGCTTACGGGAATATAGGTGAGGGTTTCCCGAATGCCGTTGAACGTGAAGGAAACGACGCCCCGTGTTCCGGCCTGGAATTCCTGCAGGAAGCTTTCATAGGAATAGGGCGGTTCAAAGGCCGCAATGCGCATGGCATCCAGGAGGTTATCCTCCATGGCGAGGCCGCCGAGGACGGAATCGGTCAGAGCGGAGCCGCTTTCCGTATAGATGTTGCAGAAGGTCGCGATGCCGGTGTTGGTCGTCAGAGAGAGACTCCCGAGAGCATTTCCTGCATGTCGATGGCCATAAAGCAGACGGACAGGATTTTTCCCTGGTAGGGGATGCTGACCGGCACCGCGATCACGACACGCTTGTCCGCGCTTTCCGGATGGTAGAGAGAGATCTCCGGTTCGGAGAGGGCCCGATAGTCAAAGGCGTATTCGTCGATATCACTCTGGATTCCGGTAGAGGAATAGATCAGGCCGTCCGTGTCCACGAAGGCAAACTTGTCCAGATGATAGAGCTGCTTCATGCGCGTCTGGTATGCCTCAAGATGCGCCTTGTCGCTGAGATCCTCGTCGGTCATCAGTTCAATGGCCACACGGATCGTCTGGATCTTTTCCCGGAGGTTGCTCTCCACGACCTGCTCGCGGCGTCCCGCCAGCTCATCGAGATACAGCAGGCTTACCGAGCGGACAGCCTCTTCCGTGTCACGCCTGGCCTGAGTCCCCATCCACATCGTTCCGGCCACCAGGATGATCGCGAGAATCAGGCTTCCGATCAGCACGATCGATGCGGTAGCATTCTTTCGTTCGTATTTCATCAGGGATTCTCCCCTTCTCTCCGTCAGTCTCAATCAGAACGCCAATGCCAATTGTAAACGATTCTTTCCCCTCTTGCAACAGGATTTTCCAATTACCTTCCGCTGGAATGTAGCGGTATCATCCGCAAAATGATTGAAAATAAGCCTTTTTCTGGTATGATTTTTTATCGGAAGTTTTCCTGTTCATGTGACGGGAGTGTGACAAATCCTGTGATACAATCTGATCAATCAATCAAAGACCACGGGAGCATCCCGCAAACCTGTGCTAAAAAGAAAGGACCGAAGATCATGAAAAAATTTGTTTCCGTTCTCCTTGCGCTTCTGCTGCTGGCGGGCCTGAGCTGCACGGCTTTTGCCGCCCAGGACGGCATTCAGCCCGGCGACCCCATGCCGGATTTCACGGTGACGCTCTGCGACGGGACCGACGCCACGCTCTCTGAGCTTCTGAAGGAAAATGAACTTGTTGTCCTGAACGTCTTCGCCACCTGGTGCGGCCCCTGCAAGCTGGAGTTTCCCGACATGGAGAGAGTTTACCAGGCGAACCGCGACAAGATGGTGATCCTCTCGGTCTCCGGCGACCCGAATGACACGGCCGAGATGATCGCGGCCTATAAGGAAGAAAACGCACTGAGCTTCCCGATGGGCACGGCCGGCGACGCACTGGACTTTCTGGACGTCACCGCATTCCCGACCACCGTGTTTATTGACCGCGACGGAAAGGTCGGCTTCTACAAGGTCGGCTCCTTTGTCCAGGAGGGCGATTTTGAGGCAAAGGTTAACAACTTCCTCTCCGCCGATTACGACGGAACGCCGCTGGCATCGGAAGTTGCCTCCGGCACCCTCCCGATCCTTCTGCTGGTCGGGGCCGCACTCGCCGTCATTCTCGTTATCCTGCTCGTGATCGGAAGGTGGTGCCTCTTCCGCAAGGCCGGCAAGCCCGGCTGGCA
>CADBSR010000196.1 GCA_902797385.1 uncultured Lachnospiraceae bacterium
ACGGCATGAGCCCCGTTCTTTCAGAGCTGCGGCATCAGGGGCTGCTGGAAGCCGTCGCCTACGAGCAGACTGCCGTCTTTGCTGCCGCCGAGCTTTTCGCCCGCGCAGAAGGCACCCTGCCCGCACCGGAAAGCTCCCACGCCATCAAGGCTGCCATCGATGAAGCGATCCGCTGCCGCGAGAGCGGGGAAGAAAAGACCATTCTCTTCGGTCTGACCGGCACCGGCTACTTCGATATGAAAGCCTACGAGCAGTTCCATGACGGCACCATGACGGACTACATTCCCGACGACGCCGCACTGCAAGCCAGCTTCGCCTCCCTCCCGCCGATGTAATCAAAGACAGGGGACGGTTCTCTGTCTTGGGAAAATCAAAGACAGGGGACGGTTCTCTGTCTTGGGAAAATGACAGAGTAAAAGCAGCAAAGACAGGGGACAGTTCTCAAAGACAGAGAACCGTCCCCTGTCTTTTGGGTAAAAAGCGTTATTTTCCGTTTGTTTCCTCTTGCACGCTTTTCAATATCTGATATAATGTAGGTTACGATTGTATCAAGATCGGAGGTTTTTATGTCTATTCCCAAACGTTCTGAAGTTCCCGCCGAATACACCTGGGATCTGACCGCCATTTTTGAAAATGACGCTGCCTGGGAAAGCGGTTTAAAGGAGTTTTCCGCGTATGCAGAAAAGTTTGCCGCTTATCAGGGACATCTGGCAGACAGTGCTGCCTCCCTGCTGGCCTTTTTCCGCCTGAGTGATGAAGCCGAAGTTCTGGGCGGCAAGGTCTCCGGCTACGCCTCGCTCGGGGCCGACGTGGATCTTTCCGACAGCCAGCATCAGGCCATGCTCGGCAAAGCGCGCAGCGCCATCATCAGCGTGTACCGCGCCGCCGCCTTCCAGGCCCCCGAAATCATGGCCATCCCCCAGGAGACGCTGGACCGCTTCCTGAAAGAGGAACCGGCTCTGAAGGAATATGAGCGGAGCTTATATCAGATCCGCCGCAAAGCGGCTCATATTTTAAGTCCTGCCGAGGAGACACTGCTGGCCGGAGCGCAGGAAATTGCCGGCGCGCCGGATCGGATCGGCTCCACGCTGCGCAATACCGAGCTGCGCTTCCCGGATGCCGTTGACAGTGAAGGCGGCAAGCACACCCTGACCAACGGGACGCTTGTGCCGCTCCTGGAAAGTGCCGACCGCGCTCTTCGCCGCGACGCCTACGAAAAATACTACGACCGTCTGGGTGATTTTAAAAATACCATCGCCGCCACCCTGGAAGGGCAGTTTAAAAAGCTGCGCTATTTCGCGAACGCCCGCCACTACGAGACCACCCTGGAGGCCTCGCTTAACGACACCGAAGTTCCGGTCGCGGTCTACCACAATCTGATCGCCGCCGTCCACGACAATCTGGACAAGATGTACCGCTACGTGGCACTGCGCAAGCGTCTGCTGAGCGTCGATGAACTGCACATGTACGACGTTTACCGGCCTATCATCGAAGGCAGCGACAAAAAGATCTACTTTGATGAAGCCAAGGCCAACGTCCTGGCCGCCATGCAGGTGCTCGGCGACGACTATGTAGCACTTTTAAACCGCGCCTTTGACGAGCGCTGGATCGATATCTATGAAAACGAAGGCAAGCGCGGCGGCGCCTACTCCTCCGGCGGAGCCAGACCGCACCCGTATATCCTTTTAAACCATCACGACAACCTGGATGCCAATTTCACGCTGGTCCACGAGCTGGGTCATTCCATGCACAGCTGGTTCAGCAAGGAAAATCAGCCGGTTTCCACCGCGGATTACGTCATCTTCGTCGCCGAAGTCGCCTCCACCTGCAATGAAGTCCTTCTGATGAACTACATGCTGGATCACACGACGGATAAGAAGGAGCGGGCCGCCCTCATCAACCACTTCCTGGATCAGTTCAAAGGCACCATCTACCGTCAGACCATGTTCGCGGAGTTCGAATTGATGATGGGCCAGATGGCGGAAAACGGCGAGACGCTGACCGCAGACATCCTGTGCGAAAAGTACAAAGCCCTGAACGCCCTGTATTTCGGGCCTGATATGGTGACGGATGACCGCATTGCCCTGGAATGGGCGCGCATCCCGCACTTCTTCTACAACTACTACGTCTTCCAGTACGCCACCGGTTTTTCAGCCGCTGTGGCGATCGCCAAACGGATCTTAAAGGAAGGCGCGCCGGCCGTTGCAGACTACAAGCGCTTCCTGTCCGGCGGCTCCAGCCAGGATCCGGTCAGCCTCCTGAAGATCGCCGGCGTGGACATGAGCTCCCCGAAGCCCGTTGGCGAAGCGCTCGCCTACTTCGGCGAACTGTTGGATGAAATCGAAAGCCTCGTATAACGCAATATCAAGAAAATAAAAAAGGAAAATCGCCATGGATCAGAAAACCATCAAACGCAAC
>CADBSR010000197.1 GCA_902797385.1 uncultured Lachnospiraceae bacterium
CCCCTCAAACCCCCGAAGGGACCGGCTGCGCCATAGCCCACTCAAACAGTGATTTCATGCTTCCCTGCGTATTGGTGAAAACGAATTCTTCCCCTCCTTCGGTGGAAAAGCCAAAGGAGGAAAACAGGATCTTTTTCCTGAACCAGTACTCTTTGACGGCGTCTCGTTTCACGACTTTGAACTCACCGGAGCCCAGAGCGCCGGCAAAGATGATCAGGATCCTTTGATCCGTCACGGCAACCATCTTCCGGTTGGCCTCATGTACGCCGGTCAGAATGCAGTTCAGCGTCTCTCCGTCTTTGATCAGCTGCGAAAGCGGCTTCAGTTCTTTTCGGAGATAATACTCACTGTAGAGGGACAACTCCCGCAATCGGTTTTCAAGCGCTTTTTTGTTCATTTATTTCAGGACGGAATCCTTCTTTAACAGGCCAAGCTTCTTGGCAATGCAGGCCGTGCAGGTCAGGTCGCCGGTCACGTTCAGAGCAGTGCGGCCCATATCCAGCAGCGCATCAATGCCGAGGATCATAGCATAGGCAAGAGCCAGCGTGGTACCGGCTTCGATCGGCATGTTGATACCGGCCATAACCATAGCCAGCATGATGGCACCGGCACCGGGAACACCGGCTGTACCGATGGAGGCTAACGTTGCCAACAGAACGATCATGCCCATTTCACCGAAGGTAAGGCTGCGGCCGAAGCAGGTCATGACCAGGAAGAAGGCACATACGCCCTGATAGATAGCCGTGCCGTCCATGTTGATGGTGGCGCCGAGCGGCAGGGAGAAGGCGTAGACTTCCTTGTCGATACCCAGATTCTCGGCAGCCGTCATGGTCGTCGGCAGCGTGCCGTTGGAGGAACGGGTAACGAAAGCGGTAATGAACGGGGTACGGGCTTCCTTGAAGAAGGTACCGATCTTGATCCTGAAGATCTTGAGCAGACCGCCGTAGACAAGTACGATGTGGATCGCATAGCCCAGGAAGCAGGCAATGACCACGATCAGCAGCGAGCCGGCAACTTTCGCACCGTTCTTGGCGAAGACTTCGCAGATCAGAACAGCAACGCCGATAGGCGCATACTGCATGATACCGGACACGATCTTCATCATGACTTCGGTCAGGCAGTCGAACACGTTGTACATGGTCGTGGAGATGGTCTTGATGCGCTCGTCAGTGGAAGTCTTCATATAAGACAGGCACAGACCGAAGATCAGGCAGAAGAAAATGACCTGCAGCACGGTCTCATTGACCAGCGAAGACAAGACGCTCGTGGGAATGATGTTGGCAATGATCGTCCAGATCGTCTGGTCGGTCGTGGCAGGAACCTTCTCAGCGACTTCGATGGCTTCCATCACGGCATGCGGCTGGAAAATATTGCCCATCAGCAGACCGATGATAACACCGAAGGCGGACGTGATGAGGTAGATGACGACGACGCGGATACCGACCTTACCGACTGTGGCAGGCGATACGGAAGCCGCACCGACGACCAGGGAACCGACGATCATCGGGATGATGATCATCTTCAGCAGTCTGGTGAAGATGGTGCCGAACATACTGATCCAGGCAGGTAAAGCCGTAACTCCACTGGCTGCCAGGATAATGCCGGCAATGGCACCGATGACAAGACCGATCAGAATCTTGTACAGTACGTTGAAATTCAGGTATGCCTTAAGGATACCCCCCTTTTTGGGTTCATTCTGAGCCATAACAACTCCTCCTACAATTTTTTCGCCGAAGCTCAAGCGGCGTTCAAGTTATTCTCATTATATCACATATTCATAAATAGTCTACATAAAATTTAAAAAAATAATAAAAAAACAGGGGCGAGGCCCCTGTTTCAGGATGCGCTTATGAATGGTTCCCCGTTCCCGTCTCTTCTCCGGGCTGCACATGAACGTGCGTGTACAAATGATCCATGCAATATTCGCGGTTGCCGGCGCAGCGGGTGCAGAAACGGAATTCCAGTTCTGGATTACTGATATTGGTCCGGCCGCACACCGCACAGATATGTCTCACGCCCATGGGACGCAGGGGCTGTGTGGTCTTCTGCGCTTCCTGCATTTTCCGTTTGAACTCATACCGTCTTATTCCCTGGCGGACACGAAGGAAGGGCCGCCGGATCAGGAGGGCAAACAGGAAAAAGTTAAAGAGGGAAGCAAAAATGCTGATACGAACATCCCATCCACCGGTAATGCACTGATACAGAAGGATGGCTCCGTAGAAAGCCATAATATATTTTGCTTTGATCGGGATGATAAAATACAGCAGGAACTGCATATCCGGCACCGTGATCCCGAAAGCCAGGATCAGGGACAAATACAGATTGCTGGGGGTCAGCAGCAGGATCTGATGACCGAAAACATAGACGAGCAGCGAGGCCAGGATGAGTGAGATGAGGCCGATAAAAATATAAAGATTAAAATAGAACGTCCCCCACAGTCTTTCCAGTGATCGGCCGAGAGAAAACATAATAAAAATCTCCAGCACGAACCAGAGGATGCTGGTCGTCTGCGGATAAATAATAAAGGTGATCAGCCGCCAGACCTCGCCGGCAAAGATCCGTTCCATATCCAGGCACAGATAGTCAAAATAGAAATTCGGATTGACATAATTCAGAATAAAACCGCCCACGAAAAAAACCAAGAGATAGACCATCAGGTTTTTGATGGCATATTTCCCAAGCTTTTGCTCCATTTTATCCAGAAAATTCATGGTTTCGCTCCTTTTTTATGTCTGATTTGATGAACGGCCTGCCAGAGGGCGGGCATCCTGACAGCGACTTTCTCTCCTTTTGAAAAATCCTTGGGTTTTTCCCGGATCCTGTCCGAAAGATACCGCTTCGTGGAGAGAAATACATGGTTATGATTCAGGATCAATGCCTTCTGCAAGTCCAGCAGGGTCAGATAATAGTGAAGGATCTTGCGGCATAAAGGCATTCCGAAAGAGGCCTTTTCTTCTGCTGTCAGGATCTCATACCGGTCCAGGAAGGCTTCCAGGGCATCCACGATCTTTATAGGATTGATCTGCCCCGTGATACTGCTCTGCCGGCGAAGATAGTGATACTTCGGCCCGGAGAGGACGAGGATCCTGGAACAGGCCCGGTAGATCCTGTGCGCCACGAACTCGTCTTCATGGTATTTTCCTGCCGGAAAGGCTAAATCTTTCCACAGGTCACGCCGGTACAGGCGATTGACGGACGTGATGAGGTCCGGGATGTTTTCCTTGCACAGAAAAGCCAGCAACTCATCCCCGCTGTAAAGGCCGGGAGAAAGAAAGGCTTCGGAAGGCAGGATGTTTCCGTCTTCATCTTCCTGAAGAAGCGGAAAAAGGATCAGGTCGGCCTCACTGCGTCTGCTCTCCTGCATCAGTTTTTCCAGAAGATCCGGATCCCAGCTGTCATCGCTGTCCAGGAACAATATAAAATCGCCGCTCGCACGCTGGATTCCGGCATTGCGGGCCTGAGAGAGGCCTTGGTTTCTTTGATGAATCACCACAGCCCGTTTTTCTGCTGCGGCCAGTTCATCGCACAGTTTGCCGGATCCGTCGGTAGAGCCGTCGTCCACAAGAATCATCTCCCAATCCGGAACCGTCTGCGCCACGACACTGTCGAAACACTTTTTCAGGTACGGGAGGACATTGTAGACCGGAATGATGATACTGATCGGTTTATGATCTGACATATTAAACTCTCCCATAGATACGCAGCATAATTTTTTCACTGAGCCGCGGGAACAGACTGTACCCCAGAAGACGGATCTTGTCATGGCGGCTGATATCCGGACCTTGGATCATCTTTTTCCAGAAACAGAATGCTTTTTTGCGGTAAAGGCCGGCTTCCGACGAAAGACCTTCCCTGGCTGCATAACGGGCACAGGCGGAGGCATCTTCCACAAGATGTTTCAGGAGGACCTGTTCTGTCTTGCGAAGCTTTCCGCAGAATGCCCGGTATATCTGAAGATCCGAGCGGAAGGCGTTCTGACTTTTGCGGAAGGAGTGTTCATTGACCGTATTGCCCTCCCGCTCGATCCGGTAATGATACAGCGGGACGGGGTCATAGTAAACCTCGGGATATTCAGCCAGGATCTCACTGATATACAGACTGTCCTCTCCGAAACGAAGCGATTCATCGAAACGGTGCCGGCAGGCGGCAGAGGCCGGAAGCAGCCATGTTGCAATACAGACAGGCAGAGAAAGCGTTCCCAGAAAGACTTCGTAAAGGAAATCGTCCATCGGGAGCTGTTTCTGAGGGAGGGCTTTGGCCGGAACCTGCGTGCCGCCTGACCTTTCTTCAAAAAACGCACAGCAGACGGGGATATCCCCGGCTTTTTTCTGCATATCCAGAAGGGTCTCAAGGCAGGACGGTTCATAATAGTCATCGCTGTCAAGAAACGCTATGGCGGAACCGACCGCCGCTTCCAGGCCCGTGTTTCTGGCAACGCTCACCCCATGGTTTTCCTGATGAAACACCCGGATCCGTTTGTCCTGTCCGGCCAGACGATCGCAAAGATCCGCAGAGCCGTCCGTGGAACCGTCATCCACCAGCAGCAGTTCCCAGTTCTGCCACGTCTGATCCATGACGCTCCGGACGGCTTTCTCCAGATAGGCCTTCGTATTATAGACCGGCATGATGATACTGACTAAATCCAGCATAGGGCAACTCCTGTCAAGAATAGTAAAAATTATACATCCACTTGAATAATAATGCAAGTTCCGCTATAGTTATAATACCGATTCAATAGGAAAGAGGTCTTTATGGAATTCAGTATTTTGATGCCGGTCTATAAAGCTGAGGAGTATCTGGTACGATCCGTGGAGTCTGTTCTGGCCCAGGATTTTGACGATTACGAGCTCCTGCTTGTCGAGGACGGATCGCCTGATAACAGCGGTCAGCTTTGCGATATGTTTGCCAGACAGTATGGGGACAGGATCCGCGTTCTGCACTGCCCTCACCGGGGGACCATCCCTACCAGGCGGGAGGCTATCCACGCGGCCCGCGGAGAGTTTATCCTGTGGCTGGATTCGGATGATCTCATGGAAGAAGGCACGCTCTCCTTTCTCCATGCCCTTCGGGCGGAGGCCGGGGATCCGGACATGATCCTGTACGAATTCACCGCCTTCTATGATGACAAGCGGCCGGATGACAGACGGCCTCCGCTGTTTGAAGACAGGCGCTGTTTTACGACGGAAGAAGAAAAAAAGCCGCTTTATGAGCTCTATATCCAGGGAAATTATCTGGATTCACTCTGGACAAAAGCGGTCAGAACCAGTCTTTTCCAGGCGGATCCAACGGACTACGGCCCCTATCTTTCCAATCCCTATGGGGAAGATGCCCTGCATGGCCTCTATCCCCTGACCCACGCCACAAAAATCATCTATACGACCAAGCCCTTATGCCGCTACCGTATGCGCAACGACAGCGTCATGCATGTATTTGACAAGAGCCGCCTGGAGCAGCGCTTCAATACCGGTAAGTTTGCTTTCTTCAAGCCGTTTATGAAGCAATGGGGCCTGTGGGACAAGGAACATTTCACAAAACTGAAAGCCTCCGCCTATCGCGGGGTGCTGGATGGCATCCTTTACTTTATGATGGATCCCTCCTATGATCAGGCTGAGATAAAAGCCTACGCCAAGTCTTTTACGGCTTCTCATCCGGAGATAAAAGCCCTCAGCCGCTCTTCCTTCCTGGCGCCCAAGCAGCGGATCCTCTTCGCCCTGTTTGCCGCCGGCCGGTTCCGGATCATGACGACGGCCATCCGCATCCGGCGCCGTCTGGCACAGTCTTGATTCTTTTTCAGTTTTTCTGAAAAAGTGCTTGACACAGGATGCAAAACAGGCTAATATATTTGCGATTATCGTTTCGTGTCTGACGATGATCCTTTAGTCCGGAGGAGACTAACCCACTCCGCCGAACAATACGATGTGGAGGTAGAACATTGGCTAACATTAAATCTGCGAAGAAGAGAGTTCTCGTTGCCGAGAGAAATGCTGCCCGCAACAAAGCGATCCGTTCCCGCGTCAAGACTTTTGTGAAGAAAGTTTACGCAGCGGTTGACGGCGGCAATAAGGCGGAAGCTGAAACGGCACTGAAGGCGGCTATGACGGAGCTTGAAAAAGCGACCAGCAAGGGCGTCTATCACAAGAACACCACTTCCCGCAAAATTTCTCGTTTGACCCTTATGGTAAACAAGATGGCCTAGGAGCAA
>CADBSR010000198.1 GCA_902797385.1 uncultured Lachnospiraceae bacterium
AACTATTTTACACTATCGATATCGTGAAATATCTGCCTGATGGGCTTCTTTCAGATGCCCAGAGAGAATTAAAGTGGCAAGCTATTGCGAAAACAATCAGATATACGAACGCAAAGAATGATCGCAAGTATGCGGACTATATCGCCAAAGGTGATTTGAGAAACGCGAGACGTATGGTATTTGCGGCAGCCGAACTGGCTATGAAGAACAGCAAGGTGCGGGATGAAGAAGGAAAACTATTGACAATTTTAGAAGCTGGCCCGGACGATCGCGAAGGAGCTTGACGACATTTTCTACGGCGCAGCCTGACCGGGGTTCGCCCTCCCCTGAGCTCCGAACCGATTTCTCGCTGCCGGGACTTGATTTTTTATGCATAAAGTTTATAATTGTTTAAGAATTAAGTACCAGAATACTGATTGGCACCGGGATCCGCCGGCAGCCGCAAGGAGTTCTTATGATTACGATTCGCGAAGTCAGCAGCAGGAAAGAACAGCGTGAGTTTATTGAATTCCCTCTGAAACTGTATCGGGACTGCAAACAGTTCGTTCCGCCTCTGTACGGGGACGAGAAGAAGATGTTCCGTCGGGATTATGTCTATTACGATACCTGTGAAGCCGTCTATTATCTGGCTTACCGGGACGGGGAAGTCGTGGGCCGGATCTCCGGTATTCTGCAGAAGGCGGCCAACGAGAAGTGGAAGCAGAAGCGAGTCCGCTTTACGCGGTTTGATGCGGTGAATGATCAGGAAGTCGCGAAGGCCCTTTTCACAGCAGTGGAAGACTGGGCCCGGGAGAAGGGCATGGAAGAAGTCGTCGGACCGCTGGGCTTCAGCGATCTGGAGCGCGAGGGCATGCTGATCGACGGCTTTGAACACCTGGCTACTTTTGAGGAGCAGTACAATTACGATTATTATCCTGCCCTGGTGGAAGGCTGCGGCTACGGCAAGGATGTGGACTGGTTTGAGAGCATGGTGCGTCCCAAGGCGGAAGACGACGGGAAAATGGCCCGTCTGAGCGAGCTGATCATGAAGCGCTATAAACTCCGCTATGACGATGCGAAGAACACGAACGACTTCATCAGGCGCTATGCGGACATGTTCTTTGAGATGATCGACGCCAGTTATGAAGAGGTGTACGGGACCGTCCCGTTCACGGACGGCATGAAGAAGATGCTGATCAGCAATTTCCGGCTGATCATCAAGAAGGAATATGTGACCGTGATCCTGGATGAGGCCGGCCGCCCCGTCTGCTTCGGGCTGTGCTTCCCCTCCATCGCGAAGGCGGTGCAGAAATCCGGCGGACGCCTGACGCCGGGCTGCCTGATCCGCGTCCTGAAATCGCTGAAGGCGCCGGAAATTCTGGATCTGGCGCTGATCGGCGTGGCGCCGGAGTGGGAGAACAAGGGCGTCAGCGTCATGGTCGCGTCGGGCCTGGATAAGATGCTGCGCAGCAGCAAGAGCATCCGCTTTGCGGAGACCAATCTGAATCTCGAAAACAACTATCCGATCCGCAATCTGTGGAAGCAGCGCTTCGATTCCGTGGAGCATAAGAAACGCCGCTCTTATGTCAAGAAGATCGTGTAAAAGGTTGACAAAAAAGCCCGGAAAGGCTATCCTTAAAAGACCGAATCAAAATCTGCAAGGAGGAAATGACGTGGACGCAGGAAACGCTGGCAGTACAGGCCGAGGTACGAGTGATCCCCTCCCATTAAAACGGGACATTTCCTCGTATTTTATTTTCTGACTGCTGTTCTTTCCAGGCAGGACATGCCGAAGAACAAATCATGAACGAAACCAGTTTTTCGCTGGCAGGGACCTTTGAGGAACTGCTGGCCGCCAAAAAGTACAATACTATCCGGGATGTGCTGGTGACAATGAATCCGGCGGACGTCGCGGCGGTATTAAACGATATGGAGGAGAAGGGGATGCCCCTTCTGTTCCGCCTGCTGCCCAAGGAACAGGCCGCGGAAACCTTCGTGGAAATGGATCCGGAGCTGCAGGAACTGCTGATCAAGTCTTTCTCGGATACGGAACTGAAAGAAGTGCTGGATGAGCTCTACGTGGATGACGCCGTGGATATCGTGGAAGAGATGCCGGCCAATGTGGTCAAGCGCATCCTGCGCGCGGCCGATCCGCAGATGCGCCGCGAGATCAACGAGATCCTGCGCTATCCGGAGAATTCCGCCGGCTCGCTGATGACGACCGAATATGTTTCCCTGCGGCCGGACATGACCGTGGCGGACGCCATCACCCGCATCCGCCGCACCGGCGTGGACAAGGAGACCATCTACACCTGCTATGTCACCAAGGACCGCCTGCTGCTGGGCCTGGTGACC